>JAEUQE010000424.1 GCA_016789785.1 Bryobacterales bacterium
CATGTCGGCGGCAGCTACCGCACACCACTTCATGGCGACACGGTTCCGATTTGGTTCCCGGCGCGGCTCGACCTTCCTGCGTCTGGGATTCGCGGCTGGCATTTTCACAACGCGGTCGCACGCGTGAAAGCGGAATTCAGTCTCGAACAGGCGCAGGCCGACCTGCTTCGAATTTCCAATGACCTGGCGCGCCGCTATCCCGATTCGAACCGCGGCTTCCGCGCCCTGGTGGTGCCTCTGCATGAGGAGTTGCGCGGCGGATCCACACGCGTGGTATCGCTCCTGATGGCAGCCGGCGCCATTGTGCTGTTGATCGCCGCCGCCAATCTCGCAAGCCTGAGCATCGCGCGCGGACTTGCGCGACGGCGCGAGATCGGGGTGAGGCAGGCCCTGGGCGCGAGCCAGTGGCGGTTGGTGCGCGTGGTGCTCGCTGAGAACGTGGTAGTTGGCATGGCGGGCGGCATGGCCGGCGTTGCGCTTGCGTATGCCGCATTCCCTGCGCTGCGCACAATTGTTCCCGAAGATTTCCCGCGCCTGCACGAGATGGCACTGGGCTGGGCCGAAGCGCTGTTCGCCGTGTCCGCGGCTCTCACCGTGAGCTTGTTCTCCGGCCTTGCCACATCGCTACGCAATACGCGGCAGGATCCTGTATCGGCACTGACGGAAGGCGGACGCGGCGCGTCGGCAACGCGCGAAGCTACGAGGTTACGAGGCGTGCTGGTGGTGGGCGAGGTTGCGCTTGCGGCGTTGTTGGGTAGCACAGCCATCCTGCTTGTGCGCAGTGCCTGGCAACTCGATCAGCGGCCGCATGGCTTCGAGGCGCGGAACGTGCTCACGTTTCAACTGGCACTCAATCCGAACAAGTACAGCCAAGCGGCGAGTCTCCAGTTCTTTCGAGGCCTCATCCAAAGGTTCGAACAACTCCCAGGTGTGCGAAGCGCGGGCTTGACGACAGCCCTGCCATGGACTGGCTACGACGAAAACTCCAGTTTTGAGATCGTGGGGCGGCCCGCGCGCCCCGGCGAGAGCATGCAAGCTCGCTTTCAATCCGCAACCCCCGGCTATTTCACGGCAATGCGGATTCCGCTGAAGGATGGACGCCTCTTTGAGGACGGGGATCACGAGACGGCGCCGCCCGTGGTGCTTGTAAATGAGGCACTCGCGAAGCGCTATTTCCCCGGCACACGTGCTATTGGGCAGCGCCTGGACTTGTGGGGAAAGAAACGCGAGATCGTTGGCGTGGTCGCCGACATTCAGGATCGCCCCGCGGAAGCCTCCGCCGAGCCTGCTTTCTGGTGGCCGCTGTCGCAAGTGCCGTTTCCCAGCTTCACGGCGGTGCTGCGCACGGAAAACGATCCGGCGCTCATGACATCGGTCGTGGAGCGTGTGGTGCACGAGGTTGACCGCGAGTTGCCCGTCGCGGCGGTGCGCACCATGGACCGCGTGGCTGCGTCGGCACTGGCGGAGCGGCGGTTCACCATGTGGCTGATTCAGTGCTTCGCGATGTTGGCGCTCGGACTAGCGGCTTTCGGCCTTTACGGTCTGCTCAACTACATCACACAGCAGCGCCGGCGTGAGATCGCGATCCGGCTCGCCATGGGCGCGAACGCTTCACAGGTAGGGGGTCTACTGGTCCGCCACGGCATCGTACTCTCACTCGCCGGAGCGGCGATTGCGGCGATGCTCACGCCCATTGCCGGAATGTCTCTACGTCCGTTTCTCTATGGTGTGACTGCCGGCGATCCACTCTCCATCCTGACACCGATGGCCGTCCTGTTTGCGGGCGTTGCGGCAAGTGCCGGGCCGGCCATCTCAGCAGCGCGATCGAGGCCGATCGATAGTCTGCGCCAGGACTGAAGAAATCGTGAAGAGAAGCTACTGCCTCGCGATCGGCACACCGCTGCGAACGAGCGCGGCTTCCACGTCGTCCACCATCAAACGCGACGCGTCATACTCCACGGTGACGCTGTTCAGTTCCGGTTGTTTCAACATCACGCGCACAATGCCGTACACGCCGTGCACGCGCGCAATCGCGTCCAGATCCTGATCTCCAAGCGGGCGAACGAGGTCGTAGTGAAGCTGAACCTTGGTCATCGAAAATCAGGATACCATCTTGACCATGATTTCGAACTCCGCGCCGCGATCTTCGCGATTGCGCGCGGTGACGGTGCCGCCGTTGGCTTCGACAATCGACCTCACGATGTGCAGGCCGAGCCCCAGGTTCCGCCGCTTCCCCGCGCCATCAGGCTTGGTGGAAAAGTGCGGCTCGAAGATCCGCGCGAGAATCGCTTCGGGAATACCGGGCCCATTGTCCCAAACCAGAATGCGCAACTGTCCGTCCACCGGAGTCACCGCAAGGTGAACGTCGCCACCCTTCTTCATTGCCTGGGCGGAATTGAGGAACAGATTCACGAGCACACGCTCCCATCCCACCGCCGTCCCACTCAGCCGCAACCCTGGTGCGATCCCGGTATGAAACTCGACCTGCGGACCGCCCGTTACCAGCAGCACGTCGCGTGCGAACTGGACGGCACTCTCGGCAATCGAGGAAAAATCAAACGAGTCCTGGTGGCTCTCGAGCAACTCCCGCGTCAAACGCATTCCGTGTTCGGCGCTGTTGGCGATCGTCGTCGCCATGCGCTTCCATCGCGAGCCTTCCGGCACGAGTTCGGATGCATCGAGAATCGTCTGAAAGACGTTGTTCAGATCGTGGACCAGACCACGGAGCTTCAGGTCTGCCTGTGACATACTTCGCTCACTGCGTCAGTGAACGAAGCATACCGTAGAATTCCGGAAAGGACACGGACGCTGCTTCCGAATTCTCGATCTCGCATGGACCATCGGCCGCGAGCGCCGCCACGGCAAACGCCATCGCGATTCGATGATCGCCATAGGAGTCGAGCTTTGCGGCGCGGAACTTCTGCTTGCCCGGCACTTCAAAACCGTCTTCGCGCACTTCAATCTCAACGCCCATGCGGCGCAGATTCTCGGCAACCGTCGCGATGCGGTCCGTTTCCTTCACGCGAAGCTCCGCGGCATCGCGAACAATCAGTCCCTCCTCGCTCGCCGCGCCGAGCACCGCCAGTACGGGAATCTCATCAATCAGTGCCGCGGTGACCGACTTTTCCAGGACGCCGCCGCGCCACTGCCTCGATTCGACCACAAGATCGCCCACCAACTCGCCCGTGTTCTGCCCGATGTTCACGACCCTGATCGACGCGCCGCCGCTCGAGAGAAAGTCGAGCAGTGCCGACCGCGTGGGATTGAGCCCCACACCTTCGATGCCGATGCGCGAGCCCGGCCGCAGCATGGTCGCAACCAGAAAGAACGCAGCCGACGAGAGATCGCCCGCCACGTAGAGATCGCGTCCCTTCAACACCGGCCGGCCTTGGATCGTGATCACGCCTCCAACGCTCTCCACTTCAGCGCCCAACGTGCGTAGCGCGATCTCCGAGTGATCGCGAGTGACGATCGGCTCGCGAACCGTGGTGACGCCATCGCAATACAGGCCTGCGAACAGCACACATGACTTGACCTGCGCGCTTGCCACCGGCAATGCGTAGTCAATGGCCTTCACCTCGCCACCATGAATCGTGAGGGGAGGGAACTTCCCGTCATGTGCTTCCACGCGCGCACCCATCTGCGCGAGCGGAGTCAGGATGCGGCCCATCGGGCGGCGGCTCAGCGATTCGTCACCCGCGATGGTGGAACGGAACGGCTGTCCCGCAAGAATGCCGCTGAGCATGCGAATCGTGGAGCCGGAGTTGCCTGCATCGAGCACGCCGGAAGGCGCTTTCAAGCCGTTAAGACCCACACCGTGCACGGTCACTTCCGCGCCGTTGCGTTCGATGTTGACACCGAGCGCGCGCATCGCACCGAGCGTGGATGCGCAGTCCGCGCCCGAGGAGTAGTTCAAGATCTTCGATGTGCCTTCGGCAATGGAGGCGAGCATGCCGTAGCGATGGGAGATCGATTTGTCTCCAGGAAGACGAATGTTGCCGTTGAGGGCACGAACAGGGTGAATGATTTCGGCCATGCGGATCTTTCATTGTACCGGCATGGCCACGGCACCATCCAG
>JAEUQE010000425.1 GCA_016789785.1 Bryobacterales bacterium
TCGGTGCCGCCCGCGCGTCAGGCGCTGCTCGACCGCTGCGAGACGCGCTTTCGCGATCGCCCCTTCGTCGACTATGTTCGTTTCGTCGGTGGCGACGGCGGCGGTTGTGAATGCGATCGCTGCCGGCCCTACGGGGGCGTGTACATCCGCCTGTGCGAGGACATGGCGAAGATCATCCGCCGGCATCATCCTGCCACGCAATTCTTCGCGACGAATCAGAAGTTCGACAACGACGGCGACAAGGCCATCTTCGAGTACCTGCGGAAAGAGCCGCGTCCCTGGCTGCGGGCGTTGTGTTACGGTCCAGGCTCCGATGCGATGAGCTGGCAGCCGGGACATCGCCAGACGCACCGCATGGACCTGTTCCGGTATCCGGGCTTTGGTCCGCCCGCACGATATCCGCAGGAGATCCTGCATGAGTTGCCTCCTGGTCAGGACCTGGTCTTCTTCAATGAACTGACGCACTGGCGCTACGCGCAGAATGGGTACATTCAGATGTATCCACGCGCGGACCGTAACGGTGATCAGCCGCCGCCTTGGAATCACTTCCTCTACGAACGCCATCCTGATCCTGCACTGACCATGGTGTATGACCGGCTCACGTTCTTCGCTTGGCCGCGCTACTACCACTGGTACTTCAATCAAGTGATGCGCTACGGAATCGGCGATGTGACGCACTCCAGCGGCACGCAGGATCACTTCAATCAATGGATGTGGCAGCGGCTGTTGTGGGCTCCGCAGACAACCGTGGAGAACGTGGTTGCGGAGTACGCGCGTACATGGTTCGGTCCTGAAGCGGCGGCACTGATGGCCGACGCACTGTTTCAACTTGAGGACAACCTGGCGGAGAAGCCTGGTGTACCGATCACGAAGAAAGAAGGCATCGATCGCTATCTTCGTTTGGTAACTGACGCGGGCCGGTTGATGCCGCCCTTGAATCGCAAGAGCAACTCACTTTGGCGGGAGCACATGCAGAAGGCGCTACTCGACAAGCATATTCAGCTCAATGTCGCTCAGCAGGCGGCGCTGCAACAGAGAGTGGAGCAAGCTGTCCGGCGTGCTGGTTCGAACGAAGTGATTCAACGTGCGATCACGTGGTTGGGCGAGTTGCGCGAGACTCCGGAAATGGCCGCGCTTCGCAAAGAAGCCGGCCGCCTTGGCGAAGAGAGCAGTCAGCTCTATGGAGTTCGTAGCGAAGGCTTCTTCAATCTCGATCACGATTTCGTTGGACTCGGCTGGCTGAAGCGGCAACTGCAACGCGCACTTGCGGCGAGCGGCCAAGCACGCGCGGAACTGCTGCACATGATCACGGACTACGAGGATCCCGGTGAAGGCGGATTCTATGACGATGCAGGCACTCTCGACCGGTGCCCCAACATCGTGCGAGGGTATCCATTCGACTTTGGCCAACCCTTCGTGCCGGAGATGCTCTGGGAGAGCAACCGGCCGAGCCAGCGCACGATGCACTACACACAGGACGAAGATCAGGGCGTCACGTTTCACTACAGGAATCTCGATCCCAAGGCTTCGTACCGGATCCGGTTCACGCTGGTGCGCCCCTGGTATCAGGATCGTTATCGAGGCCGCATGAATCAGAAGTCGGAAACGATCTATGCGGGCGATCTCGTGCTGGCTCGCGATCTCCAGGTACCGGAGCGCCTCAGCGATTTCTTCACGTTCGACATTCCTCCGGCGGCGATTCGCAACGGAGAACTCATCATTCGCTTCGACAGAGCCGCGGATGTTGCTCGCGGCTCGCGTGTGGAACGCGAAGTGTGGCGCAACAGCGGAGGCTGGGGCACCATCGTATCGGAAGCGTGGCTGATGAAACGAAGACCGGACTAATGGGCGTGAAGGTGGAAGACCCTGCTGATGATCTTCCATTCGCCGTCCACTTTGATAGGCGCTCTGAGGGGCGCCCGCTACGTGAGCGGCAGCGTCGCGGTTGAAGACGCACCTCCCGGCGTGTTGAAATAGGGATTACACCTTCCCAGAGGAGCAATCACCTTGGATCATGCTTTGCTCGCCCTGGAAGACGGTACTGTCTTCGAGGGCCGCAGCTTTGGTGCGCGCGAACGCCGTTTCGGCGAAGTTGTTTTCAATACCTCCCTTACCGGATATCAGGAAGTATTCACCGACCCCTCATACACCGGTCAGATTGTCTGTCTGACGAACCCGCAAATCGGCAACTACGGAGCGAATCCGGATGACTGCGAGTCTGCCCGTCCATTCATCGAAGGGCTGGTGGTACGCGAGTTCTCCTCCATTGCGAGCAACTGGCGCAGCGCGGAGACCGCGGATCAGTTCCTGGCGCGGCACGGCGTGCCGGTCATCGCTGAAGTGGACACTCGCAAACTCGTGCGCAAGCTGCGCATGGGCGGCGTGCTGCGCGGAGTGATCGGCATCGGCGATGTGGATGCGAGCCAGTTGGTGGAGATGGCGCGCAAGTCGCCATCGATGGCGGGACTCGATCTCGCGACGAAGGTGACCACTGCGAGCAGCTATCGCTGGAACGAACCGGTCGCACCCTGTTCGCCGTCAGAGCGGCTTCCGAAAGCCGCCTCGCGCGAGTTTCACGTAGTTGCGTATGACTTCGGAATCAAGCGCAACATTCTCCGCAGACTGGCGCACGTGGGTTGCGAGGTGACGGTTGTACCAGCGGGCACGACGGCGGATGACGTGCTTGCGCTGAAGCCGGATGGAGTTTTCCTTTCGAACGGGCCTGGTGATCCGGAACCGCTTGAGTTTCAAGCCGCGCAGGTGCGCAAGTTGATTGGAAAGGCTCCGGTGTTTGGCATCTGCCTGGGACATCAGATTCTCGGGCTTGCTCTCGGCGGCAAGACATTCAAGTTGAAGTTCGGCCATCGGGGCGGCAATCATCCAGTGTTGAACAAGCTCACGAACAAGGTTGAGATTACGTCGCAGAACCACGGCTTCGCGGTGGACGCGGATTCACTCCAGGACAGCAAAGTGGAACTGACGCATGTGAACCTCAACGACCACACGGTGGAGGGCTTGCGTCACCGCGAGCATCCGGTGTTTTGCGTGCAGTATCACCCGGAGGCTGCGCCGGGGCCGCACGATTCTCAATACCTCTTCGACGATTTCGTTACATTGATGCGCGACAACAAAAGGTCATAACCAGGGATGCCCAGAAGAAACGACATCCATCGCATACTGATCGTGGGTTCCGGGCCGATTATCATCGGGCAAGCCTGCGAGTTCGATTATTCCGGCGCGCAAGCGTGCAAAGCGCTACGGTCGGATGGCTATGAAGTGGTGCTGATCAATTCGAATCCAGCCACCATCATGACGGATCCGAATCTTGCGGATCGCACCTACGTTGAACCGCTCAGCGTCGAGTTTGCCGCGGAAGTGATCCGGAAAGAACGGCCTGACGCGTTGTTGTCAACGGTCGGTGGACAGACTGGGTTGAATCTCGCGGTATCGCTTGCCGAAGCGGGCGTGCTCGACAAGTACAATGTCGAACTAATTGGCGCGAAGATCGATTCGATCAAGAAAGCCGAAGATCGCCTTTTGTTCAAGGACGCGATGCGATCGATCGGACTTGAGACGCCGCAGTCGCAGTTGGTGAACAACGTTGACGACGGGCTTGCCTTCGCAGCGCGCATTGGATATCCACTGATCCTGCGGCCGAGTTTCACGTTGGGCGGAACAGGCGGAGGCATTGCCTACAACCGCGAAGATCTCGTCGATATTCTCGATCGCGGCCTGGACTTGTCGCCCGTACATGAGGTGTTGATCGAAGAGAGCGTGCTTGGGTGGAAAGAGTACGAACTCGAGGTAATGCGCGATCTGGCGGACAATGCGATCATCGTCTGCTCGATTGAGAACTTCGATCCAATGGGCGTGCACACGGGTGATTCCATCACCATCGCGCCGGCGCAGACGCTGACCGATCGCGAGTATCAGATGATGCGCGACGGAGCGTTGAAGTGTCTGCGCGAGATTGGCGTGGACACGGGCGGGTCGAACGTGCAGTTCGCCATCGATCCGAAGACCGGCAAGATGGTGATCGTCGAGATGAACCCACGTGTGTCGCGCAG
>JAEUQE010000426.1 GCA_016789785.1 Bryobacterales bacterium
GGCGCTTTTCTTCGCGCGCGGCCAGACGGAGGCGCAACGAATCGTCGCGCCGCGGGCCCGCGAAGAGTCCATCAAGCAGGGCTCTCAGATAGAATCCAGTGCCTCCCGCGATCACAGGCACCTTCCCTCGGTCGCGAATCTCTGTGAGCGTCTGCCGGGCAAGGCGGGAGTAGTCCCCCGCGGTGAAGGTCTCATCCGGATCCAGAATGTCGAAGAGATGGTGAGGGATTCCGGCGCGTTCGGCAACTGGCGTCTTTGCCGTGCCGATGTCGAAGTGGCGGTAGACCTGCAGCGAATCGCAATTGACGATCTCGCCGTTGAACTTCCGTGCAATGTGGAGAGCGAGGCTGCTCTTGCCGGAACCTGTGGGGCCGACCACCGCGATCAGTGGCCAGTCGGAAGTCGGAATCATCGCCAACCGACCAGTGTAGTTCAGTAGAATCGAAAGTATGCGACACGGATGGCATTCTTTTCTTTTCGTTCTTGTGGCGGTGTTGTTCATGACAAGCGGGCCGCTTGCGATGGCGGCTGACGACGCGGCGGGCACGTGGGCAATTGAAGTGATGGCGGACGGCGAGACGCATCAGGCCCAACTTGTGATCAAGGTGGAGGAAGGCAAGTGGTCGGGTACCGTGCGGGCGCGCGACCGCGAAATGCCGCTCAAGGATCTTGCCGTGGAGAACGGCACGATGAAGTTTCTGGTGGAGACGGACCGGATGAAGGTGACGTTTGACCTCAAGGTGGGCAGCGATAAGCTGGAGGGCACGTTCAAGACCGATGATGCTTCGGGTCCAGTGAAGGGGTCGCGAGTCTGACCCAGCGAGGGTAGAAGATGGCGTCGATTCCAGTCACGCGGCTGACGGAAGAGCAGTATCTCGCGATCGAGAGAAGCGCGGAGAATCGCAGCGAGTTCTTCCAGGGCGAGATGTTCGCCATGTCGGGTGGCTCTGCGAATCACGCCAGGTTGGCGGGTGACCTCTACCGCGCACTTGGCTCGCATACCGGAACACACTGCGAGTGCTTCATTGCTGACATGCGCGTGCGGGTGGCTCCGAGCGGGCTTTACACCTATCCCGACGTCAGCGTAGTGTGCGGCGAGCCCCGATTTCTCGACGCCACCAACGATACGCTGCTCAACCCGGTTGTCATTGTTGAGGTGCTCTCGCCCTCCACTGAGTCGTATGACCGTGGCAAGAAGTTCAAGCTGTATCGCGAACTCGCTTCGCTGCGGGAATACGTGCTCGTCGCGCAGGACGCGATGTCGGTGGAAGTTTTCGCAAAAGACGAGCAGGGCCGTTGGGTTCTGACCGAGTACTCGAAGCCAGAGGAGGTCGTCCGGCTCTCCTCGGTGGACTTCGCCATGCCGCTTGCCGAACTGTACGCGCGAGTCCAGTTGCCTGAGGCCGCGGACGCGTAGCCACCGTGCGTCAGGATGCTCTGAAGTAAACTTGAGTGAAATGGCGTCGATTCCAGTCACGCGGCTGACGGAGGAGCAGTATCTCTCGCTTGAAAGAAGCGCGGAGACTCGTAGCGAGTTCTTCCAGGGCGAGATGTTCGCCATGTCGAGTGGCACTGCGAATCACGCCAGATTGGCCGTGACGCTGTCCGGCGCCCTGTACGCGCGCATCCGGGCGAGCTGTGAGCACTTCGGCGCCGACATGCGCGTGCGGGTGGCCCCAAGCGGGCTCTACACCTATCCCGACCTCAGCATTGTTTGTGGCGAGCCCCGATTCCTCGACGCCACCAACGATACGCTACTCAACCCAGCAGTCATTGTTGAGGTGCTCTCGCCCTCCACTGAGTCGTATGACCGTGGGAAGAAGTTCAAGCTGTATCGCGAGATCCCTTCGCTGCGGGAATACGTACTCGTCGCGCAGGACGCGATGTCGGTGGAAGTTTTCGCAAAAGACGAGCAGGGCCGATGGGTGCTGACCGAGTACTCGAAGCCAGATGAGATCTTCCGGCTCGCTTCGGTTGACTTCGCCATGCCGCTTGCCGAGTTGTACGCGCGGGTCGAGTTCCCTGAGCCCGCGGACCCGTAGCCACTGTCCGCCAACATCGTCTGAAGTAAACTTGAGTCAAATGGCGTCGATTCCAGTCACGCGGCTGACGGAAGAGCAGTATCTCGCGATCGAGAGAAGCGCGGAGACTCGTAGCGAGTACTTTGCGGGCGAGATGTTCGCCATGTCCGGTGGATCGGCCAAGCACACGATGCTGCGCACCGCACTTGTTTATTGGTTGTATGGGCATCTGAAAGCCACCTGTACCGTGTTCGATTCCGACATGCGCGTGCGAGTAGCTCCAAGCGGGCTTTACACCTATCCGGACGTAAGCGTAGTGTGCGGTGAACCTCGATTCCTCGACGCGACGCAGGATACGCTGCTGAACCCGGTTGTGATTATTGAGGTGCTCTCGCCATCCACTGAGTCGTATGACCGGGGGAAGAAGTTCAAGCTGTATCGCGAGATCCCTTCGTTGCGGGAATACGTGCTCGTCGCGCAGGACGCGATGTCGGTGGAAGTTTTCGCAAAAGACGAGCAGGGCCGCTGGGTGCTGACCGAATACTCGAAGCCAGAGGAGGTCTTCCGGATCGCCTCGGTGGACTTCGCCATGCCGCTTGCGGAGTTGTACGCGCGAGTCGAGTTGCCTGATACTGGGCAGCAGTAACTCCGCGCTCAGGCCGTGCGTGCGATGTCGATCAGATCACTCAGCAGACCATACGCCGTCTGATGCACACCCGGGTCCATCTCCACCGTGCCGACCGTACCCATCAGATCCGTGTGCAGCAGAAGAATGTTCGAGGTCGCACGGGCGCTTGCCAGCGGGTCAGTCACATCCAACACTTCCGCGCGCACGCGCAGCTTCAGCCCGTCCTTGCCGCGATGCGCCCGGCTGATCAACCGGATGGTCTTGCCCGTTGCCTTCAACCCCGCCAGCTTTTCCGGCGTAAGCCTCCGAATGCCCCTCGTCTCGACAGCAAGCGGATTCGTTCGGGCGTCCATCAAAACATTTGCGAGCGCCGCTGTTTTGGCGGCGGAATCCCAACCGTCGATGTCGTAGCTCGGGTCCGCCTCCGCAATTCCAATGCGACGTGCCTCGGCGATTCCATCTTCCAGCGACAGGCCACGCTCCATCGCTTCGATGATCACGTTCGAAGTCGAGTTCAGAACTCCGGTGAAACCCTGCACAACCGTGCCTTGCAGCGACGCACGAGCCATGTTGAACACGGGCGCCCCGTCCATCACAATCGATTCGAAACGAAACTCCACGCCGCTTTGCAGCGCCTCGGCGTGCAGGTCGGCATAGGCGTGCGCGACGGGCCCCTTGTTCGCGGTCACCACGTGCAAACCGCGCGCAAACGCTGCGCGAATGTGGCTGATGGCGGGCTCGCCGTCGGATGGGCTCAATGGCGAAAGCTCCAGCACGACCTCGGCCCGCGAACGGTCAAGGAATTCCTCCACCGACGCGGCAGCCGGACCAAACGCGGGCTCGAAGGGCAGCCCGCGCGGATCGAATGCGGTTCCATGACGCGCAGTGTGAATCGCAACAATGCGAAATGGAAATTGTGAGCGTTTATTTTCAATTAGCCGTGCAAACGCCCGGCCGACATTGCCGTAGCCGATCAGTGCGAGGTTCAAAACGCAAGCTTCTCCATTGCGGCGTTCAGTTGATTGATCAGAGCGTTGTTGTTGCGGCGAAGCTGCGAAAGCCGGTCGCGCATGCCTGCAATACGAGTCTCCATCTCCGCCACCTGCTTGGCATAGCGCTGAGTCTGCTCCTCCTGGCCCGAAATCGCCGAAAGCCGTGACATGCTGTCCTTCACGCGGTTTTGATCGCCCGAAAGTTCATTGATCTCCGTCTCCAACTCACGGACCTGCCGTTCGTTCTCCGCGATCTGCCGCTTCTGCGCGACGATACCTTCCAGTTGCTTGCGCCCGTCCGCGCTCAACGCCTGATTCTGCAGATACACGCCGATCTGATCCACGTTGAGATTGCTGATCATGATGCTCTGATCGTAGAGGCGCTCTTCGTTCACAGCGAACTGCTGCT
>JAEUQE010000427.1 GCA_016789785.1 Bryobacterales bacterium
CTCTTTGCGATCCTCGTTCTCGCCGGCATCACCTACGCTGCCTGGCGATTCGTCCATTCACGCGATGACCGCATGTGCATGGCATGCCAGCGGCCGATCCACGGCAACTCGCGCACCATCGCCCTTGTTGACGGGCGCCGAGGAGCCTACTGCTGCCCGGCGTGCGCGCTCTCCGAACACATCCAGCGCAGTAAGCCCGTGGATGTGCTGAGCCTTACGGACCATCTCACCGGCAACAAGCTCGATCCAAGCGGCGCATACCTGGTGCGAGGCAGCAGCCACAATGCCTGCACCCATCATCAACAGCAACAGGCATCGGCCGACAAGCGTCCGCTCGAAACCCACTTCGATCGTTGCGCCCCCAGCATTCTCGCCTTCGCCACGCGCGATCAGGCCGCAGCCTTCGCCCGTGACAACGGAGGTCGCGTGGTCTCCTTCGAAGAACTCTCTTCGAAGTTCCGGTGACCTACCACATCCCGAGCTTGTCCAGATTCCGCTTCAACCGCATCAGTGCGGACACGTGCATCTCCGCGATCACTCCCGTGCGGTCCGGCGGCACGTCGAGCAGAAGATTCGTCCCCCGGCTGCGGCCAACCAGATACATCCCGAGCAACTCCGCATCGCTCCGCGGACGGTCTTTGTCCACAAAGAACCACTCCTTGCCGATCGGATCGCACACCTCGCCTGGAATGTAGTGGCGCTTTCCTTCCACCGTGCGCCAGGGTTGATGTCCGGTGGCGCTATTGGGGAGGAACCGTTCAATCGCGAGGATGTCGGTAGGCCATGCGTTCGCCGTGTTCAGTTCCGAGCCATCACCGATTCCATGGTTCATCATGATGATCGTCTGCGGCTGCCACTGCGCGATCTGCTGATAGAGCCGCCCGCGGTAGTCGCGGCTGAGCACCATTGGAATGTCGATCCACACTTCGCCGATCTTGCCGTACCCGGTGAGTAGCTCCTGAAGCTGCGCGATCTGGAAATCCTCGTAGGCCCGCGTCACATAGGCGGCCGGCACCGTGGCGCCTTTGGGCTGCCCTGCGCTGCGCATCGCCCTGACATCGGACGGCGTGAAGGAGCCGAAGCGGTTATGGTTGTCCCACGAGCAGTAGTAGAAGCCCGGCAGGAGACCTCGCCGCTCGCAGGCCTTCACAAACGCGGCTACGACATCGGTCTTGTTGCCGCTCGTGCCCACGTGGTAGTCATTCAACCGCGTCGGCCACAGGCAATGCCCGGCAACGTGTTTCGTGGTCAGCACGGCGTACTTCATGCCCGCATCCCGCGCCACGCTGATCCACTGATCCACATCCAGGCGGGTCGGGTTGTAGAGTGTGGACGGCTTGTCGCCGGCCGAGAGTTCATCCCCATCGTAGGTGCTCATCCCGAAGTGGAGGAACATGCCATAACGGAGCGATTCCCAGGCTCGCAATGCGGCGAGTGGCAGCCGTTGCGCGCCAGTTTCTTCAGCGGCTGAGCTCAAAGCGGCGGCACTGGCGCCGGCCGAAATTCGCAGGAAGTTTCTTCGGTTCATCGATCCTCCCGATCGCACCTTGATCATACTGCCGCGGGTCCTCAATAGCCTGCCCTGGTGAAACAAGCGCGGCCACCAAATCAACACAAGGAGCGCAACTCGTTCCATGTGCGGTACGGCCACCGTGCTCGCGCCTCGAATCGGATTGTGCTCCCGGATCAATCCAGCTTACGCAGGCGGATGTTGCGAAACCACACCGGACTCGCATGATGCTGCAAGCCCACAAAGCCTTCTTCACCACGATGACGCGATGCCTCCAGCATGCCGGTCAGCGTCATGTACGCAAGCTTGCCCTCGCTCAGGTGCCGTTTCGCGATCTGCGAAATCTCGGGCGCGCGCGGGTCAAAGTCGAGCACCCTCTCTCCGTTGATCCAGTGCTCCACACGCCCGCGCCGCACCACCAGCTTCGCTTCATTCCACTCCCCATACGGCCGCATCGCATGACTGCGCGGCGAGTAGAACCCATACAGCGCGCCTGTCTTCTTCGCGTCGTCATCACGTACTTCGGGATCGTCATTGTCGATCAACTGGAACTCGAAGCCCGCCAGAAAGAACGTCATCACACCCGGCGGATAGTTCAAGTTCGAAGCACCGCGATCGGAGAAGTACTTCACCCCCGAGTTCGACCCGCGAGAGAGCCGGAATTCGAACATCAACTCGAAGTAGCGCTGCCGCTCCTTCAGCAGCAAATCGACGTTCTTCCTGCGGCCCGTCACGGTGCGCAAGAGTCCGTCTTCCACCATCCACGATTCATTTGGCGGACTCCCATCCGCGCCAATCCATGCATCCAGGTTCTTGCCGTCAAACAGCG
The DNA here is from genome assembly GCA_016789785.1 of Bryobacterales bacterium. The sequence goes on from JAEUQE010000427.1 coordinate 2,340, forward strand.
TCACCGTCTGCGCCAGGAGCGACGGCACGGATAACATGCACAGCACTACGAGTGTTCTCATTCGCTCAGCATCCCAACCGTCGAACGAAGCGCACGAAACACCGTGCGCCGCACATCAGGCCCCACCTCGCAACTACCATAACAACTTCAGCGCGAACTGAATTTGCCTTGCGTCCACGCGCGTGTTGCCGATCTTTCCGAAATCAGGATTGAGCGTGCGCCGGTCCCAGTTTGGATTCAGAATCACCTGCGCCGGCGGCACCAGAAACTCGCGATTCGGGAAGCCCCACTCGGGCCGGTTCAGCACATTGAAGATCTCCGTGCGGAACTGCAGACGCACCCGTTCACGAATCGGGAAGTTCTTCAGCAACGAAAGGTTCACTTGCGCCACCCCATCCGCATCCACAATGTTGCGGCCTGCCTGCCCGAAGTTGCCGATCGGAGCCGGCGTGCGGCGCACCGCGTCGGGCCCAGGCACGAATAGAAACGGGAACGACGTCACCGCCACCGGCGGCAGCACGAATGCCTGCGTGTTGAACCACTGGCTTGTGGTACGGGGGCCGGCGTTGGGATCGCCCGCAAGATCCGTGCGCCCCCGCCGCGACGATCCGATCGCGTAGTAGTCGCCATTCAAGTTCACCGTAAACGGCAAGCCAGATTCGAACGTCGCGATGCCGCCCGCCTGCCAGTCACCAAGAATCCATTGATGCGGACCCCGACCATTCATCCACCGCTTGCCCTTGCCCCATGGCAGATCGTAGGCGAAGCTCGTCACACCGCGATGCCGGATGTCGTACGACGACCGCGCTTTCTCCAGGCTCTTATCGAACGGATTCTGATCGGTCGCCGAAGAGTCCGCCACTGGAATGCCGAGCGAATCGTTGTCGATCGACTTCGCGAACGTGTAGCTCGCATCCAGCGTCAGTCCGCTTGAGTATCGCTTCTCCAACCGAACCGTGCCGCCATGATAGGTGGAGAATCCGCTCGTGTTCATGAGGAATGCGAAGAAGATCCCTGGCGCTTCCGGCAAAGCGTTGAAGCGTAGAAAGGCCGGGCCCTGCACGGAGAGCTGGGGCGGCGGCCCGCCCTGAAAGCCCTGCCCTGGAACTGGAAGTCCGATGTTCGCATTGGCTCCCCGATTGGCAGGCACCATCCCGCCTTCCTGCGCGCCGGGCTGCGGATAGTTGAACAGGCGATTGCTGTACAGCTTCGTGCCTTTCGCGCCGACATACGAAAAACTCAATGCCCACTGCGGACGCAACGCACGTTCATAGGTGAAGTTCCACTGCTGCACATAGCCCGATGGGAAGTTGATGTCCGGAATCTGGCTCACGTTGATCAGCGGAGGCGCTGGGAAATTGGCGCCGGCGTTCGCGATCGTCAATGGGCTCGCCGGCGTGCCCGCACCTGGAAACTGGATCTGGTAGCGGCTGGAATACGGCGGCTGCAGCGCGAGTTGTTGGCGGGTGGAGTACATCGGCCGCGAGTAGAAGATGCCGTATCCCATGCGCACGGAACTGCGCCCTGCGCCCGTTGGATCCCATGCCAGCCCAAAGCGGGGCGCAAAGTTGTTGCGGTCGTTGCGAATGATGCCGCGCGGCAGGCCGAGTTCTTCTGTCGTGCGAATCGGAAACCGGAACGTGCCCGCCGGATTCGTCACCACCACTTCGCGTTGCGAATAGCCTGGCGTGTT
>JAEUQE010000428.1 GCA_016789785.1 Bryobacterales bacterium
GGCTTCGGTTTCGGGGCCGGGCAGCGCGTGAATGAAGGCAATCTGCTTGCTATCGGGAGACCATACGATGGCGTCGCCGGTGGAAGGAACGGGGCCGTTGGTCGAGTCCATGGCGTGAAGGAAGCGAGGCGTGGCGCCATCGGCTTTCGCGACCACAAGACCGTGACGATCATTGACGCTGCCTTGATAGGCGAGCATGCCTCCGTCGGGCGACCAAACGGGATTCGACGATGCGGGCCCGGGCATGCGGACTCGCTGGTTCGAGGCGATGGTGAGAACCTCGATTTGCGAGTAGGGCTTGCCGGGGCGGTCGTTGTGGGAGATGGTGTAGGCGATCTTCGAGGCGCCGAGAGAGAGGCGGACAGAGCCGGCGGAACGAAGGCGGTAGAGATCTTTGCTCTCGATGCGTCCCGTCTGCGCGAACGCGTTGCTGAAAGGGCCGAACGAGAAGAGGAGAAGGGTAAGCCCCGAAATCATCTCATTAACATAGCGCGGACTGTCAGGGCGGCGGCGTTGGCGCGCCAATGCGATCCCGCCGGCACCGAGGTTCGCGTGAGTAACGCACGCTGCTTCACGCAGCGCTCTCAAGCCGGCCACGCTCGCAAAGCCGGAACGCTGCGTGCAGGGATCTGCGCTCGCCCCAAGAGGCGTCCCCTGGAGAGGGGACGCGGCAGACCTGGGGGTCTGCGCTACCGTGCACGTACCGTTGGACCCCGCAGAGTGTAGAAACTCCAGGGCGATGTTTCACGCAGCGCCCTCAGCCAAGCGGGGACGACACGCCCACGGGATCCGCCGGCGCGCCGAACCAAACACGCACCCGATTGCGAACGCCACGAACCACCGCGAAGAGGGCCTTCCATGCGAGCGTCAACACGATGACCGCGCCGATCAGCAGCACCACCGTGACGCCAAGCGCGATATAGGGATACTGCGCGGCAAGCGCGACCAGCGAGATCGCAAACACGTCTTCGGCGATGCTGAGTCCCGCGTGGGTAACGGGCTCACCATGCGAGAGCAGCCGGACACCCATCTTCGTGGCATGCGACGTAAGCGCGACCGTGCCGCCAAGCAAGCCGATCATGGTCTGCTCCACACCGCCAAGCTGCGAGGATGCAAGCATCACCATCCCAACCGCACCCACCGGCCGGATGAACGTATGAATCGTGTCCCAGGCGGCACTCACCACGGGGATCTTGTCAGCAAAGAATTCGAGACAGTACAGCACGCCGGCCGTGATCAGCACGGCTGGATGCGCGAGCGGCGAAAGCTCCTGTGGGAGGCCTTGCAGCAGTTGGTAGCGAATGCCGAGGCCAACCACCAACACCGCCGCATAGAGATTCACGCCGGATGCGAAGGCAATGCCGAGCAGGCCGGTAAGCGATTGCAGAGAGGAGACGTTCATCGGGCCGTAAGCACCTGTCATGACAACATACGCAAGGGAGTCCGCCGAGGTTCCGCAATTCGGCGCGATCAGGTTTCCGACGGAGATGGCGAAGGGCAGAACGGTTGGGGTGGACGCGACGGAGTTGGACGTGAATGCGGCAATGAAGGTGATTATGCGGCGGGATAGCGGCACGCGAGACATCAGAATCACGTGCAGAGTTCGGGGGCCTTGGGGTCAATTAGCCATCCGTTCCTGTCAACTGTCAAGAAAAGCGATGTCGAAATCAGCTTGGTCCGCAGGATCTCAAGAGATAGGAACTCCTCCCAACTGAGCGAATCGTCCTGACTCATCTTCATCCCCGTACCAACCGCGTCGGCTTTGGCATCCTTAAACCGAGCGCCTGAACAACCTTCAGGACTCGGGCGAAGCTCGCGCTCTCGTATTCGGTCGCCTCGTAACGCTGAACCTGTTGCGTCTTGACGCCGAGCCGGTTGGCAAGTCCTTCCTGCGTCATTCCCGCCGCGATGCGAGCGCGGATCAGCGTCTTCGGTAAGTCCTCCACGGCTTCGAGGACCAGTTCCTTGCTCTTGCCCATATGCAGTCCCTCATAGGCGTCGATCTCGGCTTGCAGGTCGCGGAGCTGACTTTCGGCGGCGTCGCGCTGAGCTTGCCATAGTCGCGGTGAGACGTCCGCCGGGCGCGCCTGGCGGGCGAGTTCAGCAAGGGCTTCCTGGAAGCGCCGAGCCTGAGCTTTCGTGATCCGGTATTGCTTCTCGTTCTTGATCACCGCTTCCTACCTCCTCTCAATCGAACAGCTACGATTCCCTTCCGTGCACCGGTCAGCTTGTTGACTTGGAAAAACTCGACGAACGCCCGCCCCGTGGCGCCCTCCGGCAACTGCGCTGGGAAGAACTCGCCGCCGAACCGCCGCTTCTGCGCTGCCCGGCCGTCCGAGAAATCCCAGAACACCGGATCGAGCATATCCTCGTCCACACCTTGAATATCCCAACAGGCGTCGAAGTCGCCTGGATGCCGCTTCGTGGTCACGAAACTGCCATCCAGGTACACCATTCGGCATCCAGCTCGGCGCAGAAGATTGCATGCTTCCCGGAGCCCGGCAAGGAAACGGCGCCGCCTCGGGTTGAACGCTAAGCGTGCCTCGACCTCGGCCCATTGGGCGAAGTGGACGCCTGGAGGCAAGTCACCATTGCTCTGCCATTCTGGAATCATTGTATCAATACTACTATTCTGATGTATTGGCGCTAGAGATGCCGCAGTCCACCAAGCCTCGTTTGGCAAGCCACTGCGCCATGGTTGAATCTACGATCATGTTGAGCGATACACCTCTTTTCCGGGTGGCGGCGTGGATCGTCTCTGGTAGACCGCCGCCAGCATGAAATGTTGACCTCCGGGGCCTTCTTCTCCAAGTTGTACGAACGACCGGCAACAAATCACAAGCTCGATGAGCAAGGAGCGGGATCTGGAAGGTGAACGGACGCTCGCTTTTCGAGATTGATCCTCGGCGGGCTTAGGAGTAGGGAGCGCCGGGGACTTCGTGGACGGGGGCATGCGGCTCGTGGCCAGAAGACGAGGGCCGGGGGATCCAGAATCGCAAGGGGCCTTTCGCCTTCCCGACGGGCCGGCAACCGGGACCGGGCGCCTCGCCATCGCCGAGGTCAGCACGCATGGTGTCGAGCCTGCGTTTCAAGTCCGCGACGACGTTTGCGTTGGCGGCAGCGACATCCCGCGACTCGCCGGCATCGTCCTTCAAGTTGTAGAGTTCCCCCGAAGTGTGGAGCTTCAAATCCGCGGCACGCACGGCCCTCAGATTGTAAGTGTGGTAGTAGAAGAACGCACTGTAGCCGGACTTTGCGCCGGGCTCGTTGCGGAGCAGCGGGTCGAGATTGTGTCCATCGATCTTGCGGGCAGGCAGCGATGCACCCGCCAGCGCGGCGAACGTCGGCAGGATGTCCATGTTGCTGGCGATGTGATCCGTGCTCCGGTTGGCCGCCACGGTGCCGGGTTGCCAGGCGAGCGCGGGAACACGCATACCGCCTTCCCACACGCTGCCTTTGTTGCCTCGCAGCGGAGTGTTGACCGCCCGGGGAGTGCCGCCGTTGTCGGAGAGGAAGATGACGAGCGTGTTCTCCGCCTGGCCGCTCTTCTCAACGGCGGAGAGGATCTCGCCGACGCTCCAGTCGATCTCGGCCACGGAGTCCGCGTAGAGACCCTTGCCTGTCTTGTTGAGGAATCGTTCACCAGCCGCGAGAGGAGCGTGCACCATCGAATGCGGGAGATAGAGGAAGTACGGTTTGTTGCGATTTCCGCGAATGAACTTCACGGCTTCCTCGGTGTAGGCACTGGTGAGGAAGCCTTGATCGGTGATCTCGCGCACGAGCTTTTCGTTGCGAACCAGCGGCAGCGGGGGATGGGGCCGCGTTTGCCGGCCGCCTGGCTTGGGCGAGGGCCGCATGTCGTTGGAGTAAGGAATGCCGAAGTAAGAATCGAAACCGTGGCGTGTGGGCATGAACTCGGGCTGGTCACCAAGGTGCCACTTCCCGATGCATGTGGTGGCGTAGTTGCGGCTCTTCAAGAGGCGCGCGACGGTGGTTTCGTTGGGATTGAGACCGTACCAGTCACCGGG
>JAEUQE010000429.1 GCA_016789785.1 Bryobacterales bacterium
TGACGTTCATCGCCTCCGCGCTTCTCATCTCGCGCACCAGGTTCGAAGAGCCGCACATCGCGCATCACCCGCCGTTTAAATGGAAACACCTTGGCGACTCGACCATGATGATCGACGGTTGGAAGTACATCACCTGCGACAGCAAGCTCATGGTCATGGTGCTTGCCAAGTGCGGGCTTGGATTCCTTGGCGCGAACTGGGTGCTGCTCACCATTCTCGGCGAGCGCAAGTATCCGGTGCATCTGTGGGGTGCGAGCGCACAGTCGGCGGGCATGGTCGGCATGAGCCTCCTGATGGGTTCTCGAGGCATCGGCGCGCTCGCCGGGCCCGTGCTCGGCACCTATGTCGCAGGCGCAAACCAGGTCCGCATGCGCTGGGGCATCGCATTGGGATTCCTGATCTCGTCGGTTGGCTACGTGTCGCTCGGACTCTCCGATCACATGCTGGCCGCATGTCTCAGCGTGATCCTCGCCCACGCCGGCGGTTCCACCATCTGGGTGTTCTCCACCAACCTGCTGCAACTCAACACCGACGATCGCTTCCGTGGCCGCGTCTTCTCCACGGAGTTCTCCTTCATGACGTTGTCGATGTCGGCATCGAGTTCACTCTCCGGCATCTTCATCGATCGCGGCATGTCGCCGGACGCAGTCGCCTTCCGCGCCGGCCTGATCATGCTCATCCCTGGCCTGCTCTGGCTCTTCGCACAGCGCCTATGGCGCCGTGAGTCCTCGCCGCACCATGCAGCTTAGGCAATAGCATTGGGGCGATTACGTTGCCAGATCATTTTTTCTGAGCAAGTGAACAAGCGAGCCGATTGCAATTCCCACCATGGGGCCGGCGGCTCCGTCGTCGATTCATGTGGTCCAGTCAGGCCCCATTCATTCCGTCACCGTCGAACTCAGGGGACTGACGCACACGTTCCCTGACGACCTCGACATCCTGCTGGTCGGCCCCACTGGCGCAAGCGTCATATTGATGAGCGACACGGGCGGCAACCTGGACTTGCTCAATGTCTCGCTCGTGTTCTCGTCAACCGCGCTGCTCTCCCTGCCCCACGGGAATGCGTTACATCCGGAACCTTCCTTCCCACGAACTTCGGCTCCCTGGACGTCTTCTCTTCGCCCGCACCTGCGGGTCCTTATGGCGGCAGCTTGGATGTGTTTCAGGGACTCGCTGCCTCCGGGACCTGGCGGCTGTTCACTCAGGACGATCTGAGCGGTGACAGCGGATCTCTCGCCGCATGGTCACTGACCGTCCGCACAGAGGACACTTCGAACGTACCGGAACCCGGCTCCGCGACGCTTCTTGTTCCTGGTTGCGCGCTGCTGTGGCTTGCGCGCCGGCGAAACAAAGCATGCCAGTAACCGGAGTGAAACGCATGCTCGGCGCGTTGATTCGGAAGCTGAAAGCCGAAAGCTGAACGCTGACGACTATTCTCAGTTGACCGCGGCCCGGGCCTTCCGCTGCTGTGTCTTCAGTTCTCTCGACATCTCCTGCACCTGCGGAACTCGCAGTGGAGTGATGGTCGTATCCGGCTCCACAGGATCACCAGCGCTCTGCGCCACCAAGCGCTGCATTTCCGGATTGCTCAATGCGTCCAGCCACGCACCCAGGATCAGGTGCTCGGTCGCCATGGTTTCCAGATCTCCCGTCTCCCAGTAGCCTGTGGCGTCGCTCACATCGAGATTGTGCATGAACAAAGACTGCAGTTCGCGCAACAACGTCGCCAGGCGGATGTGGACATGGACCTCACCCGTGAGCGTCGTCCACAGGCCGAATTCCATGAAGTATTTCTCCCCTGGAATTGGCGCAGGTGAGAGAATCCGCCCCGGCGGCACCTCATGATAGTTCGCCAGCCTTCCTTCACGATTGAAGATCAGGCACAGCGCGTCCGTCCGCGGCGGGAGCAACAACACGCCACGCACTTCGTCTTCGATCAGCGTCGGGACGGGATCCCCCTTGCGCACCTGCATCCCCTTGCCCACTTCGTACCGGCCGCCGGAAAAGAACATTCCCGAGAAGGGCTGGCAGTAGTCCTGACAATCCCAGCCCCACCCTTTGGCACGATCCTTCGCGTAAGCGATTAGTTCGTCCAGACGAGTTGGATCGTCGAGCCTGCCAGAATACCCGATTGAGATTCCCACGAAAAATACTCCTGCTTCATATTCGTGCCGTCTCGGGGCGATTTTTCTCAACCGAATCGAAACCACCCGCGCGATTGCGGCGGAAAAAGGCGGGAATGGCTCTGCCGTCAGGGGTTTCCCTCAGCACCCCTATCCGAGAATATGGGAGCCATCCGCACCCGAGCGGTCAGCGGACAGCCAGTACGCCGTTTCATAAGTACGATCTCGTTTCGATGACACATCGCGCCCGTCCTGATCAAGAGCAGGTTCCCTGAGCGGGCCTTTCGCCCCGCCGTGTTGCTACAGGCTCATGGCTATGCGGTTATGTACACCGTTTCGCCGGTCTCGTATCTGAAGAGCGCCGAGGCGCCCGGTCGGGTCGAGGACATGGGATTGCGGCAACGCGTGCCGTGTTGGCTCTCAAGCCGGCGCCCGCTCGGAGTTCGGGAATTTCGGCGTTGTAGAGCGATCGAGTACTGTTGGGACGTTTGCGCAGCATTCTGAATCAGGTGCACATCGATTCAGCAGAATGGGAGGCCCTCTGACGCGGCAATTCCCGTGGACGCTCGTGTGGTCGAATTGGACGCTGCGCCGCGAAGGAGCGTGTGTCCTTTGCTGCTGAGGATGGCGGGACTATTTGCAGGGACCTCTACGGAGACGGAAAGCACGCCGTGGTGCTGGCTCATGGAGGCCGGTTCACTTTAGAGAGTTGGGATAGGCAGGCACTCGCGATGGAGAAAGCTGGATTCCGTGTGCTCTCGATCGAATTTCGCGGTGAAGGAAAGCCGCGGGGCGGAGTCGCGGCCAACCAAGCCGCCATATGGACATTACGCCGCCAAGGCGGCGATCAATCCGAAACCGGGACTGCGGCGGGTTGGGAATAGGGGCTCGGGCCGACCCAAGAGAATGCGCGTCCCGAGGTGCCGTGCTCAGCGACGCTTCAAGTGGGCGATCAGAGCCGCCGGATCATCGGTGATGATCGCGTCCACTCGCGCGGAGATCAGCCGGTCCCAGTCCGCTGGAGCATTCGCGGTCCAGGGCACGACAACCAATCCCGCTTCATGCGCTGCCCTCACCCGCTCCGGCGTGACCAGACTGTAGTGCGGCGACGCGATCCCCGCACCCGCCTCGCGTGCAATCGCCACGAAGTCCTTCGGAACGCCCGCGTAAAGCGCCGACAGCCTCACCTCCGGCAGAATCCGCTTCATCGCATGCAAGGTGCGGAAGTCGAACGACTGAACCATCGTCCGCACCACCAACTTGTGCTTGCGCAGGGCATCGGCCAACAACTGCGCGAATTCCTCCGGCGAGGGAGTCAACTCCGGCTTGTCCTTGAAGATCTTCGTCTCGATATTGAATTCGAACTTCCCTCGCGGTGCAAGCGCCAACACCTGATCAAGCGACGGCACACGTGTCCCTGGAACCGTCTTCTGCTTCGGATAATCGGGATTCACCTTCGATCCACAATCCCACCGCTGCAGTTCCGCGAACGTCATCTCACGGATCGTCGTCTTCGCGCCTCCTGGCCCCGTGCAGTACTTCGGATTCATGTGCGGATCGTGCGACACCACCAGCACGTTGTCTCGCGTCACGGCCAGGTCGAGTTCCAACACATCCACGCCCGCCGAAATCGCATACTCGAAAGCGGGCAGCGTGTTCTCCGGCCGGACCGCGCGCGCTCCGCGGTGTCCGTGGACCAGTATCCGTTCGGCTGCCGAAAGGTTCATCATGAAGAGGAGCCCTGCTATGAGAATCCGGCGCACTCGCCCACGATGCGCACTCGCATCGCGCTCAGCCTTCGTGCCCGCGAACCGCGCCGGTAAACAAAGTATCATGAGCAAAGCATAAACGAAGTACGTTTCATCTTTCTTACGGAGTGATCTTTATGAG
>JAEUQE010000042.1 GCA_016789785.1 Bryobacterales bacterium
ACCAGCATCATGTCGAAGTCGGCTGGAAATGCCTGGAGGATTGAATTGAAGCTGGCCGTCACCGTCGCAATGCTCCCGGCCAGGTTGCTGACGAGAATTCGCGAGGGGTACTGAGGAGCGGTCGGAGACGTTCCACTGGTATTGGTGATCCCGCCCGGATTGCAGTAGGTCTTGCCGTTCACCGTTGTCGCCGTGTCCACCTGGATGGTGACCGTGCCGTTGCTGATGTTGAACGACCCCGCGACGCCGTTATACGACGCGCTGATCGTGTGCGAGCCTTCACTCAGCGAACTGGTGGAGAAGGATGCCTGGCCGCTGGCGTTCAGAGCCGTGGGACCCGCCAGTGTAGTTGCCCCTTCGCGGAACGTGACCGTCCCGGAGGTCACCAGTGCATTGTTGTCCGCGCGGCGGACCGTTGCCGTGAAGGTGACGTTCTGTCCAACAGTGGCCGGATCGGCGGACGAGGTGACGGTAGTCGTGGTGAGCAGATCCGCGGTCGTCGTGAAGTCCAGACAGTAGCCACCGCTCATGGACGCGTTCTCGGCCCCTGGCACGTCATCCACCAGGTAAAGGGTCCAGGCGCCATTCGGGTTCACGCCGCCAAAGGTCGAATTGAGGGTGGCGCCACCAGTGGGCGCGGGAAGACTGTAGGAACCACCGGGAGCAGGCGCGGGAAACGTCTCATTCCCGGCTCCTGAGAGATCCGTCGGGCGGAATGTGCCGCCGGCGACCGTGGACGCCGTCAATAGATTCGCCGCGGCGTCATCCAGAATGATATTGCCCGTCGCGCCTGTGTCGGACATGATCTGCATCTTCCTCATGGGATCCGGCGCGACGAGCAGGGCATCGATGTCGACCGGGAAGCTGTGGGTGAGCCCGTTCAATCGCACTTTCACGGTGGACAGGGTGCCGCTCAGTCCCGATACAAAGATCTTTTGCGGATACGGATTCGAGGATGGAGAAATCGTGACGGATCCCGGGTTACAGAACAGGTTTCCGCTAATGGTAGTGGGGTTGTTCACCTCCTGTATGAGGTTTCCCGAACTGCTGCCGAACCCCGTCGCGCCGCTGTAGTTTGCGCTGATCGTGAAGAGCCCCTCGGAGGTGATGGTTGTTGTGGTGCTCGCCTGGCCGGAGCCATTCAGCGGGACGTTCGAAGCGATGGCCGTGGCGCCATTGAGGAAGTTCACCGTTCCGACGGTGACTGGATTGCCGCCGCTGGTCACGGTTGCGATGAAGGTAACGGAACTGCCTGCGCCCGAGGTGAACGAGGGATTGACGGTGGATGTGATGATGGTGTTTGTCGGCGCATTGGCAAGGGCGGTTGTGATCGTGATGGACCAACCGCCGATCGTGCGGACACCGGAGTCGGGAACGTCATCCACCACATAGAGTGACCATGTGCCATTTGGGTTGATGCCGTTGAACAGCGCCAACGTGCCGGTTGCCCCAGTGTTGCTCACACCGCTGGCAGACTCGGTGGTGGCATTGAAGGACGGAGCCGGCGAGGGGAACGTATCACCGCTCACGTTGTTCGTCGGACGATAGGTGGCGCCGTTCGTCCAGGATGTCGATCCGGTGGGCGGTGCCTGATTGGCTGCGGAATCGTCGATTGTGATCGAAACACCAGAAAGAAGCGCACCGCTTCCTGAGTCGGACAGGAACACGAGTTTCTTCCCGTCCGGCGCCACCAGCATCATGTCCAGATCGGCCGAGTTGACGGCCATGTTGCTCAACGTCAACGTCACTTTCGAGATTGTCCCGGTCATGCCGGACACCGAGATGTTCGAAGGGTACGGCGACGGAACGATCGGCGCGGTGCCTCCCGTCGGGATCGAGATGGTTGTCGAATTAGTGAAAGTGGTTTGGCCGTGAAGGAGATTCACTCCCGCCAGAAAGACGAACGTAGTCAGCAAGCCCCGCCCCATGGGTGCCCTCCGATTGTGGTTTTCAGCTTCATACACGATACCAAAAAGCTCCGGATTTGGTGCGGCATTTGCCGGCACTTCCCGGAAATATCCGGAAACATCGCGGCGCGTTCGCGCTCCCGCCCCGTGGAGCAAGGCGCTGTAAGATAGGACCCATGGCTTTCCGATTCCTCATCCTGGCGGTTCTCGCCCCCTTGCTCGCGCAGGCGCAGTTCCGCGTCGCCATCGGCGGCTTCATGCATGAGTCGAACTCGTTCAATCCTTCGAAGACCACGATGGAGGACTACAGCATTCAGGAAGCCGGCGTGTCCCGTGAAGACCTTCTCGACCTTTGGGGCCGATCCTCAAGCGAGGTTGCCGGCTTCATTGCGGGCGCGAAGGAGCAGGGCTTCGATGTGATTCCGACCCTGCATGCAAATGCCACTCCGAAAGGGCCGCTCACGCGTGCCACCTTCGACACCATCTCCGGGCGTCTGATCGCAAAAATGAAGGCCGCGGGAAAAATCGATGGAATCCTGCTGGCCCTGCACGGCGCCATGGTGGCCGAAGGATTTCCCCACGCCGATGAAGAGATCGTGCGGCGATTTCGCGCTGCATTCGGCCCGGAAATGCCGATCATCGTGACGCATGATTATCACGCGAACGTGTCCCCGGAAATCGTGAAGCTCGCCACGGTCCTGATCACCTACAAGCAGGTGCCTCATCTCGACACGAAGGATCGAGGCATGCAGGCGGCACGGATCATGAACCGTATTCTCAAGGGCGAAGTGAAGGTGACCAAAGCCATCGTCAAGCCGCCGATGGTCTACAACATCATCTTCCAGAACACCTATCAGCGGCCATTCCTCCCCATCACGCAGGCGACCATCGAACTCGAGAAGAATCCCAAAGTGCTCGCGGCGAGCGCGTCGGGAGGCTATCAGTACGCCGATGTACCGTTCATGGGGCCGTCGGTGATTGTCGCGACCAACAATGATCAGGCTCTTGCGGATCGCGAGGCCAAGCGGATCGCCGACATGATGTGGGCCACTCGCGATGCATTGAGGCTCAATCTGCCAACTCCGGCCGAAGCGGTGCGTAGGGCGATGAATGCGCCGAGGTTCCCCGTCGCGTTAATGGACACGGGTGACAACATCGGCGGTGGTTCTGCCGGCGACAGCACGTTCCTACTCGACGAACTGATCAAACAGAAAGCACAGGGCTGGGTGTATGTGGTGGCCGACAAGGCCGCGGTGGAGGCCGCGTTGAAGGCCGGCATCGGCGGCGCGTTCGACATGGCGGTCGGCGGCAAGACGGACGACATGCACGGCAAACCCGTACGTGTCCGTGGCCGTGTGAAGTCGCTGCATGACGGGCGCTACATCGAGACCGAAGTGCGCCATGGCGGTGGCCGCTACCACGAACTTGGGCTCGCGGCGGTGATCGAGGCGGAGGGCTCCACACGCGATCTGCCGAATCTGCTCGTGGTCACCACGCGGCGCTCCAGCCCGAACAGCCTGCATCAGATCATCAGCGTGGGCGTTTATCCCGAGCGTCAGCGAATTCTCGTGGCGAAGGGCACCATCGCGCCCCGCGCCGCCTATGAACCGGTGGCGGCGGAGATCGTCTACGTCGATTCTCCAGGCGCAACCGCCGTGAATCCTGCCCGCTTCGAGTTCAAACTCGTTCGTCCCGGCTTGTTTGGGATCAAGTGAGGCTACCGCTTTTCCGTCACACGCCGCACCACACTCAGTGTATTCTCACCGAGAAACTTGCGAATGCGTTTCTCGGAGTAGCCTCGCTTCACCATCGCTTCCGTCAACATCGGCAGGTCGCGAATGTCGCGCATCCCGCGCGGCAGTGTCGGGCCCCCGTCCAGATCGGTGCCCAGCGCCACGTGATCCTCGCCTGCGATTTCGATGGCCCGGTCCACCACCTTGAACCACTCGTCCATCGTCAGCTTGATGTCTTCAGGCGCCCGGATTCCTACAGAGGGGAATATCGGCGCGACAATGCGGTCAATATCGAAGATGGTGAGTTGTGCCTCCTTCTTGCCGATCTCGCGAGTGTCCCAGAACGGCTTGCCTGCCTGCTTGGTGCGGAAGTCAAAGAAGGGCCTGTTGTGAAACTCGCAGCCCATATGGAAACCCATCACGCCACCCTTCGCCGCGAGCTTCCGTAGCAAGTCATCGGAGATCGTGCGGGGGATGTTGTTGAAACTGCGCAGACCGTGATGCGTCGCCATCACCGGATCCGAACTCACTTCCAGCACCTGTTCGAGCGTCGCGTCGGAGGCATGCGAAACGTTGATCACCATGCCCAGACGGTTCATCTCGCGCACCACCGCGCGTCCTTGCTCATTGAGGCCCTTCACCTTGCCTTCGGCGCAACACGATTCCGCGAAGTTGTTCGCCCAGTTGTGCGCGGGCAACTGCGCGACCCGCAGACCCATGCGATACAAGCTGCGCAGTACGCCCAGGTCGCCATCCAGGTCGAATCCGCCCTCCAGGTCGAGCATTGCGGCCATCTTGCCTTCGCGGTTCAGGCGCACCACATCGCTCGCGTTGAGCGCCACTCCGATCACGGACTTGTTCTTCTCGATCTGCGAGAGCGCGAGATCCATCAAGCGCAGCACCTGCTTCGTTTCAAAGCGCGGCGGATAGTAGTGCTCCGTGATGTAGAGCGTGAAGAACATCGCGTCCAGGCCGCCTTCGCGCGCCCGCACCAGATCCACCTGGCCATCGTTGACACGCGTGCCGATGTCGCCGCCGTGATAGAGCTGGCGGTTGATCATGTGCAGGTGCGCATCAAAGACCAGTGCGTCGCGATGCAGCTTGCGCGCATCCTGTGCGGCGAGCGTCCAGGTAACGAGAAGGAATGCGAAGAGTCTCATGCGGTTTGTACAAACACGTTCTTGGGGACACGGTAAGCGATCGATGCCAAGCCCGGTGTTTCCACCCGCGCTTTCCTGCGCTTCGATTCGAAGGCAAGAGCCAGCGCGCCCGTGGTGAGCAGCGTTCGCTCGACCGGATAGAGCGGCTTGCCTGTCACGATCATCTCTTCGATGCAGTAGACAAGCCCATCGAAATGCGGCAATGTCCGCGACCGCGTGCCGGGGCCGAAGAGCGTGGAATCGAGTGTGGCCTTGCCTCGGGTCTTACAGGCAAACGACCAGTCGGCGCCCGAAGGACCAATGATCATCGCCGCGGCCTTGAAACCATCCTTGTATTGAAGGGAGAGGAGCACTGGCCGGCGGGCTTCTTCCTCCAGGGGAACGGGCTTGCGGTACGGATTACGCTTCGCGGCTTCGTCGAGCAGCGGGCGCGCCCACGTGCCCTCGCCTTTCAGCCACTGCCAGATCGCATCGCCCTCCATCCACTCCACCGACGTGATGCCTGTCTCGCCACCCTTGCGCCGCTCCACCATGCACTGCAGCGACTCAAGCAGATGGAAGCCGTAAGCGTCCTGCGGCCCGTAGCCGAAAGCCGCGGCGGCTTCGAGCGGTGCGTCCAGCGGAATCTCGATGTGCGGCGTGCGAGGCGTCACCGGGATCGACGAACCGGCCATCCATTGGAGATTTAGCTTCTTCGCGCGATCGTACATTGCCTTGGCTTTGTCCCACGAGTAGGAGAGGTGCTTGTCGAAGAAGGTTGGTACTACTTTGCCCGTCTTCTCAAAGACGCCCAGCACCTCGCTGAACAGTTCGAAGCGCGGATACATCTTTTGGCCAAGTTCGTTGTCGGGGTAGTCGCCATGTTCGCCAATGAAGATGACCCCGTCGACGGCGAGTTTGCCGGTTCCGAGCGTCATCGCTTCCTCAATGGAATTTGCGATACGGAAGCCGTGTCGCGAAGAAAGATCGCGGCTCATATCGCGGCCCTGCGGAACCTGATGCGTCCACACGGAAACCAACTGAGTGCGTGGTGCATGATGGACGCCGTTCATCGAGTTGCCGCCCAGAATGCGGCCAAGCACGACGTCGGCATGCGAATACCAGCGGTACTCGGTGACGATTCCGGCGACGCGCTTCGGGGCAGGCGCGGCATCAAGCGATCCCGGCTGGAGTGCGGAGAGGGCAACGGCGCCCGTGCCGGTGTGGGCGAATTGGCGGCGGGTCATGCCGTCTAGTGTAATCCCAATGTTCCCTCGAGCGGGGGCGGGCCGGGCAGCCTACGCAGACCTGGTTTGGCGCCCCGCCAGCGGCTTGGCGAAAATGCTCGACGCTTTGTTCGACGCCTTCGAGATCTCGCAGTGCAGTTCGTAGCCCAGGGCCTTGAGAAACGTGGTGCACGCCTCATGGATTCCTGCGTGCTCGCCGCCGAGGAAGTCATGTGTGTCGATCATGAGCGTGGGGCGGTATCGTGAGAGCGTCTCCCGCGCCCCTTGCAGGACCTTCAACTCCGCGCCTTCCACGTCGATCTTCATGACGTCGGGTGGACGGACCCGGTCCTCGCTCGTCAAGAAGTGATCCACGCTGAAGCACTTCACGCGGAGCGCGCCTTGGCCCGAGAGATGGCCGGCCATGAATCCGGGTCCGGGGTCAAAACGGAGTTCGCCGTCCGTGTCGCTAACCGCGGCCTGGACCGGCTGGACGTTGAAGACTTCGTTGAGCGATAAGTGCTTGATCAGCATCTGATGGTTGCGCGGCAGAGGCTCAAATGCGTAAACGATACCGCTCCGGCCCACCAGGCGCGATGCGAGCAGAGCATGGTAGCCGGCCTGCGCTCCAATGTCGTACACCACCCCTCCCTGTGGAATCGAACTGCGCATCTCCTCCAGTTTGTCGCGTTCGTAGATCCCAAGCCAGCAGGAGGCGACGCTGGATCCAGCAATCCACTTCCTGCCGCGGAGAGGTCCGCTCAGGACCGGGATCACCGCATCCGTGGGCACAAGCCGCAGGGGCAGCCGCAGCAGCGTGCCCGCAAGTCCGGTCGGATTCGAGTACAGCACATAAGTTAGTGCGGGACCGCCGGAAAGGTTCTCAAAGTTTCTGCGAGGATTCACCGGCTTCGGGTCAACGCGCGTTGCTCGCGGAGAGAGGGCTCCCCGGCAAAGCCGGATGCCGCACACATGGACCTGCGCCCGCCCGAACGCTTCCTCTGGATGGGGACGCGATCGGCCTGGACCGATCGACGAGCGGACCCCTCATATGCGGGCTTGGCCCCGGATCGCCAGGATGCCCTCGCGTGTTCGCATCCAGTCATGATTCACGGGAGCGCGCGTGCAGGCGTCCGGCGGTGGCCACACAGCGGGCGCCGCAACCTTTCCTCGTCTGATGCACGGCAATGCCTGGAGAGGGGACGCGGCAGATCTGGAGGTCTGCGCTACGGTGTGCGTGAATCGGACCACGCAAGACGTCCAAACTCGCGGGCACGGCGGCGGGGCGGGCCAGAGTCCGCCATGCCTGGGGACCGGTGTTGCCTCTTCCACGACACGAAAGAAAATTTATGTTTGAAACAAAATACCTCTTGAATGTTTTGGGCGACTCTGCCAAAATCTTCTAGACATCTTGCCAGTTGTGTTGTTCCGGGATGAGTGGGCTGCTTCGAATCCGACGTCTCAAAATGCGCCGCGAGAGTGTGACTCCTCGCGGCATCGTTGTATTCAGAGGCGCTTCCGCTGCACGAGACAGGCTCAAGTCTCCTCCCGGTTGGCCTGCCGGCGTTTTCTCGAAGGACTCAGGAGAGCACTGTGACTGCACTTAAGGAAAAAGGCACTGTCAAATGGTTCAACGCGGCCAAAGGGTATGGTTTTATCCAGAGGTCTACTGGTGAAGACGTGTTCGTTCACCATACGTCGATCCAAATGAATGGCTACCGCAGCCTGACCAATGGTTGTGAGGTGGAATTCGAATTGAAGCAAGGCCCCAAGGGCCTGCACGCCGAGAACGTTGCGCCGAACTAGCGCCGGCGCGACGGCATTGTTCACAACCGCGATTCCGGGTGGGCGTGTGCCTTCCCGGCCACATAGCGTGCGCCAGATGGAATAGAGATGCGCCAGATGTAGAGGGGTGAGCCGCCTCGTGCGGGGATTCATCAACAGAAACGGCCCGTCCGGGACATTCCGGTACGGGCCGTTTCGAACTTGGGCCAGCCTGTGACGTCTGACTTCTAGTTCGTAATATCGTGCGTACGGCTCTCGCCGCGGACCGGAATGTAGATCTTCTCCCACGCCCGGTGCGCCGGATGATTGTCGTAGGCCTTGAATGCGGCTTCGTCCACGAACTCCATCACGAACGCCGTGGTTAGCGGCGTGCCGCCCGCGTCGCCCTGCACCTTCACGCTCTTCAGCCACACGTTCTTGATGCCCGGGATCTTCTTGCCCATCTCGTCCACACCATCCAGAACCTTCTTCTTGTCGGCATCGGACGCGCCGGCCTTGAAGTACAACGTGACCACGTGAATGATCGACTTCGGCTTATCGGCGCTGAAGGCAGGGGCCGTCAGCATGAGAGCGCCCGCGGCAATGAGCAACCGTCTGGTAAACCAGGTCTTCATAAAACAACTAAGCTCCTTTTTGTTTCAAAAGCGAAGGGGGCTTGGCCATGCGGATGCCACTCCAATCCTCGCTGATCAGAATCGAGTTTGCCGGGTTGCCCGGCGCATATTTGATGGCGGCGGGTCCCAAAAGTAGCAAGGGATCTCTCGGCAGCGCGTCGCCGAAACTGGCCGCGTCCTGTGTGGCATGATACGTCACGCCTGCGACCTCGTAGCTGTAGCCGATGGTCCAGTCATGAACGTCGGTGATTTCAGCCTCGGCCATGCGTCCGCGAACCCCCAGGAAGCGCCGTCGTGCTCGCTCTTTCTCGTCAGCGGACGGACGCCTCCCGATGAGTAACCAGCCCCCAATGATCAGCAGGGCTGCGCCGAGACTGCCTAGCAGGAGAATCGCGAGATTCGGACTCACGGATGAATCTAGCGGGCTGCGCCGGCTTCCTGGAATGCCTTGGCGTGATCCTTCAGGAATTGCTCCAGCCCCTTGTCGGTCAGCGGATGATTGAAGAGCTGATCGAGGACCTTGAAGGGCATGGTGCCGACATGCGCGCCCGCCATGGCCGATTCGGTGACGTGGATGGGATGCCGGAGCGACGCGGCAAGCACCTGCGTCGTATAGCCGTAGTTCTTGTAGATGGTGCAGATGCTTCGGATGAGATCCATGCCATTGGTGGCGATGTCATCCAGCCGCCCGACGAACGGACTCACGAGGTAGGCCCCGGCCTTGGCGGCCAGCAATGCCTGCGCCGGCGAGAAGCAGAGCGTCACGTTGGTGCGGATGCCCTCTTTCGAAAGCGCCGCGCACGCCTTGATGCCTTCCCGAATCAGCGGCAGCTTGACCACGATGTTCTTGTGAATCTTTGCGAACTGGCGGCCTTCGCGGATCATGTCCGGCGCTTCCACCGCGACGACTTCCGCGCTGATATCGCCATCCACGATGTCGCAGATCATTCGCACCTGCTCCTCGATCGGCCGCCCTTCCTTGGCGATCAGCGAGGGGTTCGTGGTTACTCCGTCCACAATGCCCCACGCGGCGCCTTTGCGGAGTTCATCCAGATTTGCGGTATCCAGGAAAATTTTCATAAGACTTTAGCCTCGGACGACAGTGTTTTCGAGAGCCCCAATCCCTTCGATCTCAACACGAATCGTATTGCCCGGTTCGACAGGGCCAACTCCAGGCGGAGTGCCGGTGGCGATTAAATCGCCCGGTTCCAAGGTCAGGAACTGCGTAACGTAGGCGATTATAGCACTCACCGGGAAGATCATATCCTTCACGGACCCATCCTGCTTCTGCTCGCCATTCACCCATGTGCGAATCCGCAGACTGTCGAAATCCACTTCGCGAGCGGGAACAATCCATGGTCCCGTGGGACAGAACGTGTCGAAGCCCTTGGCCCGCGCCCATTGCCCGTCCTTCTTCTGCAGGTCGCGAGCGGTCATGTCATTCACAATCGTGTAGCCGAACACGAAGCTGGCGGCATCTTCCACTCGCACGTTCTTCGCCTGCCGCGCGATCACCACGCCCACCTCGCCTTCAAAACTCACTAACTGGCTGATCGGCGGATAGACAATGGAGTCGCCGCTGGCAATGAGCGAACTCACCGGCTTGTAGAAGATGAGCGGCTCAGCCGGCACGGCATTGCCGAGTTCCTTGGCGTGATCGGCGTAGTTGCGGCCGACGCACACGATCTTGGAAGGCCAGCAGGGAGGCAGCAGCCGCACATCGGAGAAAGCGAATTCTTCCTTGGTGTCGGTGGACCACAGCGAATCCGTTTCATAGACAGTATCGCCGCGGACGATGCCGTAGCGGACCAGAGGCGATCCGTCGGGCACCGTTGCCCAGGCTTTGCGATTCGGACTGAAGCGTATGTGTTTCGTCATGAGTGATTTCTTTCTGTCACTGCCTCACTGGGGCGCGGTGACCCCGATGGCCGGGGAGCGTGGGCTCTCATTGCCCGCGCTGTCCACCGCACTGATAGCGTATCGATAGGCGCGCCCGGGTTCAATCGTCTTGTCTGAAAACGCAGGCGATTCCACCGGGCCGCCAAGGCGCGTGAAGGCTCCATCGCCCACCGCACGGTAGATCAGATAGCCGCGGAAGTCCGCCTCCGTGTTGCGGTCCCACGAGAGCTCGATCGAGTTCACTCCGAGAATGGAGCCGAGCCCCACGGGTATCGCCGGTGCGAAAGTGTCGATGGGTGTGATGGTGACGATGTCCGAGGCATCGCTCTCCACTTCGCGGTCACCCTGTTTGAGCACCGTGCGGATCTGGTAGCGATACTCCTTGCCGTATTCGGCGGACTTGTCGGTGAAGGGCGAGGCCGGCGTGTCCACCAGCGTCTGCATCTCCTCCTGGCCCGGGGCCTGACGAGAGATCCGGTAGACCGCACCCTTCTCCGGTTCGGAGACCTGCCACATCAGCTTCACACCTTGCGCGGATGCTTCGGCGGCGCTGCCCTCGGGCTTTGGCAGTGGCTTGATCACACGCAACGTCACCAGATTCGACCATGCCGACCAGCGGCCCTTGGGACCCGCGGCACGCACGGCGCACACGATCTCCTGACCTGCGAACTCGGCGATCGGCGTCTCCAGTCGCACGGGTACGGCGGTGGCAAGGCTGGTGACGGGAACGCGGCGCGCACCCGCGGCCCATGCGTCGGTTTGGAAATCGCCGCTTCCCGTCGGACCGACACGCACTTCCGCCTCACTCCATTCGGGGAATGCCAGGCCATCCGTGGTGACGTTGGAGTATTGGAAGGAGATCAGCAAACGCCCGCCCTGCTGTTCCGCGGCGAGTTGCTGCGGCGGCATTGGGATCAGCAGCGCGGGAGGCATCGGGTCACCGACATAGCCGCAGCCGGCAAGGACCGCCGCAACCAATGCGATCAGCCCCTTGCAGACGTTCGACGTTTTTCCCGCGCTTCGCATTACAGGATGTAGCGGCTCAGATCCTGATCCTTCACAATCGGAGCCAGTTGCTGGCGCACGTACGCCGCATCGATCTTCACATTCTTTTTCTTCAGGTCGGGACCTTGGAAAGAGATCTCTTCCACCACTTTTTCCATAATCGTATGCAGACGGCGCGCGCCGATGTTCTCCATGCTCTGATTGAGCTGCGTGGCGAATCGCGCCATCTCTTCAATGGCGTCATCGGTCAGATTGAGCCGGATTCCTTCGGTCTCCATCAGCGCCACATACTGTTTCACCAGTGCGTTCTTCGGCTCTTTCAGGATGCGGATGAAGTCCTGTTCGGTGAGAGCCTTCAGCTCCACGCGAATCGGAAAGCGTCCCTGCAGTTCGGGAATCAACTCGCTGGGCTTCGACACATGAAAAGCGCCGGCGGCGATGAACAGAATGTGGTCCGTCCGCACGAAGCCATAGCGCGTGTTCACCGTGGTGCCTTCCACAATCGGCAGAATGTCGCGCTGTACGCCTTCCCTGCTGACGTCGGGACCGTGCCCGCCTTCTCTGCCCGCGATCTTGTCCACTTCGTCGAGAAAGATGATGCCGTTGCGCTCCACGCGTTCCAGCGCGACACGCGTCACCTGATCCATGTCGATCAGCTTGTGCTCTTCTTCCTGCGTGAGATAGTCGAGCGCTTCATGCACGCGCATCTTGCGCTTCTTGGAGCGTGATCCGAAGAGGTTCGGCAGAATCTCCTTGAGATTCATGTCCATCTCTTCCATGCCGGGAGCGGTGGCGATCTCGAAACTCGGACCGCGCTCCTTCACGTCGATCTCGACCAGACGGTCATCCAGTTTGCCCGCGCGCAGCTTGTCGCGCAGCTTGTCGCGCGTGCGCTCCACGGACTCGGAGGGCTCGGGTTGCGGCGGCATCAACAGGTCAAGCAAACGCTCTTCGGCGTTGCGCTCGGCACGCTCGGCGACTTCATCCAGCCGCTCTTCGCGCACCATCTCAATGGCGATCTCGACCAGGTCGCGAATCATCGACTCGACGTCGCGGCCGACATAACCGACCTCGGTGAACTTGCTTGCTTCCACCTTGAGAAACGGCGAATTCGCGAGCTTCGCCAAACGGCGCGCGATCTCCGTCTTCCCGACGCCGGTTGCCCCGATCATGAGGATGTTCTTCGGCATCACCTCCTCGGCCATTTCGGGGTCGAGGCGCTGGCGGCGGATCCGGTTGCGAAGTGCAATGGCAACGGCCCGCTTGGCTTCCCCCTGTCCGATGACGTGTTTGTCCAGTTCGCGAACGATCTCGGCGGGTGTCAATTCGTCGAGCGCGGGGGCTTCATCCAGCGACTGGCTGGGCAGGTAGATCACCATCAGGCGAGCTCCTCATAAATGGTGTTGAGGTTCGTGTAGATGCAGATATCGCCGGCAATCTTCATCGCCTTCTCTGCAATCTCGCGAGCGGCGAGCGGCGTGTTGTCATAGAGCGCAACCGCCGCGGCCTTGGCGAACGGTCCTCCGGATCCGATGGCCGCGAGCGGTTCGTCCGGTTCGATGACGTCACCGT
The DNA here is from genome assembly GCA_016789785.1 of Bryobacterales bacterium. The sequence continues at coordinate 12,881 of JAEUQE010000042.1, forward strand.
TGCCGCTGACGATATACGTGTTGTTGAGGTCGGCAACAAGGAGCAGCGCCTCGAGATGCCGCAGCACTTTGTCCGTGCGCCAATCCTTCGCCAGTTCGACAACTGCGCGCGGGAGATTGCCATTGAACTGTTCGAGCTTGCTTTCAAAACGGGCGAACAGAGAGAATGCGTCGGCGGTTGATCCCGCAAAGCCAGCGAGAATCTTGCCGTTGTACAGGCGGCGGAGTTTCTTGGCGTTCGCCTTGAGCACTTCGTGCCCAAGCGTTACCTGCCCGTCTCCTGCCATGGTCACCTGATTGTTTCTACGGACGCAGAGAATTGTAGTGGAACGAATGCGGGACTGCATGAAGAGCCAACTTCGATTTTACCGCACACCGGACGGGAGAGGCCGCGCACGCGGGAACTTCAGCAAATCGCACCCCCATTGTCTATAATTGACTCACATGCCGGGCTGTCAAGTCCGTAAGTAAAGCTGTTGGGGTCCAACATGAAGAGATTTCGCTCGATGAGGGCCGTGTGCCTTCTTCTGCTTTTCGCGTCCGTATGCATTCTGAGCACGACGACGGTCGACGCTCAAATCCTTTACGGTTCGCTCGTCGGAACGGTGACGGATGCCAGCGATGCCGCTGTGCCAGACGCCGCTGTGACCATTACCAATAAAGAAACCGGCGCCGTTCGAACGGTGACCACAAACCAGACCGGGGCCTACGTAATTCCCACGGTCCAGAACGGCAACTACACTGTCGAAGTGAAGAAGGAGGGCTTCCGCACCGTCCGCCAGGACAACGTGGAAGTTTCGATCAACAACGTCACTCGTATCGATCTGAAGCTGGCCGTCGGCCAAGTGTCGGAGTCGGTGACGGTGGAAGCCGTGGCGGGCGGTCTGCAGACCGATCGCGCCGAAGTGAAGGCCGAAATCGGCACCAAAGTCTTGACCGAAATCCCCGTCCCCGGGCAGCGCAACTATCAGGCGCTATTTGTGACCATTCCCGGCATCTCGCCGCCCTCGACGCCACACTCCGTGCCTTCGAATCCCTCGCGGTCCATGCAGTGGCAAACGAACGGCAACAACACCGCCTCGAACAACACGCGTATTGACGGTGCGAGCGCAACCAACGTGTGGCTGCCGCACATCGCAAGCTACGTTCCCGCGCTCGAGTCCATTGAGAACGTGAACATCGTGACCAACACGTTCGACGCCGAACAAGGTCTCGCCGGCGGCGCGAGCGTCAACGTCACCATCCGTTCTGGCAGCAACGATCTGAGCGGCGCCCTGTTCCACTATCATCAGGGCAATTGGAGCCAGGCTCGCAACACCTTCCTGCCGGCCAACCAGGACAATCCGAAGTCGGTGTACAACCAGTACGGCGGACGCCTCGGCGGTCCGATCAAGAAGAACCGCGCGTTCTTCTTCGGTTCCTACGAAGGGACGGCGGATCATCGTTTCGCCGGCGGCCTCTACACCATTCCGACGGCTCCCATGCGCACTGGCGACCTCTCCGGCTCGACGCTTCCAATTTACGATCCGCAGACGGGTGCAGCGAACGGCGTCGGGCGTCAGCCGTTTGCCAATAACCGGATCCCCTCGTCGCGCATTCATCCGACGTCGGCCCTGTTGATGCAGCGCCTGCCGCAGGAGAACAACCCCTCGCCGACCGGTATTCCAACCAATAACTACTTCGCGACCGGGTCGGCAGCATTCGACCGCCGCACCATCGATTCGAAGTTCAACTTCAATCTCACCGACAAGTGGACGGCTTATGCGCGTTTGAGCTGGCTCGACTTCGACCTGATCGCGCCCACTGCGTTCGGCGCCATCGGCGGTCAGCCCATCGCATTCGGCAACCCTGGCACGGGCTTCGGAAGCACCTGGAGCGGAACCCTCGCCACCACTTACACCGTGCGGCCGAACTTCATCATCGACGCCTATTACGGCTACACGCTGATGGACACGAACATCGAGCAGCCGGGCCTTGGCTCGAATCTTGGCCGCGAAGAACTTCGGATTCCGGGGACCAACGGTTCGCGCTACTTCGAGTCGGGCTATCCCGGCTTCGGCATCGGCGGATTCGCTCCGTTCGGCTCCACCGAGAACTACATGCCGTACTATCGCACCGATCCGCAGTCGCAGTATGTGGCGAATGCGAACTGGCTGAAAGGCTCGCACAGCATCCGCTTCGGCTTCGATATCTACCGGCTGGCGCTGAACCACACGCAGCCCGAATTCGCGGGAGCTGATGGCGGCGCGGCGGGGCGCTTGAACTTCGGCCAGGGCCCGACGCAGTTGCGTCTGGAGAACGGCAACGTCGCTCCTGGAAATCAGTTCAACTCCATGGGAACGTATCTGCTAGGTCTGGTGGATGGCGGCGGACGCATTCTGCAGGTCCCCGATATCTATCGCACGCGTACCTCCATGTGGAGCTTCTATGTGCGTGATCAGTGGCAGGTGAACCGCAAGCTCACCTTGTCCTATGGCACGCGCATCGAACTGTTCCCGATGCCGGTTCGTGAGGATCGCGGCATGGAGCGCTATGACTTCGCATCGAACGAAATGATCGTATGCGGGCTCGGCGGCACTCCGAAGAACTGCGGCACGGATGCGGGTGGGCCTTACTTCTCGCCCCGTCTTGGCGTTGCCTATCGCGCGACCGAGAAGACCGTGATCCGCGCTGGTTTCGGCGTGAACTGGGATCCGTGGAATCTGGCTCGCCCCTTGCGTACCAACTTCCCGATCCTCGCTGCATTCAACCTCGCGCCCGCGGCATTGGGTTGGGCAACCACGCTCTCCCAGGGTCTGCCTGAACTGCCCACTCCTCAGATCGGATCGAACGGCCGCATCCCGATTCCGGGCAACTACGCAGTGAATACGACCGGCGATAGGTTCGACCGCAGCTACATCTTCAACTACAACCTGACCATCCAGCGCGAACTCGGCGGCAACTTCACGGGCCAGGTGGGCTACGTGGCAAGCCGTGCGGTCAAGGTCTCCGGCCGCTTGAATCTCAATGCGGGACAGGTGATCGGCCAGGACCGTGCAGGCCAGCCCTTGGTCCAGCGCTTCAACCGCGCCGTGGAAACCAGCCTGATTGGCCCGATGGGTGACAACGATTACCACAGTCTCCAGGCCACCCTCGGCCGCCGCTTCTCCGGCGGGTTGCAGATGAACATGTCCTACACCTGGTCGAAGGTGATGGGATGGTGCTGTAACGAAGACAACAACGGCGGACCGCTGGTTCCAGCTCTCGCCTTCACGAACCTGAATCGCGTACCGCTCAACTTCGACCGCACGCACAACTGGCAAATGACCGCGAGCTACGAGCTGCCATTCGGCAAGAACAAGAAGTGGGCCAGTAGCGGTATGGCCGCCGCGGTTCTTGGAGGCTGGCAGTTGAACACGCTCACCAGCTTCATGACGGGTACGCCCGTTCGTGTCACTTCCGACGGCGGATCGCTCCGCTTGCCGGGCAGCACACAGCGCGCGGATCAGGTGAAGCAGGATGTGCAGAAGCTGGGCGGCATTGGGCGCGGCGTTGCTTACTTTGATCCATTCGCTTTCGCCCGCGTCGTCGAGCCGCGCTTCGGCACGGCGGGCTTCAACAGTCTGCGCGGTCCCGAGTTCTTCAACACCGACCTCGGCCTGTTCCGCAAGTTCGAGATCAGCGAGAAGTGGGGCCTGCAGTTCCGGGCCGAGTACTTCAATTGGACCAACACGCCGAAGTTCAACAACCCGTCGGCGGGTATCAACAACCTGCTGACGAACGCGGATGGCACGTTCCGTGGTGGTGTGTTCGAGGTGACCGGTACGAACGCCGGCGGCCGCGAGCCGAACGGCGACCGTATCCTGCGCCTCGGTCTCCGGCTGACTTTCTAACTTCGCTTTACCTTCCTTCGGGCGCTGGCGCGACTTTCGCACCGGCGCCCGTCCTTTTTGGGCAGGCGAGAAGAAATGGGTAACATCAGGACTGTGGAATTGGAGGTTGGGGCCGATGGTAAGAGTATCGATCGGAACTGATGCGAGGAGGAACGGCCGATGTTAACAGGACCGGTTGGCAGTGGCGGTCAAAACCTGACCGAAGACGTCCTTTGGGTCCAACGGCGACTGGCTGCGCTGGGCTATTACGGAGCTTCCCCAACGGGAGTATGCGATCCCGAAACAGTTGACGCAATCCGGCGTTTCCAGCGGCCTTTTCTCTCACATCCTGATGGACGGGTCGACGTCAGTGGACCCACCTGGACTCGTCTCAGCGTGGGCCTCAGTCAAACGCCTCAGGACGATGGGGAAGGTCGCGGGGCCGTGCGCAATCCCGTGGCGTCGATTAGCAATGAGTCCATCACCCGATGGGTCACGCGAGACGGGAAGGAAGTCAGGTTTGCGACGCGCGAAGGTCTGCCGCAGTACGCATCCTGGACCCGCCCCGTCATCTTTCCCTTGCCACCCGGCGCTCGAAACGTGCCGGTAATTGCGCCGTATCGGACGCCTCTGGTGCCCGGCGGGTTTAATCGCCTGACATCCGATCGCGTCCGGTTTCTCGATGCCATCCGCGCCGCCTTGAGCGCCGCGGGTTTGAATTGGGACGCGCGAGTGATGATGCCGTTGTGGGCCAACGAGAGTGGATGGGATCGGGCGAACTACGGCAACAATGTCGGAAACATCAAGTCTCAGGGTTCGGTTTATTCGCCTTCGTATGCGCGCTTGATCGAGACCAGGCAAGTCGCCGTCACGGTCCGCGAGTCGGTCGGCGTGATGGTCTTCGCCGATCGCGTCCGGTCAATCGATGGCTACCATGCGTTCTCTACCGCCGCGCACTACGCGAGATATTGTGAGCGCATCTTCAGTTCCTATCCCGGAGCGCTGCGGGCACTGCAAAGCGGAGGTTTGGAAGGCGCCCAGGCATTCGCGCACGCCCTGCAAAGCCGGCGGGGCCATCACTACTCGCCAGCCTCCGTCGAAGACGCGGTCGCGATGTTCAGAGGTTCCTACAATCGATCCGCGGCGCTCATCGGTCCCGACCGCTACGTCAGGTAACGATTGGTGCGGCTTCTGGTTGCGGCGTTCGCCTCCCGCGCCAGGAGCCGTAGTAGGGTTCGCGCCCGATGGCGTTCATTCGGAAGCTGAACGCCGATCGCTGATTGCCCCCTATGGGGATTGACACCAGCAGTGAGCAGGGATACATATCAGGCGAGAAGGTCCGAATGGGAGGTACTTATGTGGAGTATTCTATTCGCCACGGTGATTGGCGTTCTCGTTGCTCTCGGCTGCACGCGGTTCGCTCTGCGCGGTGACCGGGGCGGCCTGTTGACGTCCATGCTGCTCGGCGTCACGGGGTCCCTGCTGGGCGGAATGCTTGGATGGATGATGGGATGGTACGACCCGCTCAGCATCACGGGGTTCATTGCCAGCGTCCTCGGTAGTGTGATCCTGCTGGATGTCTATGGATGCTTCGAGTTCGGCATGGGGCAGTTCCCTCGCCGGCGTTGAGTGAAGCTAACGGCGGATGAGAACCTCGCGGAAGTTGTCGCGAGTGAGAAAGAACTTGATGGCCTGGAAATCCTTGAACAAGGTTTCCAGCGCACGATTGGAGAAGGTCTGTGCACGGCGCCGCAGACCTCGTGGAGAGATCTGAAGCGTGCGCGGATCGAGGATCCGGTAGGCGTAGTTGGCGACGAGTTGCGCGCGATCCTCCGAATGAAAGATCGCCAGAATCAGCGCGTCGCGCTCCAGAAGTTCGTGCAGACGCTTGACGAAAGCCTCAAGCAACGGGGTGGGCAGGTACTCCAACCCCTCCCATAGCAGCAGCCCTCCCAGGCTTGAGCCCTGGTAGTTGAGCGTCTGCTCCAGAAAATCCTCGAGCTTCCGCGACTCCGAAACATTCGGCGCGTTCCACACCGAATCCAAAGCCGGAATGAGATTCTCGGAACTCAGGCGATGGCCAAGATTGGTGATGTAGTTGATGTTCGCCTGGTTGGCGCCGCCCATGTCGACAATGGTCGAAGTTGGCCGGCGTTCAATGCCAACGAGGAATTGCTCCACGCCCCGGCTCAACCGGCTGGTTTCCTCGGTTGGATAACCGGCCGGCCATGAATCGTCGTTCGCCCGGCGTGCGGACACACGCCGGGGAAACGACGGAGGATCGTCTTCCTTGCGAAAAATCGATTTTAGATCATCCCACAAAGTTCGCTAAGCCGCTTACCGCTTCACTTCGGACATCCCGGCTGGGGCGCCCTGCGGAGAGCCGGAAGCCGTAGCCGCCATCACCTGCTGCCGCGGCTGCACCGGCTGAGGCGCTGGCTGCGGCTTGCTGATATCCTGCTTGATGATGTCGATGCTGCCCTTAAAGAAAGCGCCATCTTCAATCACGATGCGAGCCGTCCGAATGTCGCCTACCAGTTTCGCTTCCTTGCGAATCTCGATCTTCTCACTCGCTTCCACATTACCGTGAATGGTGCCGATGATCACGATCTCACGGGCCTTGACGTTGGCCTGTACGCGGCCGTTTGGTCCGATGGTCAGACGGTGTTCCTGCAATTCCACCGTGCCGTCCAACTCCCCGTCAAAATAGAGATCTTCCCGGCTGATGATGTTGCCCTTGATGACTACCGATTTGCCGATCGATGCGGCGTTCGCCGACGCCCGGTAGGGCTCCGGCTCGACGGACCTGGACGACATGTTCGACATGGTGCCACTCTCCTTAAGAGACTCTGATGGAGCATGCGAAGGACTGGATGTGCGGGGTGTGTACTCTTCCTCTTTACGACGTGACCACATTCGGGAAGACTCCTTCCAATGATGAGCGCTGTTGTTTGCGGAACCGCAGACGGGACTGCCCAGCCGCAGCTTGCACGGTGGCCGCCGGGGGGAGAGGCGCGGCCAGCCGCGTACTACGAACTTTCATACTAAATGGCGTTCACTGAAAACGCAAGGCGCTTTTCACAATGTCACCCTGCCGGGCGCACCGGATGGCCCGTTTTGGCTACGTTTCGCAAGCCTATATCTGGGATAATGGAGTCGTGTCCAAGCTGAAGGATCTCGAACTGCGCCTGGAGCGCACGGAGAAGCAGCTTCGCCTGTTTCAGAAAGTCAGCCGCTTCATGGTCCGCGACCTCAGCCTGCCGGAAGTACTCCAGGGAGTGGTGGATCTGCTGGTCGAGTTCATGGCTTGCGACTCCTGTCTGGTGTATCTCGTCGATAACGACGAACTCGTATTGTGCGCCTCAAATTCCCCTTCGCCAGCCACCATCGGCCGTGTGCGACTGAAGACCTCGGAAGGAATTACCGGCTGGGTGGCGCGGGAGCGGCGCATGGTTGCCATCTCACGCGAGGCGAATCGCGATCCCCGTTTCAAGCTGTTCAGCGATCTGCCCGCGGATACCTTCGAAGCGTTTCTTTCCGCTCCCGTCATCGCTCGCAACCGCGTGGTGGGCGTGATCAACGTGCAGCATCGCCAGCCTCACTCGCACTCGGGAAACGAGATGGAAGTGCTCACCACCGTCGGCGAACAGGTCGGTTGTCTGCTCGTCCTGGCGCGCATGGCGGGCACAGCGGTGGAAGAAGTGAACCATGCCGAATTGGTCCTGGCCTCCGGTCCGGTGATGCCCCGCTAGTTTCCGAGGTGCGCATATGATTTCCCGGCGCAGTGTTTCCGGATTGCTGGGATCGGCGCTGTTGGCCGCGCAGTCCGCTGTGGATTCGCGCTGGACGATTCTGCGGCGCGACCGTTCCACGCCTGTCCATGAGTTCGCCGTTTCGCGCGATGGCATCCCCTTTGCCATCACCGGCCCAGACGAGAAACCCTCACTGCTGACCTGGCAAGACACCTGGCAACAGCACCCACTCCCCGAGACTGCGTTGTCGGTTTTCCCGTTGATCGAAGGCTACTGCTGGCTTGCCGGAGTCTCCGGAATCTGGCGGTCCGCGGATGGCGGGAAGAACTGGAGCCAGCAATGGAAAGGCGAGGGGATCCTCCGCCTGTATTTTCTGGATGAGGATCGGGGCTACGCCACTGGAGGGAACAAGACCGCCCTGTTCACCAATGACGGCGGACAGACGTGGGAGCCAATTGCGGCCGCGGCGGAACCGCGCACCACCCCCGAATACACGGCCTACACGTGGGTGGAGTTCGTCACCACTCGCGTTGGGATTATTGCCGGAACGTCACGTCCGCCGAGGTCGGGAATCACCGACGTCATGCCGGCATGGCGTGATCCCGCCAAAGCCAGCCGCCGCCCGGAATGGCCCGGCGCCTCACTCACTCTGGAAACACGCGACGGATCCACCTGGAAACATTCGTCCACCTCCTTGTTTGGAAGGATCAGCCGCGTCAAATACGGCCGCGACGGCCGCGGATTGTCGTTGGTCGAGTTTCACGACGTCTTCGAATATCCCTCCGAGGTGTTCGCCATCAATCTGCGGACCGGCAAGTCCGAACGCGCGTATCGCGAGAAGGACATCGCAATCACCGACATCGCGCTTACCCAGACTGGGGCGTTGGGGCTTCTTGCCGGGGTGGAAGTGCCCGCCGATCCAGCCAGGGACGACACTGGCCGAGTGCACATCATGACCAGTGAAGACCTTCGCACCTGGGTGGACGAACTGCTGCCCGAAAGACTTATGGCCCGTCGCGTTTTCATCGCTGGATTTCGCACTGATAGTTTGTGGGCCGCAACTGATACCGGCGTCATCCTGCGGCGAAAGAACTGACTTCGGCGAAAGGCGGTAAGATGAGAGTTTCCCGCGAATTGCAATGGGAGGACTATCTATGAAAAGAGCGTCGCTAGGGAAGCGAGGCCATCGGAGGAGCGTTTGCCTTTTGGCAGCCGCTTTGTTGCCGGTCTATCCGGTTTTTTCCGCCGTATCGAAGAACGATTCGAACCACCACTCGAAAGCAAGGAAGGAGCAATCCCTTCAACTGAACACCAAAGCGCATGCGCAGTTAGGACGGTTGCCACTTTACTTTGAGCCGAATGTGGGACAGGCGGATTCCGCGGTTCGGTTTATCTCCCGCGGCGGTGGATTTACTACGCTGCTCACCGGCCAGGAGGCCGTCTTCCGGAATCAGGCACTCAGTAAACCCCTGCATCTCCAGTTTTTGAACTCTCAGCCCGCCGCCGGTGTCCAGCCCGAAGGGCGGTTGCCTGGTATCAGCAATTACTTCTACGGGAAAGACCCCGCCAAATGGCGGACGGACGTGCCGCACTACGCGAAAGTCCGATTCCGCGAAGTTTATCCGGGAGTGGACGTTGTTTACTACAGTGGCGGCAACCGCGTAGAGTACGACCTGATTGTGGCCCCAGGCGCCGATCCGGGTGTGATCGCGCTTAGTTGGGAAGGCGCCGATGGCATGCGCCTCGATCAGTCTGGCGACATCGTACTGATGACTTCCGCCGGCGAAATCCGGCAGCGGCGTCCCGTGGTTTACCAGGAGATCGACGGCCAACGCGTTGCGATCGGTGCGACCTACTTGCTGAAGAACAACGGCCGGATCGGTTTCGAACTGGCGCAGTGGGACCGGAAACAGCCGCTTGTCATCGATCCTCAGATTTTCTATTCCACCTTCGTCGGCGGATCCTCAGGCGAGGATGTTGGCGGAATCGCCGCCGACCCAGCGGGCTCCATCTACCTCGTGGGATCGACCTCCTCCACGAACTTCCCCCTGAACAACGCCGTTCAGACAGCCTACGGCGACCGCACTGACGCCTTTGTTACAAAGCTCGCGATCGGTGGCAGCGCGCTGGTCTACTCGACTTACCTTGGAGGAGAGTCCCTTGATGTCATTAACTCCGTGGCGGCGGACTCGGCGGGCAACGCTTACCTTACCGGCTTCACGGGATCGTTCGGATTCCCTGTAACGATGAATGTCTACCAAAAGGACTTCTCGGGTGTTCAGGACGCCTTTGTCACGAAGCTCTCACCGTTCGGAAACAATCTCGTGTTCTCGACATTCCTTGGAACCAACGATACTTTCGAGGTGGGCTACGCGATCGTGGTGGACCGTAGTAACAACCCGGTCATTGCCGGCACAACCAATAGCTCGACATTTCCGGTGACCACTGGTGCGTTTGACCGCTCTTACAACGGAAGTGAGGATATCTTCGTTACCAAGTTCGACTCCACGGGCCGCCAACTGGTCTTCTCCACGTTTATCGGTGGCAATTTGAACGACTATGTGTTTTCGATGGTGGCGGATGTTGCGGGAGAACTGTATCTTGGGGGCACTACGACATCCACAAACTTCCCAACCACCGGCGGCGCATTCGACACAACGCCCAATGGAATTGAGGATGGGTTCTTCGCTAAGCTCTCCCAAACCGGTGAAAGGCTGATCTTTGGGTCCTACCTCGGCGGAGCGGGATTCGACCAGATTTGGGGCGTGGGTGTGGAACCGGGCGGCCGCATACTGGTTACCGGCGAAACCTCCTCCACGGACTTCCCGACCACTGCCAATGCGCTGGAACGGACCATGCGAGGTACTTCCGATGCATTCGTCGCGAGGTTCACCTCCAGCGGAGAAAAAATGATCGCCAGCAGCTTGCTCGGCTCGTCCCGGCGCGAGTTTGGCAAGGCCATCCTGCCTGGGCCCGCTGGTCAGATGATTGTCGCTGGCTACTCCGAGTCGAACAACTTCCCGTCCACTCCCGACGCCTTTGGTTCTTCGGCAAACTTTTTCGGAGACGCTTTTCTTGCGATTTTCCGGCCACTCGGTGAGAGTCTGCATTTCTCCTCGGTGTTCCCCGGTGGACTTACCGAAGAGACGCGGGCGATGACGGTTGACGCTTCCGGCGACGTCTACATCGCGGGCCGTACGAACTCGACGGATTTCGTGACCACGGGCGGCGCCTTCGACACTACTTACAACCTCGGTATTGATGCGTTCGTAACCCGCGTCACCAGCCTCAATCTTGTGGACTGCGTGGCTGCCGTGAATCCCACCGGCACCACCTATGAGATCACTGGCGGCGGCGGTGGAGTCGCAGTGAACGGCCAATGTAATTGGTGGGCCTTCAGCAGCACCCCCTGGATCACATTGTCCGGATCCCCCTTGCAGAATGGCACCGGCTCACTGAACTACAACGTCGCGCAGTACAACGGGCAGGAACCCCGGACCGGCGCGGTAAATGTCGCATCCAACCTCGTACACATCCTCCAGCGCGGCGCTACCGCCACTCCGCCATTCCAGGATGTGCCAGTTAACGATCCCTTCGTGGATTTCGTGCGCATCATTAAGAACAACGCAGTCACGTCGGGTTGTGCAGCGAACGCCTACTGCCCCAATCAGAACACCACCCGAGGCCAGATGGCCGTGTTCATCGTACGGTCGCTGCTCGGCACCGACAATTTCACGGTCCCCACCCAGCAGTTCTTCGAAGATGTGCCGTCCACTCACCCGCAGTATAAGTGGATCCAGAAGCTGCGGGAACTCGGTGTCACCACCGGGTGTAACCTGGTCCAGTATTGCCCCAATGACCCGGTTACTCGCGGACAAATGGCCGCGTTTCTGGTGCGGGCGAAGTTCGGGACGAACTTTACGTTCCCCACCACGCCTTACTTCCAGGACGTTCCGGCGACAAATGCGTTCTTCAACTTCATCCAGAAGCTGCGCCAAGTAGGCATCACGACTGGTTGCAGCGCCACGCAGTACTGCCCGAATGACAACAACACGCGCGGGCAGATGGCAGTGTTTCTTACCCGGATGTTCTTCACGCCCTGGTAATAGGCGCCAAGGGGCCGCTGGCGAAAGTCAGCGGCCCGCCCTCACCATCACCCCTGACCACCGCCCTCACCATCACCCCTGACCACCGCCCTCACCATCACCCCTGGCCACCGCCCCTCACCATCACTCCTGGCCACCGCCCCTCACCATCACCCCTGGCCACCGCCCCTCACCATCGGCCCGTGCACCAACTTGACCACCGACCTGACGACCGACTTGCCCCCCAGCGTCACCGCCGCCTGGCCGCCAGCCTCACCACAGCCTGGCCACTGGTCTCACCACCAGCCTGCCCCACGCACTGACAGCCGTCGGCCGAGTTTGATACAACGGTCGAGTGCTCTGGCTCGCCCTATTCCTGTTTTGTCTGACCTCGAATGCGGCCGAGCCTGTCTTCTCGCACAAGACCCACGCCCCGCTAAAACTGCCGTGCACCACGTGCCACGCCGGCGCCGTGGAGAAGGCTCGCGCAGGGTTTCCTCCCGTTTCGCAGTGCCACACCTGCCACAAAGATTACGCCGGCCGGATCCCGGCGCAGCGCGTCTACAAGCTTGCCGACTTCGTCTTCTTCAGCCACTCCGTGCACGTCAAAGCCAAGGCCGAATGCTCCACCTGCCATGGCGACGTGTCGCAACAGGCAACCATCCAGATCTTCCGCGACGTGAAGATGAAGGACTGTGTGGACTGCCACAAGGAGAAACACGCCACCGAGGTCTGCACGGTGTGCCACGAACTCGGCCAGTAGGCCTCACCGCAGCCGCACCACCGGCACCCGATCGTCATTCGGATCAGCCCAGCGGTCATTCGGGACAAGCGCGGTCCAGCCGGGCCGCAGAGGGTCCTGATCGTAGGGATAGCCGCCGAGCTCACGGTACAACTCCTGATACTCGCGCAGCTTCTCACGGTCGAGCCGCACGCCAAGCCCCGGCCCCGTGGGCACCGCGATCGCACCATCTTCATACCGCATCAGACCGCCCTCAATGATGTCGCCGGTCAAGTGATGGTAGTGCGCATCGGCGGCAAACGAGAGATTCGGCGTCACTGCGCCGAGATGCAGCATGGTAGCGAGTTGGATTCCCAACTCACCCGACGAGTGAACCGCAACGCCGAGTTGGAATGTTTCGCAGATGGAAGCCGCCTTCACACAAGGCCGGATCCCTCCCCAGAACGTTGTGTCGAGCAGAATCACATCCACCGCGGGATGGAGCACGTTCGCCGAGAGTTGCTCGAAGTTCACCACCACGGTGTTCGTCGCCAGCGGCACCCGCAGCCGTTCGCGCGCCAGACGCATTCCGTTCAGCCCGAACACCGGATCCTCCAGATAGTCGTTGTTCAGCCCCTCCATGCCCTGGCCAAACCGGATCGCCTGCTCCGTCGACCAAACGGCGTTGGGATCAAACCGCACGCGGTCCTCGGGGAACTCCGCTGCGATCGCGCGATACAGTTCCAACTCGCGATCAGGATGAAACACGCCAGCCTTCACCTTGTGCGTCGTGAAGCCATACTTCTCTTTCATGGAGCGCGCGAAGGCAATCGACTGATCGATGGTGCGGACCTCCCCCTTGCCCGTCTCGGGATTCGGGTAACGGTAAAAGCAGTAGGATGCGAACTTCACGCGATCCCGCAGCCGGCCACCCAGAATCTCACTCACCGGTACGCCCCAGGCTTGGCCAATCAGATCGAGGCAGGCGAACTCGAGCGCGGCGAGCACCTGCGTCCGGTTGTTGTAAAGCGATGCTGTTGGGTTCGCGATGAGAAATCGCATCTCTTCCAACCGAGCCGGATCGTGGCCCAGCAGGTAGGCCTTCATCGCGCGAAACATGGCTTCGGCGGATTCGCCGCCGCCGCCCATCTCGCCAAGGCCGATCATTCCGTTGTCGGCCTCCACTTCCACAATCGTGCGTACGAATCGCCCCCAGTGGCATCCATTGGCGTGGCGTAGCGGCGCTTCCAGCGGAACCGTAACCGTGGTGGCGCGGATGTCGGTGATCTTCACAGTCCAATCGTACAATTCGCGGGAGGTGAGTGTTCTGTGAATCCGGTCCGCACTATACGAAACTGCCTTTTTGCGGTATCACAGTAAGGATGCTCTTCCGGTGTATTCTCCTTCTGCTGCTGCTGGCCACGGCGATGCGTCTTGCCGCGCAGATCGCCGTTGCGGATCTTGACCGTCTCGTCGAACGAAGATTCCGCGAACGCAAGGTCCCGGGCCTGGCCATCGGAATCATGCAGGATGGCAAGGTTCTCCTGGCCAAGGGCTATGGTGTGCGCGACGCGCGCGAGAAGAAGCCCGTCACCACGCGTACGGTGTTCGCCGTCGGCTCCGTGACGAAGTCGTTTACCTCGGCGGTGCTGGCCACGCTTGCCGATCAGGGTAGGATCTCGTGGGATACTCCTGTGCGCGAGTATCTTCCCTGGTTTCGTATGTACGATCCGGTCGCGACGGAGTTGATCACGTTGCGTGACATGCTGTCGCATCGCACGGGTCTGCCGCGTCACGATTTCATTCGCTTCAGCACTTGGCTTTCGCGCGAGGATCTGGTGCGCCGCGTCCGCTACTTTGAGCCCAGCCGCACGTTCCGCGACGTCTATCAGTACAACAACCTGATGTATGTGGCGGCAGGCTACATCGGCGGAGTGGTGGCGGGTTCCACGTGGGAAGACATGGTGCGCGACCGCATCTTTCGTCCCCTCGGCATGACACGGTCAAATACATCGGTGCTCGATACCCAGCGCTCCGACGATTTCGCGATTCCCCACGAAAGCGGCAAGCCCGTGGAGTTTTACGAATACGCGAAGTTTGGTGTGGGCCCGAATGGCGCGGTCAATACATGTATTGACGATTTGCTGAAGTACCTCGATATGTATCTCGACGACACTCCGGTGCTCTCCGCCAGGCAGCGCGAGGAGTTATGGAAGCCCGTCATTCCGATGAATGCCACCATGTCGTACGCCATGGGATGGCAGGTGGGGATTCATGGGGGCCAGTATCGTGTAAGCCATGGGGGCGCGATCACCGGATTTCGGGCAGCCGTTGTCCTGCTGCCCTACCGCAAGGTGGCGATCGCCGCCCTGGTGAACGACGAATCAAATCTCGCCGATAGCATTGCCAACGAACTGACTGACCGTATGATCGGCCACAACTCGCCGCCGCGCCCCTCGACACCGCCTCCAGCCCGGCCGGCGGACCAGCCCATCGCCGGCGCCAAGACCTCGAAGCCGCTTGCGAGCTTCACCGGTACTTACTTGCATCCCGCCTTTGGCCGCGTACCCGTCGAGTTGGAGAATGAGCAGTTGGTGGTCCGCTTCCCAGCCCTCCGGATCCGTCTGCGGCACTTTCACTACGACGTCTTCACCATGTCGGGGTGGCCGGGCCGAGCGCGCTTTGAGATGGACGAACAAGGCGTGATTCGAGAGATGCATCTTCCACTGGAGGCGGCAGTGAAGCCACTCGTGTTTCGCCGGGTGCAATAAGGGCGAAAAAGCCGCGCCCAGAAACACGAATGGGCGAGCCGCCTTCCGGCAGTTCGCCCGAAACGTGAAACAGTTGTTTCGTTATGCGGTAACCGCTTTGTCGGTCACGCGGAACTTCTTCTCATCGAAGTACAGCACCTTGCCCAGACGATAGCTCTGCACGGCCATTGTGATGAGCACCTGCGCGCGCGCCGCGGTCTCGACATCCAGCGTCGGCTTCTTGCGGGTCCGCATGCAATCCAGGAAGTTGCCTACGTGCGTCTTCATGGTGTCGATGTTCTCCACCGGGATCTTGATCTCCTCGGCGCCGAACTTCGCCTTGTACTCCGCGGTCGCCGAGCGCTCCGGGCGCACCGTAATGTGCGGGGCAAAGCCCTCAAAACGGCCATGCTCCACCATCACGATCGACGCATCCTTACCCCGGATCAGGCCTGGGATGTGCTGCGAGTTCGCCATGGAGGAACTCAGTACCATCGAGTAACCCTTGTTGTATTCAGCAATCAAGTGGAACGTGTCCGGCACTTCCCGATCCTTCAGGAACGCCTCGCCGCCATAGATGCCGCCGCTCGCCATGACCTTCGAGGGGAACTGCGGCTCGCCCCAGCAGATGTTCATTGGGGCCGCGACGTGGAAGAAGAGATCGGTGGCCACGCCCCCCGAGTAGTCCCAATACTTCCGGAAGCGGAAGAAACGGTCCGCATTCCACGGACGCTTCTGCGCCGGACCAAGCCACATCTTCCAGTCGACATAGTTCTCGCCCTTGCCTTCCGGACCAGCCTCAGGGTCGATCTTCCAGTTCCACTCCCCATCGAGCGAGTTGCGATGATAGGAGCCTTGGCTCATGATGTGCTTGCCGATCATGCCGTCGGCAATGGCTTTCTTGGCCTTGTGCCATTGGTCACCCGAGGTGGTCTGCGAGCCGACCTGGAGCACGCGCTTCGTCTCCGCCACTGTCTGGATAAGCTGCCGCGTCTCCTCAATGGTGTGGCACATCGGCTTTTCCAGGTAGACGTCTTTGCCCGTATCCATGGCCTCGAGCGCAATCCGCGCGTGCCAGTGATCCGGCGTGGCGACAATCACCGCGTCAATGTCCTTGCGGTTCAAAATCTCACGGTAGTCGAGCGTTCCCATCTCGGCCTTGTATTCGGCCTTGGAACGGTCTACCCGCTTCTGGTAGACATCGCACACGGCGGCTACCTCGCAAGAGTTCGTCTCCTGCCCGTGTTTGTAGAAAACGTTGGTGACGTAGTGGCCTCGTCCGCCGCTGCCGATACAGGCCACGCGGATGCGGTCATTCGCTCCAAGAACGCGTCCGGACATCTTTGCGCCGGGGCGGGCCGCAAACGCAGCCTGGGCAACGCCGAGTCCGGCACTCGCGCCGGCTGCCTGCCTCAAGAAATCTCTACGATTGGAATCGCCTGACATGGGGTCTCCTCACAATTGTTGCAGTGTGTGAACTTTTCCTTAGTGTACCGCCGATGAACCCCCGGCGAGAGAGGAAATCTCGATTCCAGGGCGGGGAGCATCCCGAAGACAGGGCGATCCGCTAAAAAAGAGAAACCCGCGCCGCAGGGGGGCGGCACGGGTATAGGAGACCAAAAGATATGTGCTCCAGCCTGGTGAACTCTATTCCCAGGGATCTGGAGGGAAAATCGGGAACGGGATTTCGTCGCCGGTGACGGATTCCTCCCAGGGGTCAGGAGGGAAAATTGGAAACGGGATCTCGTCGGCAAGAGCGACGGAAGCCCCGATCGTGAGAGCAGCACATAAAGCAAGCGAACGCACTAGGCGAATCATACCATCTCCATCACGAAACGATCTGAGGACTCTTCGCGTCCAGCCCGGGGAGTGCAGGATCGCTAAGGTGACCTATCTAAGAGTACACGAGTACGGACAAATCGGCAATGGAAAAAGTAGGCCATCGATAAAAACAGTACCAGAACTCAAACCCCCTATGGTTCTAGGTAAGGTAGCTTACGTACAGAATGAGGGTTGTCGGAGGGGAAAGTGTGTCGGGAGTGGGCTGCGCCTAAGATTTGTCCGAGTGAGATGGTGCGCGAAAGTGCCCGTAATACAAGCTTTCCGCCCCTTCTCGAAGCCTGCGGACCGATGATTTCCGGCTTTCTGTCAGATTATTCCGAATTAGGACCTAGTCGCCCCGCGTAAAGATCGACGGGTGATCGAAGGATTCCTGCGGATACCGTCCGCGCCCCCGGGTGTGACGGCCCGGCCACTCCAGACGCATGTCCTGGCAGACCTCGTCCAGCATCTCCACCGTCGCCACATGCTGCTCGGCTGCAAAAGTGGACAGCAGCAAATTGTCACAAATGGCATTGATCACGCGGGGAATTCCCTGCGACCGCAGGTGGATTTCCAGCATCAGGTCAATCGGAAAAACGGACTGATCCCGCATACCAGCCTTTTCGAGGCGCGACGTCATATACGCCACGGACTCCTCTTCCCGGAACGGCTTCAGGTTGCACCGCAGAACGATTCGCTGCTTGAGCTGGCGAAGGTTCGGCGCATCCAATTTGCGGTCCAACTCGGGCTGACCGGCCAGGATGATCTGTAACAGCTTGCCCCGGCGGTTCTCCAGATTTCCGAGCAGCCGGATCTCCTCCAGCACATCCCATTCCAGGTTGTGCGCCTCATCCACGATCAGCACCGTGGTCCGGCTCTCATTGGCCTGCTGGATCAGCAGGTGATTCAGAGCGAACAAAACTTCGGTCTTCGAATTCCGGTTACAGCGCAGATCGAGATCATAGGCGATCATCTCGAAGAACTGGTCCGCATTGATCCGGCTGTTGAAAACGAAGGCGAACTCGATAAACTGCGTCTCCAGGAAGTCGCGCAGACACTCCAGCATGGTCGTCTTGCCGGTTCCCACTTCCCCTGACAGAACAATGAAGCCTTTGCGGCTCTGCACCCCATAAATCAGGTTGGCCAGCGCTTCTTCATGCTGCGGGCTGCGATAAAGAAACGTCGGATCCGGACTCAGATTGAACGGGCTTTCTTTGAAGCCGAAAAAGGCATTGTACATACGAGAAGCCTAGGGAACCCGGAGGGACGGAACGAACCTCCAGCATGACACTGATAGCATCCTAACACGATCCCGCATAGTTTCCAACCACTTCGGTGTCACCGTGGACCCGGCCCGACACTGCGCCTGCCCTCCGTTAGTCTCTTCGGCAGTCCGTCCGATTCACAACAGGGGGAGACGCGAAACTGGCGGAATGGGGCGCTCGTTAGGACAGGTCGAACTGCACCCGGACCCAGCCCGGCATCAGCGCCGGAAGTCCGCCTAGAAACACAATCCGGCGTGTCTTCGGAAAAGGCAGCCCGGTCTGAATCGCTCGCGCGTAATATGGGAACAGTCGAAGTAACTTACGATAATTGTCGTCGTCGGTATTCATGTTCGCCGACTTCGACAGGAAGCCGCCTCCCCATCCCAGACAGAGCAGACACGCCCCGGGGCGTTCCCGGGTCTCGGCCAGTTCTTTCTCAAGACTGTCGAGGTTCTGATCAAGCAACCGCAACCCGGCGTTCGCTGCATACTGCCGGTGCAACCCCAACAGTTTCCCGGCCGAAGCATTGGCCGCCGAAGCAAGGTCCTTGATCGCCGTCGCTTCTCTCCAGCGCAACATTCGCAGCACTTCCGGCTGGCTCAGAAACTTCCGTTCAAACCAATCGCCCTCGAAGCGAGTCCCGGCATCGGCCATCTCACAGAAAACAGGAGTACTTTCGTCCATGCGGCGCGCTTCCACGCTGCCTCGCGGACTCTGCTTCCAACCCAATTCCGTCCTGCCACCGCGCGCCACAAGGGTCGAGGTCCGGACCAGGAAGATCTTCATGTTGCTGTGGTCCACTGGCGCCGAGTCCGCCACGCCGAATGGCCGCATCCGGCTGAGCCCTTCCGTCCCAATGGCCGACTCCTCGGCCGACTCCGCTGGGAATCGCGGCAAACGTTCTCCCTGACATTTGTCGGAGATCTGCCGCAGCGTGTACTCCGACCATCGCGAAAACATCAGTGCCGTGTGGAGTGCCCCGCGAATCGCCGACCCAGGCAGATACGGACCGTTCGAACCCGCACAGAACGTCGGAATAAACAGACCTTCGGCCCGCTGATTGTTCCAGAATCCGGTCAGGCTAGGGTGCTCAAACGGAATCCGCCGGTCCGCGAAATTCTGAGCAAACCCGCCCCAACTCGCGAAATCCAGCTTGTCCGCCTTCCGTAACTGCGCCAGATAGCTGTCCAGTCGCGGGCCCTTCGCCAGCAACTTAAAGATCCTGGTCTGGTCGAGGACGTTCACCTGATCCTTCCACACCATGTAGTCTATGGGGGAAAGCTTCCGTCCATCTCCGACCAGCGTCGGAGTTAGGCATGTCACTCGGTATCTCATGCCAGCACCCGCCATGCGATCGGCACCCCGACTGCGTATCCCGCCCGGTACACCGGATGTGGAAACTCCGCTGGTGCGACATCGGACACCGTACCCCGAGGTGGCTTTCTCGCAAATACCACGGAGCCCTCAGCCACCATTTGGAGCGATCGCTTCGATTCTCCGGCTCGTGCCGCGCTGTCCACCCGGCCGCCTCGATTCACCAGCGCATAGGCCCCACGTGACCAGTCCACCTGATCGTCCGGTCCCGGCGCGTACAACGAAAGCAGCCAGTATGCCTGCTCCACCGGCGCAGCAGGTTCCTGCGCTTCGGCCTCCGGCGCTGCGGCCGAATCCGTCCGTATTCCCAAGTCCGGGAACGCATTCTCCACGAATTCCGGCGCTTCCGCCCGTCCAAACCCTCGCGACCGTTGCCCGCCGAAGCCATTGTCCGACAGCAGTCGGAAGCATGCCCTGACCCGGCTATCCCATTGCGCGGCAGCCTCTTCCGAAGAGTAAGCGACGCCCAGCCACAATCCGCACCCGGCTGTGAACTCAAGGCAGCCCGCGATGGATGGCTCCGAGGTGACGCCCGTCAGTCGATCCACCGCAACCGTACGGCGTGTTCCCAGGCGGAGCGGTGGGCGCATTCTCCTGCCACCCGGCGCCGGGAGCAAGCACTCGCTTTCAGCGTCTACAGTCCAACCCTCATCTTCTCGAACCCGCGCCTCCGCATCCTTCGCCAAATGCACCACCAGCGACAGCGGAACGAATCGCGCCGATTTCCAGCGCACCCGTGCCGACGAAGGAGGCGGCCACAAATTCCTGGGAGGCGCGATGAACAGCGTATCGTCCACAAACGGATAGCACGACGTGAATCGGACCGCGGGTTCCTCACTCCCCGCCGTCGCCCGAAGCCAATCCTCCAGCCATCCCAACTGTTGCATCGTCAGGGTCACGGCGGAGTATAGAGTATCGCTGTGGTAGACCAGATCCACGCTCTCGCGAGCAGGACCCGAGCCGATCCGCCACGGTGAGGTGGGGCGCAGCTTGATGATGAGGCTCGGCGTCATGGGCGTGATTTACGACAATTGTCCTGAGAAGTCCGCGCTGCGGAACAGTGCGAGAAGCGCGCCGGAGTCTCCCCCCGACAGCAACTCTTTCTCCGCCGCACCCTCGGAGTAGTAGGCCTTGCCGCGCCACGCGAGCTTGATCGCCGCAATCCGCACCCGGCCGTTCCCTCGCGACCCGCCTCCGCCCAGGCTGTCGTCTTCGAGCAGACGAAGGCCCTCCGCCAAGGTCGCCGCAAGCTCCTTGTCTTCCTCGCACAATATGTCGAGGATCATCCGGGTCTTGAACCGGGCACCCGCCGGAACGCGCTCCAGTGTACGCGGATTGGCCTGCGAGGTCACGCGATCCACCGCGTTCTCGCTCTTCACTTCGGTCAGCTCATCGTCGAGATTCTCGCGCATCTGTGATGTGATGCTGTCGGCGTCCAGCGGCGCGTCACAAACGGTCAGCCTGGCTGGGGTCGCGGCACTCCCTTCCACAGGTTCTCCACCCACTCGCTCCATACGACCAGGATTCCGTCCGAACAGCAGGCAGATCTCGTCGTTTGGCCGGTCGCTCTGATGGATCCGGACTTCCTGCCCCTTGCGCTTGGAAAGAAACACCATCTCGGAGGCCGAGAGACCTGCCGATTGCTCCAGCAGGGAGCGCAGCTTGCCTCGGAGCGAACTGCCCGGGACGTAGGGACGCCCGAAAGCATCCTTCACGACGGGATTGTCCGCGCCGCCGATCTCCAGCGAGCCTTTGCCCGCTCCAATGTGCAGACCAGTGTCACAGCTCAGATCCGCTTCCAGGATCAGCTTCCCGAGGAACTTTAATTCGGTTTGTGCGGTGTGGGAACTCATAGGGGGCTCGGATTACTCGTTGTATGCCACGATGGCTTCAAACAGGTCGCGGAAGCGTTCGTACCCCCGCGGATCATTCTTTCGCGTCACTTGCAGGAGCAGCTTTTCGAGCGTGTCCAGGCTCCGTAGCGAGTGTCGCGCAATGGTATAGGCCAGACGCGCGCGCAGCATCACAAACTGGTGCTGCCGTTCGGACTCCGGTGCGCGGCAAGCTCGCCGCACGGCGTTGTAGAGGCGGCGCAACTGACTCTTGGTTCCGGAGTCCATGTCGCGCATGCGGCTCACTACGCTGTGCGCCTGGTTATCGAGATAGAGGCTGTCGGCAATCAGCTTCTCAATGTCGATTTCCGGCGGCCCGTCGAACCGTCCGCCTCCGCGCGGACCGCCGCGATCGCCACGGTCACGATCTCCACGGTCTCCCCGGTCGCCGCGCTCACCTCGATCCCCGCGATCACCCCGGTGGCCGCCTTCGCGATTGTTGCCCTCACGGTTTCCACCCTCGCGCGGAGGACGATTCTCTCGTTGCTTTTCGTTCTTCTCGTCAGCCATTCGTTGCTTGCCTCTGTTCTGACATTGCCGGTTCCGCCTGAACCTGGGATGCGGCTCAGCGCCGCCGCGTGACCCTCACCGAAGTGGCGTTTCTCCCGCCGCTTCCTGCGTGATCACTCACCGGGTGCGCCTGGTGGACCCTGCGCCGGTTCGGTGAGCAACCTCGCCCATTCTAACGCGACCCTGCCGGCCGGGCGCAGCTTGATCTGCGAGGCGTTCTTCCCCACCAATTCGCTGATCAGCGAATTGCGCAGTTTCTCCAGTTCGCGATCCCGTGCGGGAGGAAGCACTCGCAACACCCGGCGATGAAGCCGCCATGGCTTCTCCAACTCGCCTTCCCGCTTGCGCGGAGTGTTCACGGGTGAGAACACCTCCTCGCGATAGAACGCCGCCAGTTCGCGCAAAAACTGAGTGCTGCCTCCGAACTCCTGCGCGATCTTCACCATCGTATCCTTCAGATCGGAAGCGCCGGCCACCTGCCGCCACTCGAGCACGCGCCCCAACAGCGAGAACGAATCGCGCGAGGAACACTTGGCGCCCTCCAGCATCCGACCGGCTTCCTGATACACACTCGCCAAGGTCGCCTGTGAATCCGCCGCCAGCGCCAGCGACATGGAGATCGTCTTCGCCTCGCCGCCTGGAAAATCTTTCAGGCTCTGCTCACCGAATCGCCGGAACAACCGCTGCAACTCACGCGCCAGCAGGATCAGCGAATCCCAAGCGCCGAACGCCGCGAAATCGTCACCGCCCGTGTAGAGAATGGTGACCTTGCGCCAGAATTCCGGCATCGAGCACAACACTTCCAACTCGCCTGCGAAAAACTGCTTGTAGAGCACGGAAACCTGTACATGCTCTTCAATCGACTGCGCACGCCGCATGCGGACTTCGAAGTTGTCCACATCTCCACGCAGCACTCCCCAAACCTTGCTGCCCTGCGCCCGGCCGGCAAGCCCGCATGACGCCACAGGCTTATGTCCATCGTCGGAGAGCGCGATGTGCCGCGTGAATGGCACCTGATCCATCTCCGGCCCGATCGCCCACACGTGCTTTCCGCTGCCAAGGAGTACCCGGCCCGGAGCCTCCGCCGACCAGCCCACGGACTTCTGTTCCAACAGCGCCGCCGCCAGTTCCGAAAAATACTCGCTGACCTCCGGCGCCGTCTGCATCGCATCAGGAAGAAATGGACTTGGTGTCGAGGCCACCACCGGCAGTTCGGGGGCTGTGGCCGATGCCGCTGCACTGGACTCTGCGGCCTGCGCTGGAATCTCTCCCTCAACGGGCGCTGGATCCGCCGCCGTCGCCGCTTCATCCGGAACTGCTTCGGCCTGCGGTGCTACGGCCGGCGCTGGTCCGTTCGATGGAGCCAACACCGCTCCCAACGGCGCGCCACGCTTCGCATTCATCGCATCGCGCAGCCGGCGCCGCACAATCGCCCAATCGCCGAGATTCTCCGTCGTCGCCCAATTCAGCTTCAGATAGCCGCCTGACAACGCCGCGATATCGGCCTGCGCCGCAGCCAGAAACTCCTCTGCTTTCGCTTGCGCCTCAGCCGGCAGCACCAGCATGAACTGTCCGCCGCCGCTCGATCCGAGCAGCATTCGCGACAGTCCGAATTCGGCCAGCAACGCTCGTGGAAGGGTCTCGCTCAATAGCGCGATCCACCAGCTTCTCCCAATGAAGACTCTTTCGGCTTGTGCGGGATCGGAGGCGGGCAAGGGCGATTCAAGAAAGTCACGCACCCCTTGAAACTTGCCCTGTAAGAAGATCTGTATGGACATGAAGAACCGCTAATCGCGTGAATCCATAATCTACCACGCGCGGGCACCGGATCTGAAGTGGGGGTTGGTACAATCAAGGTATGCGCGTGATTCCATCCGCGTGCGGCCGTGCCGCCGTCCTTTTCGCGATCGTCACCACGCTGGCTGCCGCTCAGAGCCCGATGGATCTGTTCTCCAAAGCGCCGCCCGAGATCGACACCGCACTTCGCGAGCGCATTTCGAAGTTCTACCAGGCGCACGTGGAGGGCAAGTTCCGCCTCGCCGACCAGTACGTTTCCGAAGACAGCAAGGACACCTTTTTCGAGTCCGACAAGCGCCGCTGCCGCAAGTTCGAGATCGTCAGACTTGCCTATGAGAAGGACTTCTCTCTCGCCCGTGCGGTTGTGAACTGTGAGACGGAGATGCTGATGCCGCCCAAGGGCGTGATGCGCGTGACCATGCCCCTTGCCAGTGCCTGGCGTGTGGAATCCGGCAACTGGTTCTGGTTCGTGGAGCCGAGAGCCAAAGAGTCGGCCTTTGGCACCATGAAGGCCGGCGAGGGTGAGGGCGCGGTGCAACTGCCCAAGGGGCCAACACCTGCCGATCTGCGCAAGATGATTGAAATGGATGAGACGGAATTCCGCATCTCGCCCGATGAAGGGCTCACGCGCCTGGTGAAGGTCACGAACAACATGTCGGGAGTGGTGGAACTTCGTTTGGAAAAATTGAACGCACCGGACATTAAGGTTTCTCTCGACCGGAAGGAGCTGAAGCCCAAGGAATCGGCGACGTTGACCATCGAGTTCACGCCCGACAGAACCCGCATCCGCAGCCCGCGCACCTCCGAGGAGATTCACTTCTCGGTGTTGCCCACCAATCAGAAGCTGTTCGTCCGCCTGAACTTCTTACGGTGACGCAGGCCTTCCGCGCTCACAAGAACAGGCCGGGGTGGCAACGAAACTCAGCCGGCAGACCGGTAAGCCCGCCGGCTTCAATTACACAACTCCGGCCCTAGACGCCGATCTTCTCCGCGATCTTCCGCAGCAGAATCCGGTCCTCCGCCGTGAATCCGCCGCTCTCGGTCAGCTTACCGAACAGATCCTTATTCTTCACCGCCACCGATCCCCCAAACTGAAAATACAGCTCTTCATTGGGTTCCAGCGCGCGAATCGGAACCGGGATCTCTTCCCCAGTGTGAGGAACGTCCGGTACGCCTGCCGCCTTGGGCGCGATGTTCACCGTCGCCGCAAAGTCACGGTCGATCATCAGCGGCTCCAACACCGGTTTGCCGTCCGGTCCCACCAGGGCAGCGCCGTTCGCCGCGTAAGCAATCACATTTTCGTAGACGATCTTGCGGCGGGAGTTTTCCATCGCGCGCGGATCGAACCACGATTTCACTGGTTTGTTTTCATCGTACGGAGGCGGTTCCATGCCGGTCGCCTGCCGGTACGCTTCCCGGGTCTGGTAGACCGGGAACAAGTAAAGATTGGATATCCCGTAAGTCGGGAATGGAAGCGTAGCCACGTGTATTTACCTCCACCCTCAACGTAGCGGGCGTCCGGAGGCGGAACACAGCTTCCTTTTCCTATCGCTTTGCAAACAGAGAGATTATTTCCGGGTTCCGGCTGAAATGACCCTCGCCACAACGCGCTCCACTCTGCATTTTGCCGCCGCCCACTTCACGGTGGCGCCAGGCTTAAGCCTGCCGCGCCGAGACTCATCTCAGTGCAGGGCGAGGTTGAACGAGATGCGTCGGTGAAAGCGCGGTCGGCGAGCCGGGCGGAACAGTACTGGTGGTCGAGCGCCCATGATCCAGCAGGTGCGATTCGCCGGCCCCGCGCACGAGCCTCTACCGGAATGTCAAGGCGGCAGACTGAAGTCTGCGTTACCGTAACTGCCGCCTGGAACCTAAGTGAAACAGCATTGGCCCTAACCCGGAACCCCGAAAACAGATGGCCGGCTACTCCGCCCAAAGCTCGTTGATCGGAGCGTAGAGGTCTTCGTGCGCGTAGGGGATGTACTCCAACCCCCGACCGAACGGATCGTCGTAGCGGATGTTGGTATAGTTGATCCCCATCGCCGAATAGATTGTCGCACCCACGTCTTCCGTGCGGAAATCGCGTTCGCGCGACCAGCCGTATTCCTTCGTCGAGGAGCCAGTGTCATCCGTGACACCCAGCACGCGGCCACCCTTGATCCCCGCACCCGCGAACACGGCGAACTGTTGCAGGAAGTGATCGCGCCCGGCCTGAGCCGTCAGCCTGCCCGTGGTCCGGCCGAACTCGCCCATCATCACCACCAACGTGTCCCGCAGCAGTCCACTCGACTTCAGATCACTCAGCAGCGCCGACATCCCGCCATCCAACATTGCCGTCATTCGCGGCAGCACTGCCGCATCGTAGATGCCCTGATGATGGTCCCAACTGCCGAAACTGATATGGATGGTCCGCGTTCCCGAGTCCTGCGCCAACACCTTGTACGCCGTCAGACACGCATTGCCGAAACCGGAGTTGCCGTACTTCTGGCTCTCCTGCGTGGTGAACCGGAAGGCGGCATCCACCTTCGGGTTGAACATCATGCCCCGGCCCGCCTTGTAGAAACCGTCCATGTCTTCCATGTCCGCGCTGTACGGCGAATTCACGCGCAGCCGCCCATCCAAGGTGTTCAGCAGCGACCACTTGTTTTCAAACCGCGCCGCCCCATCCGCGTTGTTGGTGTCCGGGAAGCCGTTCGATTGTGGCGAAAAGCGAATCGGCGCAAATGCCGAAGGCAAATACCCCGACCCGACCGCATCGTTCGCGTTCAATGCCAAGAACGTCGGGAATGTATCCGTTCCGCGGCGCTCCCGCTGCTTCTCCACCGCAATCAGGCTCCCGAAGTGCGGCGCAATGTCGCCCAGCGCCGCCGCCGGCGACCGTTCGATCTGCGTCCAGGCCTGGCCCAGGTTGTGCTGCAGTGCCCACGACCGCACCGACCGGCAGATCACCATGTCCCCCAGATTCGAGGCCAGCTTCGGCATCAGTCCATTCGGCCACATCACCCCGTTGACGCTCTCCGGTTGAAGACTATTCGGCGTCGTCCCGTTCAGCACCTTCAGATCGAAGGTGTCCACGTGCGACGGCGCGCCTGTCAACAATACGAAGATCACGTTCTTCGCTTTGTTGATCAGCGTGGGATTGCCACGCGCCACCACGCCCGTGTTCTGACCGAACGCGCTCCCGTTCAGAAAGAAGCCGCTCACTCCCGCACCCAGCACGTTGAAGAACGTCCGGCGCGTGAGGAAGGGGCGGTCAAAGAAGAACTTGTGCGAGTGAGGATACTTCGCAACAAAACGATCGAATTTCTCTTGTCCTTTCATGGCTCACCCCCGTTTTAGTAGTTGTAGATGAAATCGACCTTGTTGTAGAGCGACCACAACAGGTCCTCCGCACGCTGTGTCCGGTTGCCGTCATTCAGATTCGCCAGCGCCGTCGACATTTCCGTATCCGTGGGACGCCGGTTGAGCACCGTCAGATACAGCATCGTGATCATCTGTTCGTTCGAGCCATTGGTCAACGCGCGCCGCAACAGACTGCCCGTTTCCGCCGTGCCCGTCGCACGGGTGCGCGTCATCACGAATGTATCGTTCATCAAATTCAACGCCTGCAGCGTCGACCCGTCCCGTTTCCGGTCCTCGCCATCGCGATTGCCTCGCATGAAGCTGTCAAGGAACGTGCGCACATCGCCGCCCGGCACGTTCACCACGTCGGGAAGCTTCATCGCCAGCCCCACGTTCGGCAGTCCCGCCACGGCGTAGTTCACCGGAACGTTGCTGGTCTGCACGATCGCATCGTGGATCTCCTCCGCCCACAGCCGCCGCACCAGGTGGCGGGCATACAGATCCTCCCATGCGGGACTCCACTGGCCCGGATACTGGCTCTGCAACTGGTAGCTCTCGGAAAGGACGATGGTGCGCATCAGCTTCTTCAGGTCATAGCTGCCGTCAATGAAGGTCTGTGCCAGTGCGTTCAACAGCCGCGGTTGATTCGGCTGCAGCTTCCATGGATCCGGCGGCGGATTGTCGGGATCGAGCCTCGCCAGGTCAAACTGGTTTGCAGGCTCCACGAAGGCCTTGCCCATGAACTCTTTCCAGATGTAGTTCACCGCCGCGCGCGAGAACTGGAAGTCGTTCGTCAATTCGCGGCCGAGGGCCGCACGGTAACTCTCCCCGGATCGCGGCTTCCCGCCCGAGAAAGGATACTCGGGCGCAATCACCCGCACGGTGCCGATGGGCTGACGCGCCGGACGGTTCCCGGTGGTCGTATTCAGCCCGTAGTCCGTTCGATAGCGCGTGTTGTCTTGCACCGAATAGTAATAGGGCGTTCCATTGGCAGGGTCGACCCGCACCCGCAGCATTTCCGTGCGAGAAAAGAACGAGGCCATCTGGTAGGTCTGCACGCGTGTCGCGGACTTGCCCCACAGGCTCAGCGTGTCCAGATGCCGCCGCCCGTCATGACACACGATGCAGTTGTAGTGCGCGACACCCAGGAACATCTCGGCCGAGTTGGACGCCATCTGGTCCCACAAGTCCTGCACCGGACCACCGGTCACCACGCCCGAGATCATCCAGCCGAGATTGCCCTGCTGATAGCTGTTGTCCCCCGTGGCGCCGATCATTTCCATCGCCAGACGATTGTAGGGCTTATTCTCCGCAAGCGACTTGTTCAGATACTGATAAAAGGCATTGCGCCCGTCGTTGTACCGCACAAACTGGGTGGTACGGACGGTGTTCTTGTACAAATCGCCAAAGAACATCGTCCACTTGTCCACCCAACCCTCCGAGGCCAATAGCTCGTCCACAAGCTTCTCGCGCTTGTCCGGGTCGCCATCCACGGCAAACTGCTGGACGCGCTGCATCGACGGCACACGGCCCGTCAGGTCGAGCGAGACACGCCGGATGAATTCGAAATCGTTGGTCTTGTTGGCGGGCGTCACACCCGCATCGCTCCAGACTTTGAACAGGTGCCGGTCAATCACATTGTTCGATGCACTCTGTAAGCGCTCCGAACCCGGGGCCTTGGCGCCCAGTTGCCCCGCAATCGACGCCGTCTGCCGGCTGAAGGCATACTCGCGGATCGACTGTGCCTCCAGTCCACTCTTCTTGTACTCGCCCTGCTTGGGCCCCAGAAATACGCAATCCGCATGTTGGACCGCGATGTCATCCTGTGCTTGAACGAAGCACAAGCCGGAGAGGGCAACCGCAGCGCCTCCCAAAAACACAGCTCTAGCGATCTTTGTGTGGGTCATTCGTGACATAGATTGCATCCCCGTTTGATGCAGCTTCCTCCATCGTAACCCGGTATCTCGCACGGAGTTTCGGGGCGAATACCTGAGTTCGAAAATTGTTTCTTCCGACGTGCGCCCCAACCCGTTCTCCCCGTAGAAGTTGCGGAAAACCTTCTCCGCGCCACTGGGTTCCTCAACGCGAAAGGCCTCGATCCGAAATGATCGAGCCGAAAAGAACAAACAAAGAATCGACCGGGGAGGATACGATGACAGCCAGCAAACTTCGCGTCATCACGTTGTGGGCCGTAGTCGCGGGAAGCGCCGCGATCGGCGGCGGAGTGTTTTTGTTACGGGCGCAGCAGGAGGAAACCCAGCCGGAGCACCTGGATCCCAACTGCTCGCTCTTCAACCGGCCCAGACCGCGATTCGCGCGCCCGGGTCAGCCTTCACCAAATCAGATCGCCGCCGCGCATCTGACAACGAAAATCGCAACCATGCTGCCCGCGGTTTCTTCCACCGAACGCGCGCAGACCACCAACTTCGGCACCATGCCGACCATTGACCGCCATCTGTTCCAGGCCATGTCCGAGGCAGGCGTCACGCCAACCCTGCTCACCAACGACTACGAGTTCATTCGACGCATCACGCTCGACCTGACAGGCCGCGTCCCCACTCCGGAACGCGTCACCAGTTTCGTCGCCGACACCGCTTCCGACAAGCGCGTAAAGCTCGCCGGCGAATTGCTCGCGCGCCCCGAGTGGACGGACAAGTGGACCATGTACTTCGGCGATCTCTACAAGAACTGCATCGCCAACAGTCAGGTCCGCCGCTTCCCGGATGGTGTCAAGGCATTCAACGATTGGATTCGCGCGTCGCTCACCGCGGGCAAGCCTTACAACCAGATGGTCACGGAACTCCTGACAACTTCCGGCGACAACAGCTACAACGTCGGCGAGGTGAACTGGCTGGTGGGCGGCGTGGTGACGGGCGGCCCTGTCCAGGACGTATTCGATCAGCAGATCGCCAATGTCGCCGAAACGTTCCTCGGCGTCGGACACCTCAACTGCCTGCTCTGCCACAATGGCCGCAGGCATCTGGACGAACTGTCGCTGTGGGGCAAGTCCGCCACCCGCACCCAGGCATGGCAGATGTCGGCGTTTCTCGCGCGCACCGAAATGCGGCGCACCAACTTCCGCAACGAGAATGGCAATCTCGACTACTACTGGGGCATCTTCGACAACGCGCGCTTCCGCACCGACTATCAGCTCAATACCACCACCGGCAACCGCCCGGCCCGCCAGCCCATCGGCGCCACCGCGTCCATCACGCCCGTCTACATCTTCAATGAGAAGACGCCCGCGCGTGGAGAGAACTACCGCGTCGCGCTGGCTCGCGAAGTCACTTCCGATTTCCAGTTCGCCCGCGCAACCGTCAACTACCTGTGGAAGGAGTTCTTCGGAGTCGGGATCGTGGATCCGCCGGATCAGTTCGACCCCGCGCGTCTTGATCCGGATAGCCCACCGCCCGCGCCGTGGACGTTGCAGCCCTCGAATCCGCGCCTGCTGAACGCGCTGGCGCAGGACTTCATCAACTCTGGCTACGACGTGAAGGCGCTCATGAAGCAGATCGTCACCAGCCAGGCCTACCAGTTGAGTTCGCGTCACGACGCCGCTTCCTGGAACCCCGAATGGGACAAGTACTTCGCGCGCAAGTTTGTTCGCCGTTTGTGGGCCGAAGAAATCCACGACGCCATTGCGCAGACCTCCGGCCTGTTGCCGTCCTACAACCTCGGCGTCAATGGAACGGCGCAGTTTGCGATGAAGTTCCCGGAGACCACCAACCAGCCCGGCCAGCGGGTCCCCATCACGAGCTTCTTGAATGCTTTTCTGCGCGGCAATCGCGATGATGAGGAACGCCGGTCCGATGGTTCCATCTCGCAGGCGCTCAACCTCATGAATGACGACTTCGTGGTCAGCCGCATTCGCGTGACCGCGGCGAACGGCCTGCTGGCTCGCAACATCAGCAAGTCCGACGATGATCTGATCACCACGCTCTTCCTCACCGTGCTCTCGCGGAATCCGACCGCGGCGGAACGGAGTCTTGCGCAAGCGGGACTGCGCTCCGGCAATCGCAACCAGGAGGCCGAGCACTTACTCTGGAGCCTCTACAACAAGGTCGATTTCATCTTCAATTACTGAGCACTTACGGAGGAACCCATGAAAGGTCAAGATAAGTTCGCAAAGTTTGTAAATGCCCATCCGCATCCGCACCGGAACTTTTTTGAAAGACCGCATCTCTCGCGGCGCGGGTTCTTTCAACTGGCGGGCGCCGGGCTCACCGGTTCATTCGTCACGCGGCTGCGGGCGCAGAACACCGTGATCAAGAAGCAGGGCGCCGCGACCATCAACAAAGCGAAGAACGTGATCTTCGTTCTGCTCACCGGAGCGCCGTCTCACATCGACACGTTCGACCTCAAAGTAGTCAACGGCGTGACGCCCACCAGTTTCAAGCCTGAAGCGCGCAACGGCATCCTGTGGCCCACGGGCATTATGCCGAAGCTCTTCGATGCGATTCCCGACATGGCGATCGTCCGTAGCGTACGCTCGTGGGCGCTGGTGCATTCTCTGGCGCAACACTGGACGCAGATCGGGCGCAGTCCCGTGGCGGCGCTCGGGGAGATTGCGCCGAACATCGGCAGCATTGTCGCCATCGAGAAGCAGGAGCCGGGTTCAGTGCTGCCGCCGTTCGTGGCGCTCAACGCCAACACGGCGATCGGCTCGGGCTACCTGTCATCGAGCTACGGCCCGTTCAAGGTGATTCCCGAACCCACCGGGCTGACGGACACAACGAATCCGGCCGGTCAGGCGCGCTTCAACACCATGTTCCAGCGTTTATCGGATCTGGATGCTCCGCTTCGCAAGAACTCGCCTCTCGGCAAGGAGCCTCAGGACTACGACTCGTTCTCCCAGGCAGCGAAGGGCATGATGTATAACGACACCGTCACTCGGGCATTCGGCTTTTCCACCGCCGACAGCCAGCGCTACGGAAGCACGCAGTTCGGAAACGCCTGTCTGGTGGCCAAACAGGTGCTCGCCGCGAATCAGGGAACGCGCTACGTGCAGATCAACTTCGGCAATTGGGATCATCACGACGATATCTACGGCACGGCGAATCCCACGGACACGGCCAACCTTCCCGCGATGGCGAAAACCCTTGATAGCGGTGTGTCGGAGTTGTTGAAGGACCTCAAATCGTCGGGCCTGTTCGACTCGACGTTGGTGGTGTTGATGGGCGAGTTTGGCCGCACGGTCGGGCCGCTGTCGGATTCCGGAGGCCGCGACCATTATCTTCAGCAGTTCGCCGCGTTCGCCGGCGCGGGAGTGCGTGGCGGCCGCGCCATCGGATCGACCAAGGCGGATGGCTCGTCCACCGAGCAATTCGGCTGGTCCCGCGAGCGCGATGTGCGCATTGAGGACGTGGAGGCGACCCTCTACTCGGCCCTCGGCATCGACTGGACATCGGTCCGCTATGACGATCCCTTCGGCCGGGGCTTTGAGTACGTTCCCTACTCGGATCAGGATCTTTACGGCCCGATCAACGAGTTATGGGCCTGAAACCTGCCTGCCGGGCTCCAGTACCAACAGGACTACCTTCGGAGTCTAAGTCGCCAGAGCAGGGCTGCTAGCTTGAGGATGCACCCAATTGGGGCCCGGGCGTCGTTTACATCTGTTTCATTTACAACTATTTCATTCGTTCTGGCGGTCTCCTGGAGAGGCTTCCTCCCGCAAGGACGCCTCCTGGACCTTCTCTTCGGTCACCATTCTGCCCACAAAGTCAACAAATTCCTGGATGTTGCCAAAGTGAGCCGCCATTCCGGACCGGACATGTTCCGCCCGGCCGGAAAACGACTCCCCGGGACGGATATCCCGGATCTGGACGACAAAAGCACGTCGCATACCATTCCAGCGTACGAGACCCGCCCGCCTACAGTCCTAAGGAATCCGTAAGCAAATCGTAAGTAGGGCTGCAATGGCGTTTTTTGCGAATACACTGGGGTCGGGAGGCCTTTGTTGTACGTCTTTGCACCCTTCACGCTCGACACCGGCAATCAGTGTCTGTGGCGGGAAGCCGAGATGATCGCACTTACTCCGAAAAGCTTCAGCCTGCTGCGTGTGCTCGTCGAGAACGCGGGC
>JAEUQE010000430.1 GCA_016789785.1 Bryobacterales bacterium
CAACGCGAAGGCGGCCGGGGCGCGGATGTTGAAGATCGCCATGTTCGATGAGGTGAACGAGAGCACGGCGATGTTCAAGCTGGCGGCTCGTCGCGAGGCCGCTCCCGATCAGGGTTATTGGCTGACGCTGGACGCCGATGGTTTCACGCTGCCGAGCGACTGGTATCTGCGATTGGCTGGCGAGATCTCGCGGGGCTTTCACGGCCAGACGACGCTTTCCGCGGCAATGCCCGCCGATCCGGGGCCGCCATATGCCGGTGAGTCCGCACTGGCGGCGGTCCATGGGGCGAGCATGCGGGCAGGGCCGGTGGCGCCGGACGCGATCGCGACGATCTACGGTGAGCGGTTGCAGACTGGGGGCGACGCACTCTTGACTGTGATCGATTCGAGTGGCGCGGCGCGCGTTTCCACTGTGCTGTATTCGTCGCCAGATCAGTGGAACGTCGTGGTTCCGGAGGGGACTGCGTCCGGGCCGGCAACGCTGGTGGCGGAGCGCGACGGGTTGCTTGCGTCTGGGCCGCTTGCCTATGGGCGGGTGGACATTCAGCCGGTTGCGCCTGGCATCTTTACGGCGAGTGCAAGCGGTGGGGGACCTCCCATTGGGGTCGTGCGCGTGGAGCAGCCGGATGGGACGGTGGCAACGGCGGCAGTCGCGGTGTGCGACGGCGACGGGGTTTGCCGGGCCGCACCGATCGAACTCGGGCCGCCGGGCAGCCAGGTGACGCTCGAGTTGTATGGCACGGGAATTCGCGGACGGTCCTCGCTGGATGCGGTGACGTGCACGATTGGAGGCGAGAACGCGCCAGTTCTACGGGCTGGACCGGATGCTGATCGGCTTGGGGTCGATCAAGTCCAGATCTCGCTGCCGCGCAGCCTGGCGGGTCGCGGTTTGGTGGGGATTCGGGTGTCGGTGGATGGAGTGGAGGGGAATGTGACGGAGGTGGTGGTTCGGTAGGGCGGAGAAGGCAGAATGCGGAAGGCAGAATGCAGGAGGCAGAAGTCGCAACTTGCGGCTGCGCAGCGCCGGCTTTGACAGTTGAGGCGGTACGCAAAGGCACTGCTTTTGGCGCTACGCGCCAGCTACGGGCGCTTTGGCCTGGAGGGCAGTTCTTTTACCAGGATTCCCGCATGATAGAGCCTGTCGACCATCGCTGCCCGGGAAGTTACATTGAGCTTGGCGAAGATGCGGCGGACATAAGTACCCACCGTCCAGATACTAAGTTCCAGCACGGCGGCAATCATCTTGTTTGGATACCCAAGAGCCACCATGCGGGCGATTTCCTGCTCCCGTGGGCTGAGTAACTCGGTAGTTGCCGCGGAAGCGTTGTCGATGGTCACCGAACAGCGCAGGCCGCATGCTCGATAATCGAGAACATACTCCTGCCCTTCCTCCAGATTGCGCTCCGACAACAACTGCAGCAACAACTCCGCCAAATCCTCCGGTGAGCGCTCCGCTGATCCTGAAGGCAAAGCGTCGCCGTTCGTCTGAACCTTGCGATTGAGAACCGTTAGTGCCATGGCTTGGCCCCTCTCTCCGGCGGGGAGTGCACTAGTAGTGCTCCGGCGTCTCACATCGTTGCACAGATTTCCAAAAAAAAACTGTCGCCTCTTCGGGTGACGCGCATTCGGGTTCCCTTCGAAGGGTTAGCTCCGGCAAGGTGACGCTGTTGCGTTGCCCTGGCTGCGTTGCCACGATTGTGTGGCTTTTCCGCGGATCGCGATACCGGTTATTCTGCCGCTGTCGACGAAACCCAGCAATTGGCAGAAGAAACGAAATTGGAGGTCAACACCGTGTACAGAGATCACGAAGGTGAACTGGAGTTCGAACTCGAAGGCGAGTTGGAAGCCGAGATGGAACTCGAGGGCGAAAGCGAGTTGGAGTCCGAGTTTGAAATGGAAGACGAACTCGAGGGTGAGTTCGAGTGGGAAGGCGAGTACGAGGACGAGAACGAAGCCTTCCTGAAGGGACTTCGGCGGATCGGGCGGGGCATTGGCCGCGGTTTCCAACGGGCCTTGCCAGTTCTGCGGAACGTCGCTCGAGCCGCGGCGCCCATTGTCGGAACTGCTATCGGCGGGCCGGTGGGCGGGATGATTGGGAGCGCCGCATCGCAGCTCTTTGAGGGCGAAGGCGAGTATGAGGCGGAGTTCGAAGCCGAATTCGGAGCAGCGGCGGAAGCCGAGGCGAGCGCTCCCTTGCGCGCCAACGACGCTCTGGCGGAATTGATGGCGAGCGCGGCGGCGGCAGCCGAGTCGGAAGCAGAGGCCGAGGCCTTGATCGGCGCGGCTGCGATCACGACGCTGTCGGCCGCGGACCGGGCGGCGATGGATCGTGTTCTGCCGCACTTTGTGCGCGGGCTGGCTGCATTGGTCCGTGTACTGCGGCGGCGCCCAGGCGCGCGCGTGGGGATCCGGACGATCCCGTCGATCGTGCGCCGTACGGCACGGGTGGTGACGGCCCGCACGGCGGCGGGAAAGCCGGTCACCCGGTCGAGCGTGGCCAGAACCGCAGCCACACAAACGGCGAAGGTGCTGGGCCGGCCGAAGACCTGCGCCCGGGCGTTGCAGAAGAACACGGCGGCGAGCCGGTCGGCTGCACGGCCCAGACCGCGGAAGGCGCCGGCGCAAGCATAGTGCGCGGCGGCCGGCGTTCCGTCACGTGGTTCGGCGCGGCAATGCAACGGCACAAACCTGTGCAGTGCCTTCGAGGGCGAGCTTCCGGGGAAGAATCCGGAAGTTGCACCGTGCTCCACCGCTACGGTGGCGTAACCCGAAACGGGTTGACTTAGTTACTTGTGGCGGGGCGGGGCACGCGCCGGGGCAGATCCGGCAAGCGCGCCCGTCCCACTTACTCTACTTACGATTTCCAAACAAAGGAGCATACGATGAGCAGTGTTCTGGATCCCGAGTACGACTTCTACTACGAGTCCGAATTTGAAGACGAAATGGAAGGGTTCAACCCCTTTCGAAGCGCGTGGGATTGGGTGACCAAGCCCGGCAGCCCGCAGCGGGCCACGGCGCTCGATCTTGGACGCAGGGCAGCGGCGCAGGCTGGCAGCGTGGGCCGCACCGCGGGGGAATGGGGTGGTTCCCGGATCGGCCAAGCGATCGGCGGGCGTTTCGGGCTGGCGGCGCCGGGTGCGGCGGCCGGACGCTGGCTGGGCGGCCAAGGCGGTCAGTGGCTGGGAAATCGCGCGGGAAGCTGGCTATCGGGCATTCTGCCGGACAGCGAGTTCGAGGCGGAAATGCTGATGCAGCACTATGCGCATGCGGCGGCGGAGGCGGAATCGGAGGCGGAAGCGGAGGCTTTCATCGGTGCGCTCGCGCCGCTGGCGACCCGGCTGCTGCCGGCGGCTGGTAGGCTGGCCGGTGGCCTGATGCGCGGGCTTGGCCGTGGAGGCCGGAGGCGCGGGCGGGCAGCGGGTGGAGCGGGCGGCAGAAAGCAGCGCGGCGGGCCAAGTGCAGGATTCGCGGGCGCGGCCAGCGGCGCTGTCCCGGGGCTGGTGAGAGGCCTGTCCGGAGCGGTGCGTACGATGAGGCGGAATCCGCAAACCCGCGGGTTGATCAACTTACTCCCGCAGGTCGCGCGGAACACTATCCTCAACGTTGGGCGACAGGCGGCACAGGGAGCGCCGATTACTCCCGGCGGCACGCTGAAGACGTTTGCATCGACCGCGGCCCGTATTCTGGGGAACCCGCGAGTTGGGCAGGCGGCGCTCCGCAGGGCCCGCTATCTGGACGGTGTGTTTCACCGAGTGGCGGATGGATCGGCTCTGCCTGGGGAAGACGACGAAGTGCTGGATGACGACTTCGACGAGGTGGACGATACGCCAGACATGGACTTCGAGTACGAGTACGCGTATTAGAAGCGGTCAGCGGTCAGCGATCAGCCCCCGAGCGGGGGCCCCGAGCGGGGGCGCGATCCCGCTCATGGAACCTGAAACTTGATCTGGGCGGGCGCGATGTGTCGTCGGATGGTGTGACTCAGGTGGCACGAT
>JAEUQE010000431.1 GCA_016789785.1 Bryobacterales bacterium
TTCTTCCCGTAATCGGACGCAGGTTCGGACAACAACAAACGGAGAGCCCAGCCGAAAGGCTGGGCTTTTCCGCGTTTGAGGGGACTTCTCTGAACTCCGATCGCATTGAGCAGGCTCGCTCACTCGTAACCAAAGGACGCTATCTGGAGGCGATCCCGTTGCTGCGGGACATCCTCCAACAGGCACCCACGAATGCGCCGGCACACTTCTGGATGGCGAATTCCATCTATCTCACTGGAGGCTCCGCCGAGGAGGCTCTGAGTCACTACGATGCGGCACAGGCGGCAGGGCACCCACTCGCCGAGGTGTCTCTCTATCGAGGGATCGCACTCGCTGAGGCTGGCAGATACGCGGAGGCGCACGATTGCTTCTGGGAGGCCACGGACGCGCCCGATGCTTCCGCACACGCCAGGCTCTGCAAAGAGCAGACTGCGAGGATTCTGGGTGGCTCGGTCACCCCTGCCGACTACTACTACGCCCCGCCGCACGTTCCTCACCTGACTTCCCAATGGCTGGAGGAGGCATCCATCCCACAGTCGCAGCAATTCATGATCGATTGTCTGCCTTCACTCCGCGGAATCTTCTCCAGAGTCCCCAAGCAGGAGATCGAACTGCTGGATGTGGGAACGGCCAGCGGCGGCGGCGCGAATGTGATTGCCTCCCTGTACAGTGGGAGCATTCTCGGAAGAACTATCCGCGTGGAGGCGATCGATCTGATCCGGCGATACCAGGAATATGCTCGGCGCGCCTTTCCCAGGCTCCGCTACATTTGCGGCGACCTTTTCCAGGTGGACCCAACGCAGCGATGGGACGTGACCGTATGCAGCCACACCATCGAGCACATGGAGGATCCCACGCCCTTGATCCGCCACTGCCAGGACCGCGCGCGTCACTTTGCTCTCTTCTACGCGCCGTTCGAAGAGGTCCAACTTATTCCTGGGCATCTGAGGTCGATCCAGCGGGACTACGTCGAGAGCTTAGGCCCGTTGTGGTGGGAAGTGGGGGCGAGCCCAGGCTGGCAGCATCCGCATGACGCCGTCTCACGCACAGTCATGTTCGTGCTGCCGGGACGCGGCTAATCCCGGCTAATCAACGATCTCGAGCGAAACCTTCCCGAGCGTTGAGGCGGTTCCGTCGGGGGCGATGCCGTCCACCCGAAGCTCGTAGGTGCCACTCTTCAACGCCGGCAGCCAGACCATCGTGCGCCATCCGGATTGTTCCAACTCCTGCCGCTGAAAATTCGCGGCGATGTCCGGCCGGGGAAAAAAGAACCGGACGGCACCAAGATCGGACTCGCCGAGAGACAACTTCACTTCCTGAATCGGCGCGCCATATCGAGCGCTGGCCGCCCATCCCGACAGGTACAGGCGGTCGCGGCTCCGGGCCTGCAAAAACGAGCCGCCGTCTAGTGCGCCGAAGACCGCGGCCTGCGGAAGTGCCGGTTTGACCGATTCAATCGGAAGCAGGGTCGGCTTTCGCGGCGGTGCTGGCAACTCCGACCGAAGAGATACCGGCTTGCCGGCCAACTTCTCGCCAAACGGAATCTTCGCGGCCAGCTTCTGAATCGCCGTCTTGCGCCGGTGCGCCTTCACTTCCTCCACATACTCACCGCGATGATAGAGGCTCAGCGGCCGCGTCACAAGGGGTTCGTCCACCAGTGCGCGGTACATCTCAGTACAACTGATGCACTCGTCCAAGGTGCAAGGAACTGCCTCCCGGGGAAGAGGAGGCGGGCCGTCGGTGAACAGATTCTGGAACTGGCCCACGCAGTATACCTGGATCTTCCCATCGAACATCAGGTAGTAACTGAGAGCCGGGTGCCAGCACAATCGGCCTTTCGTTCTTGGCCGAATCACCTTGTACTTCACATCCACAGGCACGTTGTAGCGTTCAATGAGGTCCATCTCCTGGTCTGACCTCGCCATGCGGCCGAGATAGACGCCCGTGGGGTTCATTGGCGAGAGATTCACAAAGAACCCGTCGCGCTCAACGTCTTCGAGATGTTTGGAGAACGTGTCGATGTTCTCGGGAGCCAGCACGAAGTTGAGCATCTCGACGTGGAAGCCGTGCTCGCGGATTGCGCGCACCCTCTTGAAGAACGTGGCGAAATCGACCTCGTGCGGATGGAAGGCAATGTTCAGCGACAAGCGGGACTTGTCCACGTCCGCGAAGTACGCTGGATCCCAACTCCCGTTGGTGTCGATCTGAATGCTGTAGCGTGGCATCGCCAGCACACCGCTGAGAACCTTGCGGAAGTTCTCCCGATCGAGGAACGGCTCACCGCCCGTGATCTTGAGAAGAATGTCCTTCTGAGGAAACGCGGCGAAGGCCTCTATCCAACGCTCCACGGGATAGTGATCGAATGCGTGATCCTGCGGCTGCCCCGTCTTGGTTCGCTTGTGGAACACGAGCACCGGGCAGTAGTCGCAACTATAGTTGCACCAGGAACTAATGTGCCAGGCGATCCGAACGGAGTCCAGCAGATGAGACGGAAGGGGATGACTCACAGCTATCCACCATTCTAACTCGCTGGGCCCGCCTGGCTCTGTTCGCGGGCGAACTGCAACACGGACTCGCGGCTGTCCGGAATCGCGGCATGTTGACTGATCTTCGTGATCGACACGTCGTAACGAACCAAGGGACTGCCAGGTTGAACCGCCACTTCCCTGCCGGTAAACGAAATCACGTCACTGAGGCGAACCACTCCGTTGCCGCACAGGTTGAAGATCTCGCGAGAGACATTACCAGCGATCTGCATCACGATCCGGGCGGCATCATCCGTTCGCAGGAACTGCAGTTCGCTCCCGGGGTCGAGCCACAACGGTCCGCCCTTCAAGATATCGAAGATGGCGTTCTTTTTCAGACCGGGTCCGACAAACCCGCCAAAACGGAAGATCAGCCAGTCTGCGGCGGCGTGTTGCACGCACTGCTCGGCGAGGTATTTGTGAAACCCGTAGGGGCTCTGCGAATGGACGGCTAACGGTGTGCTCTCCAGGGTAGACGCAGGAGAGCCGCAGTCGGGATAGACATCGCACGACGAAAGGTGAATGTAACGGTCGAACCGGAAATCCGTCAGGCTTGCGCGAACACTCCGCACGGAAGCATCGAAATCTTCCAAAGGCCGCTCGCGGGCGAGTGGCTTTCTGGAGTTCCCGTTGGCATTGATCACCAGCTTGGAGCTTCGACCCGCGTACTGTGCGTAGTTCTGGCGATCGAGAATCGCGTACTCCACGCCCTGAGCGTCGAACAACCGGGCGAAGGCGGAGCCGACCAGACCGCGCCCTCCGATGAGGAAGATCATTTCCCTATTCTCGCCGGATGCACGGGTTCAACGCATCCGAGAGGCTCGCAACCATGAGGCGCGTCCAGGCCAATACTCTTCGCTTAACGAGGACTGTGCTCGGGGCCGGCGCACCGCCCTGGTGGATGATCAGAGCTCGACGCCGCCTTCGCCGCGGCACCGGGACGAGCTTTGCCTGAGGAGTCGGGACCCGGCTACGGTAACGCAGACTTCAGTCTGCAGCCTCGACAATCTTGACGAGGCCCGTGCTCGGGGCGGGCGTGCCGCCCTGGTGGATGATCAGCGCTCGACCTCGCCTTCACCGCGGCACCGAGACGGGCCTAGCCTGAGGAGTCGGGACCCGGCCACGGTAACGCAGACTTCAGTCTGCCGCCTCGACACTCTTGTAGAGGCCCGTGCCCAGGGGCCTGCGAATGGCCCCTGGTGGATGATCAGATCTCGACCCCGCCTTCACTGTTAGTGCCGGTCTGAACTGAGGCCACTTTCGCCGCTCTGCCGGAGCCGTGGAGCCATTTTTCCGCCGCCATGTGCACCCCTGCTGACCGCGCCGTCGCAGTCAACGAGCGGTGGATTGGTCCAGGCAGTGCGGCCAACGCCGCGGCCCTTACCGCATAGCCAACCCTCCCGCGCCGTCCGCAGGAGCCGGAACAGTCGAAAGCTCGCCGTGT
>JAEUQE010000432.1 GCA_016789785.1 Bryobacterales bacterium
GAATCGCTGGAAATGCTTTCCCCACGCCGCACCTTGCATCCGGCCCGCGTGTTGCCGAAGCCGGCGGGAGAAGTGCCGGAACTGTTTGGCGTGCGTCCTTCCTACGCCACCATTCACGGGCTGCGCGCAGTGGAAGGCGAGTTCTTCTCCAATGCGGATAGCGACTCGAGCGCCGCGGTCTGCGTATTGGGAGCGGCGGCGAAGGTGTCGATGCTGGGCTATGGCCCCGCCCTTGGCCGCTATGTGAAGATCAACGATACGTGGCTGGAGGTTGTCGGTGTGTTGGCCGAGCAGGTGGCTGCTACCGTGCAATCGAGCGGCGGGCGCATGCTCGACCGCAACAATGTCGTCTTCACTCCGCTGAATACGTTTCAATACCGCTTCTGGGATCAGAGCAGTTATTTGAAGGACGAACTCGATGGCGTGGATCTGCGTCTGAAGCCCAACACGGAGAGCGTGGAGGTTGCCAAGGTCGTGGTGGCGGTCCTGAACTCCACTCATCGCAACACTCAGGATTTCTCCGTGACAATTCCCGCCGCGTTGCTGGCGCAACAGAAACGGACGCAGACCATCTTCACCTATGTCATGGTCGCCATCGCCGCGATTTCGCTGCTGGTGGGCGGGATCGGCATCATGAACATTGTGCTCGCCACTGTGATGGAGCGCACTCGCGAGATCGGAATCCGCCGCGCGACAGGCGCCAAACGCGGCGACATTGTGAGGCAGTTCCTTACCGAGTCTGTCGTGATCTCGATGGCGGGCGGACTGCTCGGTGTCGCGTTCGGCTTCTTCCTCTCCTGGATGATCGCCCGTGCAGCCGACTGGAAAACGATCGTGACTCCGGCGTCGGTGGTAGTTGCATTCGCCGTATCGGTGCTGACAGGCGTGGCGTTCGGCGTGTATCCCGCGGTGAAGGCCTCGCGGATCGACCCGATCGAGGCCCTGCGCTATGAGTAACGCCGCCGCTATTCGTAGTTGATCTGCAGCGTACGAACCTTCCGCCCGGAAACATACAGCAGTGCTGCCGCAAGCGCGAACAGGCCCAACACCGCGACATACATCGGAGCAGGTTCCACGTTGACTGCCAGCAGCGCGATCGGTGGCGGAACACCACGCTCAATCGGCACTTCCACCGGCGCCATCGACTTCAGCCAGTAAATCACGCTGATCTTCCGCAACATGGCCGGCAACACGCCACTGATCGACTCCCAGAACAGAATCGTCACCGCGGGAATCAGTGGATTGCGCAGAAGCATCCCGGCCGCAAGAAACACGCTGCCGTATCCGAGACAGGCCATCGCCGCCTCGACCACATAGCCGAACAAGTGGGCTCCCATCTGTCCTTGCGCCATGTATTCTTGATAAGCCGTCGCCGGCAGATGCCACGTGAATGCCGCCATCTGCAACAACGCGCTGCCTCCGAAGATCACCACCGTCGCACACAGACCAGCTAGAAACTTGCCCGCAACCACAATCTCGCGG
Organism: Bryobacterales bacterium; assembly: GCA_016789785.1. The sequence goes on from JAEUQE010000432.1 coordinate 1,483, forward strand.
CGCACCGGCGCCAGGAAATAGTAGTGAAGGCTCTTGTCCAGGATCTCGCCGCGGAACAGGTTCATGAATACGAAGAGGCACCCGAAGAAGATCGCCAACCTCACAAAGAAGAACTGGAACACAGCGGCGAAGATTTTCGATTCCTCTCCCAGTTCGCAACCCTCATCGTGCCGGACCGACGTCACTTTGTCCTCGCGAATGTTGATGCGATGAGTGCCGTGCCCATCGTAGTAGCGGAATTGTGTGGTTCGATTGCGGCGTCCACCAAACGTGACCCGCTCCGGAGGATCGCCCAGCAAGGCAATCACCTCATCGCGCGTCATGCCGGTCTCCACCTTGGCCACCTGCTCCTTGGTGACGGATGCTCGCTTCTGGTCCTGCTGCCGGTCGATGCCGTGGATCAACCAGATCGAAATCGGAATCAGTGCGAGAATGTAGATCCACAGGCCGCGCTTTGAAAAGAACGACTTCGTGATCTCCAACCGGAACACCGCGTACAGTTGCCGCATCCTCATCGCGTGGCCTCCTCATGTCCAATCAGGTACTCATAGACCGAGTTCACGTCATCATCCACGGGCGCCACCGTCTCAATGTCGATCCCATCCAGCGCAATACGGTTCATCAACAGATAGAATTCGTCCGCGTTCTTCGTCTTCACGAGTAGTCCACGGCCATCGGCGTGCACGCGCGCTTCCACAATGTGATCATGCTCGAAGATGCGCGATGCCAGCTTCTGCGGACGCGAGCACCGGATCAGGATCTGCATCGGGTGATCCTCGATTTCACTGCGAACGCCCTTGATCTGGCCTTCGGCAACCACATACCCCGATGACATCAGGATCACCTGATCGGAGATGATGTCCACTTCGTGCAGCACGTGGCTCGAGATGATCACGTGGCGCCCCTCGGTCGCATACTCTCGAAACAGCGCAATCGTCTCCGCGCGAACCAGTGGATCCAATCCGTTGAGAGGTTCATCCAGAACCAGCACTTTCGGATCATGACTGATGGCTTGCGCAAACTTCACGCGCTGACGCATTCCTTTGCTATAGCCCGCGATCTTGCGCTTGGCGGCTTCCGTCAGGCCGACCTTCTCCAGCGAGTTCCATGTCCGCTGCTCACTCTCCGTATGGTCGTAGCCAAACAGCCGCAAGAATGAGTAGACGAACTCGTAGCCCGTGAAACCCTTCGGATAAGAATCGAACTGCGAGCAGTATCCCACCGTGCGAAAGAACTTCTCCGGATCCGCGGCGGTCATCCCGTGAACCGTGACCGTACCTCGCGATGGCCGGATCAGCCCCGTCATCAGATTCATCAGCGTCGTCTTGCCGGAGCCGTTCGGACCAACCAGGCTGGTGATACCAGGTGGAATGCTCAGCGAGACCTTGTTCACGCCAAGAACCTGCCCGTAGAACTTGGATACGTTGTCGAAGACGATCATCGCACCACCTCGTATGCGCGCACCTTCTTCGCGAGCATGTACACGCAAATCCCGGTGCAGAAGAGAATCGCGCCCACCGCCTCCTCCAGCGAAAACGTCTCCGACTGATCCATTCGGAACAGGTCCATCCATACCCGTTCACTGTTAGAGGCGATGTCGAACCAGAAGCCCACCGTCGACTGCGTGACGGACTTCACCGTCTGCGCAATGCCCGCCCCGAGCGAGAGAATCACCATCATCAGTGCGCCTGCCACGATGCGCCACCGTACCCATGCTGATAACGCAAGCGCCAGCATCGTGATCACCAGGATCCACAGAACGCACGAGCCTACAATCGCGCCCGCGATCCACGAATTCTCCGCGAACCACCCGTCCGCAAGCCCCGCCTGCAGGCCGAACAGCAGCAGACCGGGGATCCACGTAATGATCGAGAGCAGACCCGCGATCACCAGCGCCTTGCCGGCCACGTACTCCGTTCGCGAGATCGGACGGCAGAAATACAGCGGCAGTGCGTTGTTGGCCAGATCGGACGAGATCAGCCCAGGCCCGATGAACGCCGTGAGAATGAACGCCAGCGTGCATTGCACGTTCGTGTAGATGAAGAAGAACTGATTGCCCACCGTGAGGGGATTCGCTCGCACGTTGATGTACCCGCCGATGAGCGTCTGCAGATTCTGATTCAGATAGAGGAACAGTGCGCAGCCCAGAGGATAGAAGAAGCACAGGACGAACATGATGGTGAGAAAGCGCTGCTGAAACAGGCCTTGCCATGCAAAGCGAGGGATCACCAGGAATCGCTGCCACTCGGCCGTGATCGCGCCTGCGTAGCCCTTGTAGGTGCGTTTATAGACCGCCATTTTCGTCCCTCATCGCTTTCAGGAAAATGTCTTCCAACGAATCGCGGCGGTGGCTCAAGCGCCGCAACTGCAAGTTCCGCTCTTCCGCCAGACGGTAGATGTCCCGAATCTCCACCGCATCCCCGAGAATCATCTTGATGCGCCCGCTGCCCAGATCCGCGCATTCGCAACCAAGCGCCGT
>JAEUQE010000433.1 GCA_016789785.1 Bryobacterales bacterium
TCTCACAGTAACTCGGCGCCGGCTACGGTAACGCAGACTTCAGTCTGCCGCCTCGACACTCATGTCGAGGCCCGTGCTCGGGGCCCGCGAATCGCCCCTGGTGGATCATCAGCTCTCGACCAGCCGTACGCTTCCCGGCTCGCCGACCCCGCCTTCATCCCGCATTTGCGTTCACCTCGCCCTGCACCGGGACGAGTCTCGGTGCGGCAGGCTCAAGCCTGCGCTACGCGCGTGGATCAGGTAGCGCACGCACCCTTGCGTGCCGCGCCGACAGTCGTGCCGACGCCCGGCTCACCCCGAGATACGCTGGGGTCCGCTCTCCCCCTTCGCGCACGCAGAGGCGGCGCACTCCTCGCCGTCCTGTGGCTCTCCGCCGCCCTCTCTGCGATTGCCTTCTCGGTCGCCACCACCGTCCGCGGCGAAGTGGAGCGCTCCGCCACCGCGACCGACGGACTGAAGAGCTACTTCCTGGCACGCGGCGCCATCGAACGCACGCTGCTCTGGATCATGTGGAGCGAGCAGTACCGCAACCCTGACGGCAGCTATCGCTACTACACCCCAGGCACGCGCGCTTTGACCTTGCAGTTCCCAGCGGGCGTGGTGGATGTGCGCCTGATTCCCGAAGCCGCCAAACTCAACGTCAACACCATCCGTCCCGAGGAGCTTTTCGCTTTGCTCGCCGCCCTGGGCGCGCCACCCGAGCGGGCACGCGTGATCACCGCCGGCATCCTCGACTGGCGAACGCCGGCTCCACAAGGGATTACCGAATTCGACCAATATTATCTGACCCGTGTTCCGACTTTTCTGGCGCGCCACGCGTCCATAGAAGAGATCGAGGAAGTGTTGAACGTAAGAGGCATGACGCCAGAGCTATTTCATGGCACTTGGGACCGTGATCGCGACGGGAAATTGATCCCCCGCGCGGGCCTCAAGGACTGTCTCTCTGCGTATTCCGGGGGCGCACAGGTGGATGTGAACTCCGCGCAACCGGAAACCCTACTCGCGCTTGGGCTGCCGCCGGATGCGGTTTTCGCAATCACACAGGCCCGCCGGATCGCCCCCTTTCAGAACAACGATCAACTACGCTTCCTCACCGCGCAGCTCGGGCCGCTCGCCGGGCGGCTGTTTGCCGGCATGGGATCGATCGTCACAATTCGCGCCACGGCCCGGATGCGGCTTCCGAACGGCCAATTGAGCGACATGAAACGCACCGTTGCCGCCGTGGTGAAGCTGGCCCCGTCCACCAGAGACGCTCCCTATCACGTCATCCGCTGGTACGACCAGGCCGGCATGCAGCCGGGAGAATTGCAGTGAGGGAATCGGCATGAGCAGCGGGCTGCGCTCCTGGCTTGCGTTTGGCACAGGCGTTGGCATCGAAATCGCCGGCGCCGATCTTCGCGTGGCTGTCGTGAAAGTGCGTCCGTCCGGCATCGACGTGCTTGGAACGTTGCTGATCGAACACTATCAGGAACGGCCTGCCGCCGAATGGGGCAACGAGTACATGGCCTTTCTGCGGCAACATGGAGCGAGCCACCTCTCGGCCACCGTGGCATTGCCTCGCCGCGAAGTGATTGTTCGAACCATCGCGCTCCCCGGCGTGGGCAGCAGTGAAATCGAGGCCGCGCTGCTGCTCCAGGTCGACACGCTGCACCCCTATCCGGAAGGCGAAGCGGCATGGTCGTGGGCAAAGCTGACCGAATCCGGATCGGTACTGGCCGGTCTTGCGCGCCAATCCGTGATTGACCGCTATGCCGAACGGTTCGCCGAAGCCGGCGTGAAAATCGCCAGCTTCAGTTTTTCAGCGGCACTCTACTACGGCGCCCTGCGTCTGATGGCGACGCCTCCGCGGGAAGGCTTTGCTGGTTTGACCGAAACACCGAACGGCGTCGAAGTCTACGGTGAGAGCACGGCGCGTCCGGTCTACTCCGCCACCTATCTTGAGCCGTGGGAACGCGCCGCGGTCCTTGCGATGTCCGAACTCCGTCTGACTTCCGCAGTTCAACCGCGGGAACTCGTCGAACTCATTCCCCCTCCGCGACGAGTTCCCGCAGCGGATGCGCAGCTCACACGTTCGCACACTCTGGCCTATCTGGCGGCGCTGGCAGCCGCATGCCCGCGTCTGGCTTTACCCATCAACCTGCTTCCCGCATCCATGCGTGTGCAGAGTTCGCGCTGGATCTACGTCCCGACCATCATTCTCGGTGTGTTGCTGATCGCAGGACTGGCGGCGTTGGGCATGTACTCGCGCTACGAAGATCAGAAGTACTTGAAGGCCCTGGAAGCGGAGATCGCATCGCTGGAGCCCCGTGCGAAGATGGTGTCTCGGTTGGATTCGCGCACGGAGCAGGCTCGCAAGCAGATCGAGTTGCTCGATCGCTTCCAGTCCCGAACGAAGACGGATCTCGAGGCATTGCGCGAAGCGACGAAAGTGATCGCCCCGCCCGCCTGGTTGAATACTCTCGAACTCAGCCGCACCGCGATGGTTGTTGCCGGCGAGGCGGATCAGGCCACGGGACTGCTGAAGGCTCTCGACAATTCGCCGCAGTTTCAGAGCTCGGAATTCCTGGTGCCGCTGAGCCGCATGGGCAACACCGAAGTGTTTCGCATCCGGTCGGCGCGTGAAGGAGCGGAGCAATGAAGCTCTCCGAACGCGATCGCCGTGCACTGCTGCTGTTGGGCTGCGCTGTTATCGGTGTGCTGCTGTATGTGCTGATCACCGATGCGCCCACCGAAACGGCGAGCACCGTGTCGCCACAGGAAGTAATCTCGGTTACCGAGAAGCGTCTCGACCGCATGCGTCAGATCAGCGCGCAGGTGCCGGGCCGCGAAGAAGTCTACAAGAAGATCTCCGAGCAGCTCGCGCAACGTGAAAAACGCGTGCTGACCGCCGACACAGCGGCGCAGGCACAAGCCCAGTTGCTGACGATCATTCGCCGCGTGGCCAGCGCGCAGAATCCCCGCGTCGAGATCCGCAACAGCGAGTTCGGCCAGGTGAAAGCCTTCGGTGATCATTACGGCGAAGTGCCCGTATCGATCAACATGGAGTGCGCGATTGAACAACTGCTGAACATCATCACTGAGATGACCTCGCAGCCCGAGCTTGTGGCGCTGCAAGAGCTGCGTGTCTACTCGGCGAATCAGAAGCAGAAGACGACGAATGTGCGCATGACCGTGTCGGCCGTGGTTCCGAAAAAGCTGGTGCCGGAACGGAAAGGAGTAGCGTTTTGAGAAAGAAACTGTGGTTTCTGAACCTGCTCCTGATCGTCGGCATCGCGTTGCTCGGCCGCGAGTTACATACGAATTGGAAGGCCGCGCGCGAACGGGAGAAGAAAATCGCCACGCGGCCCGCGCCGGCGCCGGGCGCTCAGATTCCCGCAACCGCGATCCCCACGCCACCGCCGCCCACACCGGTTCAGGCAGCAGGCTATGCCGACGTTGCGCAGATGATGCTGTTCTCGAAGGATCGCAATCCGTCGGTGGTGGTGGAAGCGCCGCCGCCCAAGCCGCAACCCGCGTTTCCGCGTTTCTACGGGGCGATGAATCTCGGCGATGGCATGATGGCGATTCTCAGCGATGGACCCAGCCAGCAGAAGCCGTTCAAGCCGGGCGAAAAAGTCGGCGAGTACAAACTGACGGAGATCGGCGAAGATACTCTCATCTTTGAATGGGACGGCAAGAAGTTTCCGAAGAAGTTTGCGGAACTGGCCGACCGCAACGAAGTGGCAGTCGAATCGACTCCCAGGGCTCCGGTGGCGGCTGCCGCACCTCCACCGCCTCCGAAGCCTACCGGTCCTGGGCCTGGAACCGACATGGGCGGCGGTTTTGCGGCGTGCAATGCCGGAGACACGTCGCCGGCCGGTACCGTGATTAACAACATGCGCAAAGTGGTGACCGAAACACCGTTCTCGAAGGTGTGCCGCTGGGAGCCCGTGAAGTA
>JAEUQE010000434.1 GCA_016789785.1 Bryobacterales bacterium
AAGGGATTCGCGACATTTACACTCAGCGCCGCTTTCTCGCGATAGGAAATCCGCGGATCGGTGAGGTTCAGCGCCCGGCCGAGAGAGAGCCCGCGTCCAAGGTTCATGAAGTAAGTTCCGTCAAACTTGAAGCCGCGCCACAACTGGCGCTGGATGGTGAAGTTGATACGGTCATTGGTGGGCAGCCGGAGATTCGGGTCGAACCAGGAGGCCCCTGCGCCCAGATTCGTGTAGCGGCCGAAGCCCTTCCCGACGATGGGCTGAAGGGGATTGAAGCCCTCGCCGAAGGGGCGCGACAGTGTGGTTTGCGGCGTGCCTTCAATGAGAGCGCGTGTCGCAGTAGTCGCACTGAAACCGGGAAACGAAATGCGCTCAATCGTGACCGTGTTGAGCGACGTGGGCACCACATAGCGCGCGAAACCGGCCTGGACTACCGTCTGATCGTTAATCCGATAGGCGCCACCAATCCGGGGCATGAATGTCAGTTTCTGCGTATTGTAAATGTTGCGGTTGCTGGGGTTGGTAAATACCCACGCGCCGTTGTAGATCGGCGGCGCCGTGCGGAGAGCCAGCACATCGGCGGGAATCCGAGGCGGCGTTGCCTGCATTTCGGGAATCGGCTGGGTAAGGTCGAGGAAGCGCGAAAAACGGTCCTCCTGGTCGATCGGTGGCGTCGATACTTCATATCGCAGTCCCAGGTTCAGCGTAAGTCTGCGCGTGATTTTGTAGTCGTCGTGAAGGAACAGGCCGGCGTAGTTCGTTCGAATGCTCTGCGGTGCCACATACTGCGTGGTGGATCCGCTATCAAGCGCGCCCAGCAGGAACGTCGCGTAAGAGTCGCCGGACCGCCGCACGTCGGTACCGATGAACGTGTCTGCCGTCAGCCCGGCGGCGAAGGAAAACGCCATCAGGTTCGGGAACCGGCCGTTCGCCACCTGACGGCGGAACTCGGAGCCAATCTTCAGATAGTGCTTCCCAAATACCCGCGAAATCTTGCCGGAGAAATTGTAGCCCTCCGGACGCTGAATCCAGTAACTCGACCGGCCCAGCGTGTTGTTCCCGATCGTGACCTGCGGATAATAGACCGCCGGCATATCGAAGCTGTAAGGCTTATACCAGGGGTTGTTCGGCCAGAAAGTAGCCAGTCCCTGCTCGCCGATCGCGGCGGAGGGCGCATTGTAGTCGTCCGCGAGTTCGGAAAAGCTCGCTCGGAGGTTGACGATCGTGCGTGCGTCCAGGCTGTAGACCGCGTCTCCTGCGATGTTGCGCGAGTTCATCAGCCCGCCGTTGTCGTTCGTCATCGCAGGCGAATTGTTCGGAGTGTAGTTGTCCTGATCGAGAGTGGTGCCGAGCTGCGAGTAGCGCCCGAATACCTTCCACTTCTCGTTGATGTTCCAATCGGTGCGGTTATTGAAATTCCAGTTTTCCAGTTTCCACGAGTAAGACGTCTTGAAGTTGTTCACTCCTGTGACGTTATCGCCTGGGTTGTTGGGTCCCCAGATGTCTTGCATGAAGCGCGCGGCGGTAGGATCAATGCGGCTGGCCGGGATCACGTTGCCCGGAAAGGGCTGGCGTGTCGCGCGGTTGTTGGCCGCATCCAGGCGCGACGTCCAGGGATCGTAAATTCCGCGGAGCGTGTTGAAGATCGTTTGCGACTGCGAGAAATCGCCGCGCCGCTCCAGATCGGTGGGCATGGTGCGAAGTGTGTTGCGCGGTTCCCGCGTGTTCCAGTGTTCATAGGACGTAAAGGTGAATAGCTTGTTCTTCCGGATGGGGCCGCCAATGGTGCCCCCGGCGATATGGTTGCGGATCAGGTTGCCGGCGCGGGTGACCGAATTCGTTACCGCATTGAGTTTCGGGTTCCTCCCGAAATAGTAAGCCGTCCCGTGGTAGCTGTTAGTCCCGGACTTGATCGACAAAGACAGGACGCCACCCGCCGAGTGGCCGAATTCGGCGTCCACGGAGTTCTGCTGAACCGAAAACTCCTGTACCGCGTCCATGGGTGGCGCGTAGGAACCCTTCTGGTTCAGTTGCAGGGGCGCACCATCGAGAAGCAGGTCGTTCTTTCGATTCGTCGAGCCCCCGACGTCGATCGAACTTGATGACCACATGAAGAACGGGTTGCGCTCCGCGCCGTAGCGATTGACCACGGCGGGATCGAGCAGCGCCAGTGTAAACGGATTGCGTTGCTTGATGGGCAGCTCCTTGAGCATCTTGCCATCGACGGTCAACTCGCGCGTTGACGAATTGAACTGCAGTTGCACACCTTCGGCGGATGCAGATACGGTGACGGACTCGGTCAATTGCCCGGGTTGCAGCATGACGTCCACTGTGACGTCGGCACGCGTTTGCACGACAATGTTGTCCCGAACCGCCTTGGAAAACCCCGCGATTTCCGCGGTGAGTTGATAACGTCCAGGTTCCACGGCATCGAAAAGGTAAGTGCCTGCCGGGCCGGATTCGCGGTTGGTTTCAATGCCAGTTGCCGTGTTCCGCAACACGACCTTGGCGCCAGGCACGGCTGCCTGTGTGGAATCGGTGATCAGTCCCTGCACGCGAGCACGATAGTCCTGGGCAGTCGCGCACGTTGTAAGTAACAGTACAGCAACATAACGAAACATGGCTACTCCATTTCGGATTCCACTCAGTATATGCCAAACATCCTGCGATAGCAGCCGGGTGTTCTCCCGAAGGAACACCGAACGTCGCATCGCGACCGGGCAATCCGCTCAGGTTGTCTTTCCCACTCGCTTGCCCGCGATCCGCTTCGTGAGAGGAGGACGTGGCTGGCGCCCTGACCGCGCGCGTCACTCCCGCCACCACGTAAGCAGAACGCCAGGAAGAGCTGTGCTACCCTCAATGGGGCTGCCATGACACCTGACGACTTCCGCCGAATCGCCCTCAGCTTCGAGGGCGCCGAAGAAGGCTCGCACATGGGCGCTGTCGATTTCCGTGTGGGCGGCCGGGTCTTCGCCACGCTTGCTTCCGTGAAGGAAGGCTACGGCAACCTGATGATCTCGCCTGAGATTCAGGCCGATTTCCTGGCAGACCGTCCCGACCTGTTTCTTCCCATCAAAGGCGGCTGGGGACGCATGGGCATGACGCACATCCGGCTCTCCGAAGCGACCGAAGATGTCCTCACGGGCGCTCTTCACGCTGCCTGGAAACTGCGCGTCGCAAACAACTCGAAGACGCGCAGCAAGGCATCTTCGAAGACCGCCCTCAAGAGCACCACCACGAAGCGGATGCCGCGGAAAAGCTCGCGCTGACGGCACCTCCAGCCTTCCTCAAAAACCTGCCCCGCGGTCCGCGCCTCAAGATTCGAGAAAAAAAACGCCCTCGCCAGCCCTTGTGTTTCAGCCCTGTGATAGACTGTCTCCAATTGTCTGGGGATCTTTTTCCAAGCGGTCTGATTTTACGCATCTGCGAGTGAGGTGTATCCGAATGTCCTCTCGTTTGTTCGCGACATTCCTTTTGGTGAACCTTGGCCTCTGGGCGCAAGGGGAACGTGGCACGTTCAATGGAACGATTATTGACCCGACGGGCGCCGTGGTGGCCGGCGCCACGGTGAAAGCTCTCAATCCGTCAACCGGAGTCGAGGCCAGCACCACGACCACCGAGGCGGGCGTCTATCGCATGCCCTACCTCATTCCGGGCACCTACCGGATCTCGGTATCGGCCCCCGGATTCAAAGGCGCGGTCCGCGACAACGTGATCTTGTCGGTGGCACAGACGCTCACCGTGGACTTCACCCTTGAGGTCGGCAACGTGTCCGACCAGATCACTGTATCCAGCGAGCCGCCGTTGCTTGAGACCGGAACGGCGGAACTCGGCAGCTACGTCACGAAGAAAGAGTTCGACTCCTGGCCAATCGCAGTCGGTGATGGCCGCCGCCAGATCCAGCAGTTCATCTTCACCTC
>JAEUQE010000435.1 GCA_016789785.1 Bryobacterales bacterium
GAATGGCTGAACGCGCACGCCGCGGCAGGCTACATCGACTACGAGGCCGGCACATGCCGCTACATTCTGTCGCCCGAGCAGGCCATGATGTTCGCAGACGAGAGCAGCCCGGCTTTCTTCGTCGGCGCATTCCAAACCGCTCTGGCCGCGGCGAAGATCCAGCCGGCGCTGGAGCGTGCGTTCAAAACTGGTGAGGGAGTGGGCTGGGATGCTCACGATCACCAACTCTTCCATGGAGTGGAGCGATTCTTCCGGTCCGGCTATGTCGCGCATCTCGTGGCCGACTGGATTCCTGCCCTGGATGGAGTGATGCAGCGGTTGAAGGAAGGCATACGCGTCGCGGACATGGGCTGCGGATTCGGCGCCTCCACGATTCTGATGGCGCAGGCGTTTCCCAAGTCGATGTTCATTGGCTTCGACGCACATCCGGAGTCCATCGCCGCGGCACGGCAACGCGCCGAGGCAGCGGGCGTGACGGCCAACGTGCAGTTCGAGGTAGCCACCGCGAAGAACTTCCCCGGCAGCTACGAACTGGTGACGACGTTTGACGCGCTGCATGACCTGGGCGATCCGGAAGGCGCGGCGGCTCATGTGCTCTCCGCGTTGCAGCCGGATGGGACATGGATGATCGTGGAGCCCTATGCGGAGGATCGCACCGAACAGAACTTCCATCCCGTGGGACGCGCATACTACGCGGCTTCCACGCTGATCTGCACGCCGTGTTCGATGGCACAGGAAGTGGGCCTTGCGCTGGGAGCGCAGGCCGGGGAAGCACGGCTTCGCGACATCATCACGAAGGGCGGATTCCGCAGGTTCCGGCGCGCCACGGAGACGCCGTTCAATCTCGTATTGGAAGCGCGGCCGTAGTTGGCGTGCGCCTCACTTCGCGCATCGAAAGCCGAGATTCGGCGTGCGATGGTTGGGCCGCACCCAGTTGCGAAAGAACACCGTGATTCGCGCCGGCCCGTCGGACCAGGCGCCGCCGCGAATCACGCGATACGAACCGTTCTCTGGGCCTTTTGGATTCGCAGCCGGGGAGCGCAGATAGTATTCGCGATCAAACCAATCCGCTGTCCATTCGCTGACACTGCCGGCCATGTCGAAGAGCCCGAAATCATTGGGTGGGAATTGTGCGACCTTCTGTGCGCCGTTCGGGGTGTTGTAGAGTGCGAGCTTGGGATCGGCCTTGTCACCCCAAGGATAGTTGAGGCCTTCCCTTCCCCCTCGGGCCGCGCGTTCCCATTCCGCCTCCGTGGGTAGGCGCTTGCCGGCCCAAACGCAGTAGGCATTGGCATCGTCCCAATCGACGTTGTAGACGGGCCATTGGGCGGCTTCGGGCGGCATCACGCCATTCAGCCAGTGATAGGGCGGGCGGCGGTTGGTCGCCTTCACGAACTTCTCATAGTGAGCATGGGTCACTTCGGTCCTGTCGAGCTGAAATGCGCCGATGTGGACTTTGTGATCGGGGCGGTCATCCAGCAGCACGCGCGGACGCATGGTCGTCTTGTCGTCGGGCGTGAGGCGAGTGCGGCCCATGGTAAATTCGCCCGCGGGGATCTGCGCCATCTCGATGGTTGGATCCTGCGCAAGAAGCCTTGCCGCAAACACGCACAGCAGCAGCATCCGCATCAGACAAACAGTTCCGCGAACTCGTCATCGACGGCGAACTCCGTAGCGCCGAGCACATCCACATAACGATAGGCACGCTTGGATGGAGTGTTGGTCATCTCCTTCTTCCAATCGATTCCGAGCGCCGAGTAGATGGTGGCATACACGTTCTCGGTTTTCGGCTGCATGCGCTTGTACTTCCAGCCGGTGTCGGTGATCTGTGCTCCATCTTTGTCCGTTGCGCCAAGGATGCGTCCGCCTTTCACTCCGCCGCCCGCGAACAGCGACAGGTAGGCGAGGTTGTAGTGGTGACGGCCCTTGATGCCGTTGAGTGCGCCGGGCGTGCGTCCGAACTCCGTTGCCATCACGATGAGGGTGTCGTCGAACAGCGTTTTGCCCTTGTCCCGAGGTGACGGCGCGGCGCGCAGATCGCGCATCAGATTCGCCATCGCGCGGTCAAACTCATTGCAGCGAATGTAATGGTTGGACTTCGCCGAATGCTCATAGATGTTCTTGTGATGATCCCAATCGGGATGCGTGATGTGGATGTAGCGCGTGCCCGCGTCCGCCATGATCAGATTGCGTGCCAGCAGGCAACCAAGGCCAACCTCGTTCTCGCCGTAGCGCACACGGTCTTCGCCGGAAAAGGCGAACGCTTTCGGCCAACGCGGATCGCCCATCACCTGATAGGCGCTTTGCTGGAAGTCACGATACGCGCTAAGCCTGAGGTCGCGGCCCTGGCGGCCGGCCGACATGGCTTTGTCCAACTCATTCAGCAACCGGTAGCGTTCATCCAGCACCTGAGCGGCTTCACCTTCCACTGCCTGCGCGCCGGCGCCCGACTTGAGATTCACATCAAGAACGGAGTGCTTCGGATGAAGGAAGCCTGTGGAGAGCGCGCCGCATCCCGACGTATCGAGATTGCAGCCAATGTAGGTGGGGAAGGTGTCGCCCGGTCTGCGGTGAGATTCGAATTCATACGACACCACGGAGCCCACCGATGGAATTTCCGGGGCGATTGCCGGATTCAGCGGCCGTCCCGCTTGCGTGTAGTATTGCCCGCGAAAATGAACCACTTCGTGGCTTTTCATGGAGCGCACAATCGAGACGTGATCCATCTCTCTGGAAAGCTCGGGAAACAGACGGTGGCTCAGATAGAGTCCGTTGCGGACCTGGCGCACGTCGAGATCTTTCGGCGTGCCCGCGCTCTCCTTGAAGTCGAACGTGTCGAGGTGGCTGATCGCGCCGGCGAGTTCAATGACGACGCAGAACCGCGCCGTGGCACGTGGATTCGCTTTGCCGGCGGCACGCACATGCATGGGCATCAGGGCCTGTTCGGCGAAGGCGCCTAACAGCCCCCATCCGCCGAGTTGCAGAATGTCGCGGCGCGCGGGCAGAAATTCACCAATCGTCTTTCGCATGAAGGGGCCTCAGTAGTTGAAGATGAATTCCGGGCTGTTGATCAGCACCCACTGCAGATTTTCGGCGCCGCGGCGGCGGTCCTTTGCGAGCGCCTTTTTCGCGACCTCGCGTTCGGCTCCGGTCGCGGGCCGGGCAATGGTGGAGAGCCACATGCGATTGATGAGATCCTCGTCGGTGGAGGCCGATGCCAACAGCGTCTCCACACGGCTTCCGCCCATCGCCAGTACACGATCCGTCACGATCTTCGACTGCATCAGCAACATGGCCTGCAACGAACTCGGCGGCGTCTTCTTAGGCATGTCGTCACGATTGCTCTGTCCGAAGGTCTTCATGAAGCTATCCACATCCTTGCCGGCACGCTTGGGGTCAGCCATTTGTTGAACCATGGGAACGTTGGCCGCGCCGGAAGGAAGCTTTGCGGGACGCGCGGTTGCCAGCGTGATTGCATCATGGAGTTCCGCAGCACTGAGCATGCGCACGTACTTGCGCGCGTAGTAGCCGGTGTAACGTTCCTCCCAGTCGCCCTCAAATCGCGACGAAAGTTGATAAGCGCTGGATGTCATGATGGCGCGGATCAGTTGACGGATGCTGTAGTTGCTCTTCTGAAACTCGACGGCCAAGGCTTGCAACAGCTCCGGATTGGACGCCTGATCTTCGCGGGCGAGGTCAAAGTCATCGACGGGCTCCACGATTCCAAAGCCCATCAACTCCGCCCAGATGCGGTTCGTGGTGGCACGCGAGAACTGAATATGGCTAGTGAGAATGCGGGCCAACTCGTCGCGCTCATGATGGCCCGGGCGGGGCTCTTCTCCGGAGAGAATGAAGCGGGGCTTACTGCTGCCGCCGGACCGGGGCACGCGGAG
>JAEUQE010000436.1 GCA_016789785.1 Bryobacterales bacterium
TAGTTGAGGTCGGGATGCTCGGCGAGCGACCGGTCGCGGGATCCTCCAACCACTTCGCGAATGGCGCCGACATAGGCCTTGGCGTTGGCCGGCAGATCCGGATTCTGAAGGAAATGCTCGAGCTGTTTTGCGGCTGCTTCGGTGGATCCGCCGGCCACCGCGAACACCACGAAATTGGCGATCTCCCCGCTTGGCAGGTCGTTCTCTCCACGCTTCCGCCGGAATGCGAGAAACGTCTCCGTGGCCTTCCGCTTGGCCTCGGCTGCTGCTTCCGCGTTGCCAAGTGCGATCTCCAACTGTTGGCGTGCGTCCATCACCTTCCACGGTTGCCCCGCCTCGCCAAGCGTCTCTTCGTGACGCTCAATCCTCTCGATCTCGGCCCGCGCTTCGTCCGCCGCGCCGCTCTTTGCGAAGTAACGGCTTGCATCCACGCGCGCATCGCGCTCCTTCTCCAAGTCGGCATTGGATGCGTGCATCGATGCGGCCTGCAGTGAGAATTGAGCGGCGTCTCGTAGACGGTCCTGCTTTGCGCAGAGTTGTGCGAGTGTGGTGGCGAGTTCGGGATCGGGATTCAGCCGCAGCGCCGCGGTGAAGGCGTGCTCGGCCTCGGTGGTCTGCGACGCCTGTTGATGAATCTGGCCAAGCTGCCGCCACGCCCGGCTGAGCATTCCATCGTCGTTCATCGCGGCGAACGCATCGCGCACCTGTTCACTCAACGCGATCGCTTCAGCGTACTTTTTCTGCGACACCAGCACCTGCGCGAGCTGGCCTCGTGCGATCGCGGCATGCATCGCATCGTCTTCCTCAAGCGACGCGGCCACCGCCTCTTCGAACGTCACCGCGGCCTCGGCCACCATCTTGATGTCGAGCATGGCATCCGCGATCTCGATTAGCACCACCGGGCGTGACGGCGACTTGCGATCGCTTTCGCGGCCAAGCACGGCCAGCATCTCGTCCCTGGCGGTCGACAGCAACTGCAGGGATTCTTCGCGTTCGCCCAATCCGGACAGCGCGCGCGACAGCAGCACTCGCGACATCGGGATGTCGACCATCGCCTGCTCATAGGCAGAGGCTTCCGCCGCGGCGGCCTTCTCGCAAAGCGTTCGCGCAATGCCGGCTGCAGTCGCGAATTCGCCGGCCCGCAGGAGTTCCTCCAGCGCCCAATAGCGCGAGAGATAGTGAGCGCGTGTCCATCCCGGAATTAGACCGTCCATGAATGCCGGCAGTGATGCGATCAACGCGCTGCTCGATACGCGGAGCGTGCGATCGCGAAATTCCTTCGCCCCTTCGCGCCGCATCGCGGGCAGTTGTGCCTCATCCATCAGCACCGGAAAGAGATGAAAGCCGTCCCTGCGTTTGCGCTGGATCTCGATCGCTTCGCCGAGTTGCTTATCCGCTGGAGAGACGTTCGTACCGAACAGCAACATCGCATGGAAAGCGTTGCCGATCGCCTCACGGGCATCCGCGCGCAACGAAGCGCCGCTCAACTCGCAGCCGGCTACGTGTCCCTTCAAGCCGCAGTATTCCAACTGCTGCAGGAACTCTCCGGCGAAGACGGAAAGGTCCGGTGGATACAGGAGCAGAAAGCTGACTCGGTGAGGAATGGCGGCCACTGGGTTTGACATCGGGAAACAGGAGTATGGGATTTAGTATAGCGGGCTGGCCGAAGCCTCATCGTCAGAGTGCACTCGAAAGAATCGACTCGAGTTCGCCGGCGCTCAATACGATCGGATTGCCTTTCGTACTGCTGGCCTGCATTGTCTTCGCCACCAGGTCCGCCGTGTGCGCGGGCTCGATGCCATAGGATCGCAGCGGCGGAATCTCCAGGCGGGATGCGAGTTGCTCCACCCAGCGGACGCCATCGTCCGCCGAAACGTGTGCGTCTCCAGTGAGGATCCTCGCGACAACTTCGTAGCGGCCAATCGCTTCACTCCCGGGCTGGCGGCTGCGAAGCGCATCCAGATTCACGCGCATCGCCGAGGGCAGCAGTGCCGCACAAACCGCACCATGGGGCGCAGTGAACATGCCGCCAACCGGCGCCGCGAATCCATGCACTACACCGAGTCCGGCATTGGCCAGCGCCATTCCACCGAGCATGCTCGCCATCGCCATCTGTTCGCGAGACTCCATGTCCGCGCCATTCTGAAACGCACGCTCCAACGATGTGGCAACCAGGCGCATGCCCTCCACGCACATCACATCAGTGAACGGATTGGCGCGAATGGACACGTAGGGTTCAATCAACTGCGTGAGGGCATCCATCCCCGTCGCCGCAGTGACGGACGGTGGCATGCTCGCACTGAGTTCGGCATCCACGATAGCGACCCGTGGCAGCAGATGAGGACTGCGAAGGCTCGCCTTCACACGATGCTCGGGCACGGCCAGCACGGCGTTGCGAGTTGCTTCCGCACCCGCGCCGGCGGTCGTCGGAATCGCGAGGAACGGCAGCGATGGCTGACGCACTGCCTGCCCCCTGCCGACGACTTCGATATAGTCGAGCGGATCCCCGCCATTGGCAAGTAAGGATGCGATGGCCTTGCCAGCGTCGATGGGACTGCCGCCACCCACGGCCACAACCACATCGCACTCCTCTGCGCGCGCGGTCTCCACGCCGCGCCGCACTGCCTCGACGGTGGGCTCGCCAACAACAGAGAACATCGTCACCGCAGTTGGCGCGAGTTGCTCCCGCACGCGCCCTGCACGATCGGGCGATGCTCCGCACACCAGCAGCACCCGCGACCCCATGCTTTGCACGGCGCTCGCAAGCTCCCGCAGTTTTCCTGCGCCGAACAGAATGCGCGACGCAGTGGCGAATTCGAAGTTCACCATGTCCCTACCAGCCCGAATCGTCCGGAAACACGTTGCTGTACTTCGCGCTGGTGCGGGGCTCGGCCATCATATCGGCGACGGTGTCGCGCCACACCTGATAGTGCTTCGTTTCTTTGTGCGCGGTAGGCGCTTCGGTGGTCCGGTACACTTCCACCAGCACGAAGCGCGACGGATCATCGGCCTGCTGCACAACGTCGAAACGGGCGATTCCCGGCTCCTGCACGCTATTGCGGGCGTTCTCGATGGTCGCCTCCCGAAATGCATCCACACACTCGGGCTTCACATGAACATGCACATGTACGATCAGCATTGCTTCTCCATGTTGCGGTACGCGCCGTGCGCAGAGCAAGCGGGATCGATGGAAGCGGCCATGTTTCAAGTTGATGCTCCATTCCGCATTAGCTTATGATGCGTCTGGGGAGCGGGGGCGCCGGCGCGCCATTCCGGAACCACCAACATACGGAGGACGAAACAACCAATGGCGAACGCGGCACACCTGACCCTGCTGAAACAGGGCGTACAAAAGTGGAATTTCATGCGGACCCAGAAGCCGGGCACCATTCCCGACCTCAGCGGCGCCGACTTGAGCAAAATGAACCTCGACGCAGCCGATCTCACCAAGTGCAATCTCGCCGAAGCGAATCTTTCCGGTGCGAGCCTGGTGAAGACGAAGATGGAAGGCGTAGCGTTGGCAAAGTGCACGCTCGAAGGCGCAACCTGCCGCTACACCGATCTGCGCGGCTCCAATTTGAGCAATAGCAATCTGCGCAAGGCGATCTTCGAACAGGCGGTGCTGAGCAAGGCCGACTTGAGCGGTACGAATCTCTTCGCATCCAACCTGAGCAAGGCGGACCTGCGCAGTGCGAATCTGAAGAACGCGATTCTGGAAGCCGCGAACTTGAGTGGCTCCGATCCTCGCGGCGCCGATCTTACCGGTGCGAATCTCAAACAGGCGAACCTTACCGGCGCGAATCTGCAGAAGGCCGATCTGCGCGGGTCGAGCATTGTCGGCGCGAATATCGAAGCCACGAATTTGCGCGGCGCCAACTTGAGCGGTGTGCCG
>JAEUQE010000437.1 GCA_016789785.1 Bryobacterales bacterium
GCCTGCTG
The DNA here is from genome assembly GCA_016789785.1 of Bryobacterales bacterium. Next base: position 9 of record JAEUQE010000437.1, read on the forward strand.
GATGGCGTTGACCACCTCAGGCATCTCCACGATGGAAACGATGTCGAACGAATTGTCTGGCATTACCTTACTTTTTTAGCGTATTCAGAATGCGAGTGGTGATCTCATCCACCAGCGCGGGCATGGCGGCGTCCAGCGCGAGGGTCACCGCGGCACGCACGCGTTCCGGGTGAAGCGGATCCTCCTCGGTGGCGCTTGCCCCGGCGGCACGAAGCAACTCGGTCTCCCGGGCGAGTTTCGACGCTTCGAGCAGCGGCTTGATGGTGTCGAGCACCATGGAAGCTTCAAACGGCTTCTTGATCAAGGCATCGCTACCGGCACGTGAAGCTTCCACTTCATCCACGGGTTCCAGCACGCCGGCCGTCAGTACGACGCGTACATGCTTGAAGCGGGCGTTGTTCTTCACCTCGCGGCAGATCTCGAAACCGGACCGCCGCGGGAGAAACGCGTCCGCGATGACGAGGTCGGGGTCAACGTCGGGCAGACGAACCAACGCGGTTTCGCCGTCCGTCACCGATACAACCTCGTAACCCTCTTCCTGCAGGATCCGCTCGCCCATGCGTTGCGCGTGGGGGCTGTCATCAGCAAGCAGAATTCGGGTCATTTCTTGGACTTCTTCTTCCCCTTCTTTGCTTCCGGAGTGCGATTCTGCGGCAACGGCTGCTGGGACTCCACTTCGGTTTTCGCGGCTTCCGTCTTCGCCGCTTCGGTCTTCGCGGCTTCTGTGTTTGCGGCTTCGGGTTGCGGCGGATTGGCGCGCGCGTCGGGCTGTGTATCGAGAGCCGTTGTGTCCTGATTGGTGGAAAGTGTCACGTCGGTGACGCCAGCGCCCACGGCCGCCGGCACGGGAACACTGACGGGAATGGTCGGCTGATTGCGCGTCATCGCCGGAGTGCCCGACTTTGCGGCCTGCGTGGTATCGGGGCTCTTGCGGAAGACGCCGAAGGCTTTGCCGCCCATGCCCTTCTTCACTTCGTTTTCCTGCTCGTACTTCATACGAGCCAGCGCCACCGGGTCCGCCTCCGGGACTTCCAACTCCATCTCCTGAAGCTTCTTTTTCGCCTCATCCACGTAGGGACTGAGCGGATAGTCCTTCACGATGCGCGAATAGGCCATGCCGGTCTTGTCGCGGAAGCGCGGGCCCATGCGCCCGTAAGAATCGCCCAAGAGCCACAGTGCATCGTCGGCTGCGCTATACAACGGGTACTGATCCACCAGTGTCTGCAGACGGTTCGCGGCCGCGGGGTGACTGCCCTTGTGATGATAGAAGTTGCCGACGCGGAACTCGCCTTCGGCAAGCACTTCCTGAATGTTTCGCAGAAGCTGCTGCGCACGCGGCACGAACTTGCTGTTCGGGAACTGCTGCAGAAGTTGCCGGCATTCATCCTCGGCGCGAAGCATATGGGTGGTGTCGCGGTCCGGCTTCTCCATCTGCTTGTAGTGGATCATGCAGACCTTCTCCTGAGCCTCGGCCGCTTCTTCCAAAGCCGGATAGAACAGAATGAAGTCCTTGTACTCGGCTTCGGCCTGGGCCAATGCGTGCGAGCCGCCTTCGCGGAACCAGCTATCAGCGATCGCGAGTTTCGCCTTCGCCAGATACTCGCTCGTATCGTAGGTGTTGATCAGCGTTTGTAGCGTGAGGCGTGCGATTTCGAAACGGTTCTTTTCGAGGTCGCGAACGGCTTTGTCGAAGAGCACCTTGTCGGGCTGCAAGGTGTCCTTGGTGATCGGATTCTCATACTTCTTGCGGCGGAATCCGCAACCAGCCAACATCGCCATTGCAAGTACAGCGACAAGAACAGTCTTCATCCATTGCCGATTGGTCATTCAGTCTACTCCAAAGATCTCAGGCCCGGATCGTGGTTGCTTCCCGGGCGAGTTGTTGCATTTTCTTCACGGTGGTTTCCGGATCTTCACTCTGAAAGATGCTGGATCCCGCCACCACCCAATCGCAGCCTGCCCGCACTACATCCGCAACGTTGTCCGGGCCAAGGCCGCCATCCATTTCAATCTTGAAGCTTAATCCGCGCTCACGCCGCTTCTGCTCCAACTCCATCAACTTGCGCATTGTCCGCGGGATGAACTGCTGTGCGCCGAAGCCCGGATTCACGCTCATCACAAGCACGTAATCCGCCAACTCCAGCACTTCATCCAACGTCGCCACGGGCGTGGAGGGATTGATCACAACGCCAGCGAGGGCTCCCTCCGCTTTGATCAGCCGCAAAGTGCGATCCAGGTGCGGGCACGTCTCCTGGTGCACCGAGATCTGGTCCGCGCCCGATTCCACGAACATCGGAATGTAGGTATCGGGATTGGTGATCATCAGATGCACGTCGAACGTCAGCCGGCTGATCCTACGAATCGATTTCACTACCGGTGGGCCAATACTCAGGTTGGGCACGAAGTGGCCATCCATCACGTCGATGTGAAGGATGGAGACACCTGCCCGCTCCACACAGGCAATCTCCTCACCCAGGCGCGAAAAATCAGCAGCGAGAATTGACGGAAGGATTTCCACCATGGGGCTACAGGAAGCTAAACCGATGGTATCACAGCGGCAAAGAAGCCATCTCCGGCATGCAGGCCGGGAAGCCTTTGCCATGTTTGGACGGACCCCGCCACTTCCTCCACCACCTGCTGGTTTTCCTCGCGCTCCAGGGAACAGGTGCTGTACACGAGCCTCCCTCCGGGCGCGAGCACATCTCTCGCATTCCGCAGAATCGCCACTTGCCGCTGGTGGAGATCCACGAGATCCGCAGGCTTCAAATGCCACTTGATCTCCGGACTTCGAGCCAGTGTGCCTGTGCCGGAACAAGGTGCGTCGACAAGGATGCGATCGAACTTCTGGCGAAACGGGAGTGGTTTCGATGCATCCAGAGCGGCCCTTGGGCAATCCGCGACGAAGTTGCGGAGGCGGTGTGGATGCAGGTCGCACGCGATCGCCTGCGCGCCCAACTCGATTGCGGTGGCCGTCTTGTTTCCTGGCGCGGCGCAGAGATCGAGCAGGCGAAGACCCGGCTTCAGATCGAGCAGTGTGACCACCCATTGCGATCCGATGTCCTGCTGGCGATAGCTGTGTTGACCGCCGGTGACGCGATAGCAGCCTGGCACCTCGGTAGGCTCCAGCCCCTCAGCAAGTGACGGCGCCCGGACAAACGTATCCGGTTGACGGAGGCTTGCCTCGGCGATCTTCGCCGCAGTCTCCTCGCCATAATGCGCCACCCAGCGAAGCCAGATCCACTCGGGAAGCGAGTATGCGGTGGGCTTGTCATCCCATGCACGAGGGCGAGAGTCCACCTTTCGCAAGATCGCGTTCACCAATCCCGCAGCCGATCGTTTGCGAGCGCGCTTCACGAGTTCGACGCTCTCCGAGACCGCGGCGTGCTTCGGAATGCGGTCCAGGTGGAGGATCTGATGGACGCCGAGCCGCAACGCGATCCGAACTTCCACATCGAGCTTCGGCTTGCCGATTACGGCGTCGAGTTGCGTCTGATGGCGAAGCGTTCCATACACCAGTTCGGACGCAAGTGCGGCATCACGTGCATCCAAGGCGGAAGCTCGAAGCAACTCCGAGGCCCATGCGCCTTTTGTGACGCGCATCAGAATATCGAAGGCAGCGGCGCGTGCGGGCGAGATCATTGAAGAACCACGTAGGGTGCGTCATGATCGGAGGCGCGAACCGCTGTGTCCGCGCGGTCGCCGAGCGATGCCGGGAAGTCGGCGTTGTAGTGCGCGAAGCCGAATGCGCGAATCATTGCCGTGAGCGACGGGCTCACGAAAACATGATCGAGCGCTTGCGACACGCCTTCAAACAGCAGGCTGTACCGGTTCGGCTCCGGAAT
>JAEUQE010000438.1 GCA_016789785.1 Bryobacterales bacterium
AGTTGCGGCGCTTGAGCCACCGCCGCGATTCGTTGGAAGACATTTTCCTGAAAGCGATGAGGGACGAAAATGGCGGTATATAAACGCACCTACAAGGGCTACGCAGGCGCGATCACGGCCGAGTGGCAGCGATTCCTGGTGATCCCTCGCTTCGCATGGCAGGGTCTGTTTCAGCAGCGCTTTCTCACCATCCTGTTCGTGCTGTGCTTCTTCTATCCGTTGGGCTGCGCGTTGTTCCTTTATCTGAACCAGAATCTGCAAACGCTTCTCGGCGACCTTATCGGCAGACGCGCGAATCCGCTCACGGTGGGCAATCAGTTTTTCTTCATCTACACGAACGTGCAATGCATGCTGGCGTTCATACTCACTGCGTTCATCGGGCCTGGGCTGATCTCGTCCGATCTGGCCAACAACGCGCTGCCGCTGTATTTCTGCCGTCCGATCTCGCGAACGGAATACGTGGCCGGCAAGGCGCTGGTGATCGCGGGTCTGCTGTCGATCATCACGTGGATCCCAGGTCTGATGCTGTTCGGCCTGCAGGCGGGGCTTGCGGACGGGTGGTTCGCGGAGAATTCGTGGATTGCGGGCGCGATTGTGGGCTCGTGCGTTCTGTGGATCCTGGTGATCACGATGCTGGCGCTCGCACTCTCGGCATGGGTGCGGTGGCGCATCGTGGCGGGCGCATTGATGATGGTGATTCTCTCGCTCGGGGCCGGCATTGCGCAGACGGTGAAGTCCGTCACGCAGTCGACTGTGGGCTTCTGGTTCGACATCGCCTCCAACAGCGAGCGGGTATGGATGGACCTGTTCCGCATGGATCAGGCGGAGACGTTTTCGGTGGAGGAGGCGGTGGGCGCGATTCTCTTCTGCACCGCGATTTGCGTATACATGCTCGCGAAGAAGGTGCGTGCATATGAGGTGGTGCGATGATCGTCTTCGACAACGTATCCAAGTTCTACGGGCAGGTTCTTGGCGTGAACAAGGTCTCGCTGAGCATTCCGCCTGGCATCACCAGCCTGGTTGGTCCGAACGGTTCCGGCAAGACGACGTTGATGAATCTGATGACGGGGCTGATCCGGCCTTCGCGAGGTACGGTCACGGTCCACGGGATGACTGCGGCGGATCCGGAGAAGTTCTTTCGCACGGTGGGATACTGCTCGCAGTTCGATTCCTATCCGAAGGGTTTCACGGGCTACGAGTTCGTCTACTCCTTTCTGCGGCTCTTTGGCTATGACCACGACGAAAGCCAGCAGCGTACGTGGAACTCGCTGGAGAAGGTCGGCCTGACGGATGCAGCCAAGCGCAAGATCGCGGGCTATAGCAAAGGAATGCGTCAGCGCGTGAAGTTTGCGCAGGCCATCAGTCATGATCCGAAAGTGCTGGTTCTGGATGAACCCCTCAATGGATTAGATCCACTGGTTCGCGCGGAGACGATTGCGCTGTTTCGGGAGTATGCGACCGAGGGGCGCCACGTCATCATCTCAAGCCACGTGTTGCACGAAGTGGACATCATCTCCGATCAGGTGATCCTGATGTCATCGGGCTATGTGGTTGCCGAAGGCCAGATCAAAGGCGTTCGCAGTGAAATCGAGGATCATCCGATGCAGATCCTGATCCGGTGCTCGCGTCCGCAGAAGTTGGCATCGCGCATCTTCGAGCATGATCACATTGTGGAAGCGCGAGTACACGCCGATGGCCGTGGCTTGCTGGTGAAGACGAAGAACGCGGATGAATTCTATCTGTTGATGAACCGCATTGCGCTGGATGGGATCGACATCGAGACGGTGGCGCCTGTGGATGATGACGTGAACTCCGTCTATGAGTACCTGATTGGACATGAGGAGGCCACGCGATGAGGATGCGGCAACTGTACGCGGTGTTCCGTTTGGAGATCACGAAGTCGTTCTTTTCAAAGCGCGGCCTGTGGATCTACATTCTCGCACTGATTCCGATTTCGATCTGGTTCATTCATGGCATCGACCGGCAGCAGGACCAGAAGCGAGCATCCGTCACCAAGGAGCAGGTGGCCAAGGTCGAGACCGGCATGACGCGCGATGAAGTGATTGCCTTGCTGGGCGATCCTCCGGAGCGGGTCACGTTTGGTGGGCGGCGCAATCGAACCACGCAATTCCGCTACTACGATGGGCACGGCACTCATCGCATCAACATTCGCGAAGACAAAGTGACGTCGGTCCAGCACGACGAGGGTTGCGAACTGGGAGAGGAATCGAAAATCTTCGCCGCTGTGTTCCAGTTCTTCTTTGTGAGGTTGGCGATCTTCTTCGGGTGCCTCTTCGTGTTCATGAACCTGTTCCGCGGCGAGATCCTGGACAAGAGCCTTCACTACTATTTCCTGGCGCCGGTGCGCCGCGAGATTGTGGTTGCGGGCAAGTTCCTCGCCGGTCTGTGCGCGACGGTGGTGATCTTCGGAGGCAGCGCGTTGTTGCAGATGGCGGCATTCACGTGGCATCTGCCGGCGACGGCTTATCAGGAATACATGGCGCAAGGACAGATGGGAGCCCACTTGTTCGGCTATGTGGTCGAGGCGGCGATGGCCTGTCTCGGATACGGCAGCGTGTTTCTTGCGGCCGGGATGCTTCTGCGCAATCCGTTGATTCCCGCGGTAACGATTCTGTTCTGGGAGTCGATCAGTGGCGTGTTGCCAGCGATGTTGCGGAAGATCAGCGTGATTTACTGGCTGAAGTCGATGGCGCCGGTGGAGGTGCCGATTGAGCGGGGCGTTCCGCCACCGATTGCGTTGCTGGCAGTCAACGTGGAACCTGCTCCGATGTATGTCGCGGTGTTGGGCCTGTTCGCACTTGCGGCGGCGCTGTTGTATGTATCCGCGCGGAAGGTTCGGACGCTGCAGATCAACTACGAATAGCGGCGGCGTCACTCATAGCGCAGGGCCTCGATCGGGTCGATCCGCGAGGCCTTCACCGCGGGATACACGCCGAACGCCACGCCTGTTAGAACGGATACGGCGAATGCAACTATCACCGACGCCGGAGTCACGATCGTTTTCCAGTCGGCTGCACGGGCGATCATCCAGGAGAGAAAGAAACCGAACGCGACACCGAGCAGTCCGCCCGCCATCGAGATCACGACGGACTCGGTAAGGAACTGCCTCACAATGTCGCCCCGCTTGGCTCCCGTCGCGCGGCGGATGCCGATCTCGCGAGTGCGCTCCATCACAGTGGCGAGCACAATGTTCATGATGCCGATTCCGCCGACCAGCAGCGAAATCGCTGCGATGGCGACCATGACATAGGTGAAGATGGTCTGCGTCCGTTTCTGCTGCGCCAGCAACGCGGCGGGAATCGTCACGGAGAAATCCTGAGTGTTGCGATGAGTGGAGTTCAGGACCGCAACAACGACCTTGGCAACCTCCACGCTCTCCGTGTTGGGCTTCAGACGCAGATCCACGCCATCGAGTTCATCCTTCAAGTAACTGCTCTGGTCCCAGAACCGGTATTGAAAGGTATTGAGCGGAGTAAAGACAACGTTGTTGCGGTCGAGCATGCGCCCGCCGCTCGATTGCACGGTGGCGGCCACCTGCTCGGCCAACACGCCGACAACCTCCAGCCACGTGTCGTTGATCTTCACGTAGCGGCCAAGGGCAGGGCCGTAGCCCAACATCGACACCTTCGCGGCCGCTCCCAACACGCACACCGCGGCACTCGAGTCACTATCCGCATTGGAGAAGAACTCGCCTTCCACTGTGCGCAGCCCGTGGATGGTGGCGTAGGAAGGACGCACGCCAAACAGCTCTGGCACTTCTCCCGCCGGCTTCGGCAACACGCGGGCCGGATGCAAGGTGCGGCGTGGGGAAAGCATTTCCAGCGATTC
>JAEUQE010000439.1 GCA_016789785.1 Bryobacterales bacterium
TTCGAGTATCTTCGCGCCATTCGCTACGAGTTGAACATGCTGGAAACGATGGATCAGATCCAGGTCTGCAGTCTCGAAAACAAGCAATACCTTGCTTCGTTCTCGCCCGACATCGACGACCGGATCGACGAAACACTCCGTGCCGGCATCGACACGGCACGCTACGATTTCTCCACGGACGTGCGCGACCCGCACACGATGCTCTTCCTTGGAAGCTTCCGGCATGTGCCCAATCAGGAAGCTCTCGACTGGTTCACGAAGCTCGTTCTGCCTCGCGTCGTCGAACGCTGCCCCGATGCCAGGCTCGTCATCATCGGCTCCGATCCGCCGCCTCGCCACTCGTTGCCCGCTCCGGACCGCAACATCGAAATCCTCGGCTTCGTTGAGGATCTCCACGAAGCGTTCGCCCGCTATTCCGTCTTTGTTTGCCCGATCCTCAGCGGTTCTGGTGTCCGCGTGAAGCTGCTCGAAGCCTTCTGCAGCGGCATTCCGATTGTCTCCACGCGGATCGGCGCGGAAGGCCTCACGGAACACGACGGCGAGATCTGTTTCCTTGCCGACAATCCTTCGGAGTTCGCCGATCGCATCGTCCAGTTGTTTGAGAATCCCGGCCTCGCCACCGACATGGTTCGCAAAGCTCGAGATTACGTGACCACTCAGCGGGATATCACTCGCATGACCGAGCGTCTGGCAGATTCCTACCGCCAGGGTCTCGACAAGAAGCGTTTCGCCTTCGCCCTCCCCGAGCACGTAGAGTAGATCCGGCTCTATGCGCGAGGCTTTTTTCGTTCCAGCAGGACCGACTGGCTATTCACCGCCTTCTCGCCCTTCTCTCGCGAGGCGCGCACATACGAACCATCGGCCTGCATAATGCGAGCCTTCACGTTGTCCGCCAGGTACACGGCCAGAATCCGCTCTTTGATCAGCCGCACGTGCGCCGGCTTCTCGATCGGAAAGAGCACCTCGACACGCCGGTTGATGTTCCTCGGCATCATGTCCGCCGAGCCCAGATAGATCTCCTCTTCACCACCGTTCTCGAAGTAGAAGATGCGCGTGTGTTCCAGGAAACGCCCCACGACGCTTCGAACGTGAATTCTGTCGCTGATCCCGGGCACCCCGGGCCGCAGCGCACAGATCCCGCGCGCGATCAGATCCACCTGAACTCCCGCCCGCGATGCTTCGTACAAAAGGCGGATAATGCGCGGATCCGCCAGCGCGTTGATCTTGAAGATCACCCGCGCCGGTTTGCCTTGCCGTGCATGCTCAATCTCGCGCAGGATCAGACTTTCCAGCCTGCTCCGCAGATTGATGGGCGCCACCAGCAGCTTCCGGTAGTCCGTCTTGGCCGAGTACCCCGTCAGATAGTTGAACAAGTCCGACGCGTCGGCTCCGATCTCTTCATCACAGGTGAACAGTCCAAGATCCGTGTACAGATGCGCGGTGATCGCGTTGTAGTTCCCCGTCGACATGTGAATATAACGGCGGATCACGTCACCCTCGCGCCGCACCACCAACGCGACCTTTCCATGGATCTTCAATCCCACCAGACCGTACACCACATGGACGCCTTCTTTTTCTAATGCCCGCGCCCACTCAATGTTGCTTTCCTCATCGAACCGCGCCTTCAACTCCACCAGCACAGCAACCTGCTTGCCGTACTCCATCGCTTCCAGTAGCGCTTTCACCACAGGTGAGTTCTTCCCCACCCGGTACAGTGTCATCTTGATGGCCAGCACGTTCGGATCCCGTGCGGCTGTGCGTAGAAAATCCACCACCGGTTGAAAAGAGTCGAACGGATGGTGCAGCAGGATATCGCCCTTCCGCATCAGCGAGTAGACATCCTCCTCCTCGCTATGGCCATGGAGCGCCGCGGGCACAAATGGAGGTTCCTTCAAATCCGGGCGGTCCAACCCCGCCAGATGGCGCAACCTCACCAACGCCAGCGGGCCGTCCACTTGGTAAACATCGGAATCATCCACATTCAGGTTCTCGCGAAGGATATCCAGGATCCTCGCTGGCATGCCGCGGCTCACTTTCAACCGCACCACCGCGCCGAACCGGCGTTGTCTCACTCCCTCTTCCACGCTCTCCAACAGATCCGCCGCTTCAATCTCCTGGATCGATGTGTCGGCGTCCCGGGTCACGTGAAACGGATGCGACTCCAACACTTCCATGCCTGGAAACAGCGTCTCCAGATTGGCCTGAATCACCTGCTCAAGCCACACGAAGCAGAGCGGCTTTCCATTGGCTCGCATGCCCTTCTGCAGGGGTAGCAACTGCGGCAGGCTGCCGGGAACCTTTAAACGCGCGAACTGCTCCTGCCCTCCCTTGTCATGAATGAGTACCGAGAGATTCAAGCTCAGGTTCGAGATGTGCGGCCACGGCCGCCCGGGATCGTGCGCCAGCGGCGTGAGCACAGGGTAGATCGTTTCCGTGAAATACCTGGTTGCGAACTCTCTCTGCGCAACGGAAAGATCCTCGTACTCGAGCACCCGAATCCCATGCTTGTCCAACGCACGCAACAGCGTCCTGCGGCATGCGTGCGCATCCTCCACCAGCCGCGACACGCGGGCCCGAATCGCATCCAATTGCTGCGCCGGCGTTAACCCGTCAGGTCCCGTCTCGAAGATCCCCGCGTCGAGCTGATTCTTCAGCCCCGCCACGCGAACCATAAAAAACTCATCCAGGTTCGACCCCAGGATGGAGAGGAACTTCACCCGCTCCAGCAGCGGATTCGTTTCGTCCTGCGCTTCTTCCAGAACTCGCTGCTGGAATTCCAGCAGACTCAGCTCCCGGTTCACGTACAACCGGGGATGGTCGAGTGGCAGAGGGTGTTCCGCGGTAGTTCTCTTCGGCGTCTGTTTCTTCGACGCCTTTGTTTTCGAGGCCATACGATACTGCGTGCGTTAGTATACTGACGTGCGGTACCACCACGCTGGACAACCGTTCTTCGATTGCACGGCGGTGCGCGGCGGCACACTCCCGTCATCGACTAGCATAGCGCCGTGCCTACTCCTCCATCCCAAGCTCCACTGTTTCCTTGTGCGTCCCAAGCACAATCGTCGTCATCGTCCGGCCCGCGCCCGCCTTCCCCTTCAGCTCTTCCGTCAACAGACGTTCCAACTCGCCCGTTCCACCGCATTTCACCTTCAGCAGAAAGTCGTACTCGCCGGCGACGTGATGGCATTCGAGCACCGCCGTCATCTGCTGAATCCGTTTGAGGAATTTCTCTCGTTGCGTGTGCTGATCGAGCGACACCGCAATGAACGCTGTCAGCCCTAGCCCCACTTTCCCGGCATCCACCAAAGCGGCGTACCCCCGAATCACACCACTCTCTTCGAGCTTCTTCACGCGATCGGTTGCCGATGGCGCCGATAAATCCAGCTTTGCCGCCAGATCCGCCCACGACATCCGGCCGCGCCGCATCAACAGCTTCAATGCCTGCCTATCTAAGGTATTCATTACTATTCTCCTTCGATTCAAAGGAACGAGTGAACATGGTCCTTCGAATCAATGGTACACTAGAAACATGATCTGTGATGCTACCTCGATTGAACTTTCTTCCGATGCTCACTTTGAGAGTTTTCTCCGGCGCGTCGAAGCCGGCGGAATTCCAGGAGCCGAGTTCACTCATGCCGCTCACATCGCCATGGCCGGCGGCCTCATTCAACGCATCCCTTGCGCCGAACGGGTGGATCGCGTCCGCGCAACCATTCAGAATCTGAACGCCTCGCACGGCCTGGTCACCACAAAGGAGCGAGGCTATCACGAGTCGCTGACGCGCCTCTGGGTTCATGTGTCAGAAGCATTTCTCGCGGAGAGTGG
>JAEUQE010000043.1 GCA_016789785.1 Bryobacterales bacterium
CTGGCCACCGCGCCCAATCAACTGTGGAGTTGGGACATTACCAAATTGCTCGGCCCAGCCAAGTGGACCTACTTCTACCTCTACGTGGTTCTGGATGTTTTCAGCCGTTACGTGGTGGGCTGGATGGTGGCCCACCGCGAAACCGCCGAGTTGGCAGAGAAGTTCATCGAGGAAACCATCCTCAAATACGACATTCCTCGCGACCAGCTCAACATCCATGCTGACCGTGGTCGCGTCATGCGCTCGAAAAATGTCGCGCTTCTGATGGCGGACCTGGGTGTCTCCAAAACGCACAGCCGCCCCTACGTCTCTGACGACAACCCTTATTCGGAAAGCCAGTTCCGCACCCTGAAATACCGGCCGGGGTTCCCGGATCGCTTTGGCTGTATCGAGGACTCTCGTTCCTTCTGTAGCCAGTTCTTCCCCTGGTACAACCAGGAACATCGGCACTCCGGCGTGGGGATGCTCACGCCGGCCATGGTTCATTTCGGGCAGGCGCCTGCGGTGCTCATAGCAGCCTACCAGCAACACCCAGAGCGCTTCGTGCGTCATCCCCCGAAACCACTGTCTCTGCCAACCGAGGTTTGGATTAACAGGCCGTTGGAGGGCCCCAAGACAGAGGACGCTAGTCACTAAATTCCCATGCCAGGTGTCTCAAACCCGTTGACACGCGCCGCCGGATTCTGCCTGCTCTCCCGAAAGATACCTGCCCTAAGGAAGAAGGCGATAAACTCAATTGGAAATGCGCATACTCTTAGCGATTTTCGTTTTGGGCACATTGGCGGCGGCGCAGGAAGTATCTCAGAGCGGGCTACGGCTCGAAGAGGTTCGTCCGATGGTGAGCCAGCCTCTGCGAACGCCGAAGGCCATGGTGGCGAGCGTTCACGAACTGGCGACGCAGGCCGGAATCGACATCCTGCACAAGGGCGGAAACGCAATTGACGCGGCGGTCGCGGTTGCGTTTGCGCTGGCCGTGGTTCACCCCGAGGCCGGCAATCTCGGGGGATCGGGATACATGCTGCTGAGGATGGCCGATGGACGCGTCCAGGCAGTCGACTACGCGGGCACCGCGCCGGGCGCATCGAAGCCGGGTATGTTCAAGAGCAACCGCGAGGCAAACGTCGGATACCTGAGTGTCGCGGTGCCTGGAACGCCTGCTGGGATGGGAGTTGTTCACGCGAAGTTCGGAAAACTGAAGTGGCGCGACTGCCTGGAGCCGGCGCGCAGGCTCGCAAAGGAGGGGTTCCCCGCATCCTTGCGAATGGAGTTGATCTTGAAGCTGCAGGTCCCGGTGATGAAGGCCTATGGCGAATCGGCGGCGGTGTTTCTGCACGGCGGAGAGCGTCCGTTGAAGCAGGGGGAGAGAGTCGTGCAGCCGGCACTGGCGGAGACGATTCGCCGAATGCAGCAGAAGGGGTTTCGCGAGTTCTACCAGGGCGAAACGGCGCGGCGCATCGCGGCCGACATGGCAGCGAACGGTGGAGTGCTGAGCTACGGCGATCTTCAACAGTACGAAGCGAAGCTTGCCGATCCGATCCGTGTGCGCTATCGGGATCACACGATCCTCACGATGCCGCCGAGTTCGAGTGGTGGTGTGGCGATCGCTGTGGCTCTGAATGTAATGGATCGCTTCCCGGTCGGACTGGGGATGGAGGGCTCCGTCGCGGCTCGGCATCTGTTCATTGAGTCGATGCGCCGAGGCTTCGATGCGCGAGGAACCGTCATGCGGGAGGGAGATCAGATGCTCCCGGCGATGCTCAGCGCGGAGCATACGGGCATGGCTGCGGGGTCGTTGCATCTCGATCGGGTCAGTGCCACAGCAACGGGCGCGGCATCGCCGGAATCGCCGGACACGACCCATTTCTCCATCATTGATGCGGAAGGGAACATGGTGTCGAACACCTACACGTTGAGCGGTTTCTATGGCTCGCAAGTGATCGCGAAGGGGACGGGAGTGCTTCTGAACAACCACATGTCGGTGTTCTCGAATCGCCCAGGACGGGCCAGTTCCGTCGGACCGGGGAAGCGGTATCCATCGACCATGGCTCCGACTCTGATTTTGAGAGCGGACGGATCGCCATGGGCGGCGATCGGAACCCCGGGCGGCGCAACCATCCCAAGCACGCTGGTACAAATCACTAGCAATCTCGTCGACTTCAAGATGTCGCTCAGGGACGCCATTGAGTACCCTCGCATCCATTTCGCCAGCGGAATGGTAGACGCCGAACCCGGCGCTCTGGTGTTCGATGTCGCCGAGAAGCTGAAATCGATGGGCCACAAGCTCAATCCGCGCTTGCGCACCCAAGGCGATGTCAGCGCCATTGCAATCGAGGAGGGCTCCGGCTGGAGAATCGGATGGGCCGACGGCCGGCGAGGGGGGACCGTTCGCGGATTCTAATGATTAGCACTCATGAAACTTGTGTGCTACGGCGACCGTCCGTATAATCGAGCAATTATAGTTCTACTCCTGTTTTGCCGATGTGATTAGTGGTGACGAATTCGCAAGGATGAGGTGATGCGATGAACATCATCGGAGATCGGAGCTTCGTAGAGATCCCAGGGGACAAGCAGCACGATTTGCCACCCCTGCTGGTGCACAGTTCGCCCCAGTTCAAACGATTGGACAAGATTGTCGACATGGCGGCGAGTATTGTCGAAACCGAAGACATGCTCCCCGCGCAGTTCGCCGAGGACATCGTTGCAACGCAACAACGGAAGATGGACCTCGCCATACACCTTGTCGAGCAATACAAACGGCTCGTTCAGCACTGGCAGTGGGGAGACGACATCCTTGAGTGGATCCGGCAATGTGAGATCACCTTCGAGGCGCGTCCTGATCTGCGCCACCTGCTTCGTGGCGATGTCTGGCCTCATGCAGGCCGATCCAGTTTCGTACGTCTCCTGGAAGACAAGAGTGTCCCTACTGAGGGGGTTCAGGTCGAAAAGGCGGTTGGCCTTAGGCTGACCTTCCGGCAGCCACCACCAATCGCCTTCTTCTCAAACCAGTTCCTTTTCTATCTCAAGGACAGCGTCGGCGATTCGGCTTACCAAACCTGGGCAAGCAAGCAACCCGATCCCGTCAGCGCTCTCCCCCCGGAACGGTTCACCGTACAGGTCGTCAACATGACAATGTAATTCTCGCCGCGTGAACCACTTGAATCTGGCTTGAAGCGTCGTTCCGTTGGTACTCTGGTTTCTTGCTCATGGAACCACCGCTTCTCGAATTCTCGAATGTCTTCGTGTCCCACGATGGGCACCTCGGCCTGAACGGACTCACGCTTACCATTCACGCGCACGAGCACGTCGCGATCCTCGGCCCAAACGGTAGCGGCAAGTCAACTCTGATCAAGACCATCACTCGTGACTGCTACCCGCTGGCACGGCCAGGATCGCGCGTCCGCATCTTTGGACGGGAGACCTGGAACATCTTCGACTTGCGGCCCCTTCTCGGAATCGTTCACAACGACCTCATGGCCAGTTACCTCCGCCACCCCTATTCGGGCAGGGAAGTCATTCTGTCTGGCTTCTTCTCCAGCGTTGGCATCTGGCCCAATCACGAAGTCACCCCCCAAATGATCCGCCGCTCCGATGAGATACTCCATCAACTCGGTATCTCTCATCTTGCCGATCGCACCGTCAACCAGATGTCGACTGGCGAGGGCCGGCGCCTCCTGATCGGCCGGGCCCTGGTTCATCGCCCCAAAGCTCTAATCCTTGATGAGCCCACGGCCAGCCTCGACATCAGCGCTACGCACGGGCTCCTCCAGGTGATGCGTCAGCTCGCCGCTGAAACCACAATAATTCTTGTAACCCATCACCTGTCCGACATCATTCCGGAAGTCAGCCGCGTGATCCTACTCAAGAACGGCAGCGTACATAGCGATGGCGAGAAGCACCAGGTCCTCTCCAACAAGACTCTTACCAGCCTGTTTGATCTTCCAGTTGAGCTTCTCCATCGAAATCAGTACTACTACCTGCTGTAGCTCGGATCAGCCATTTGCAAAACTGCGCCCGGAGGGCTGGAAAGTCGTCACATCGTAACCGGCAAGGCAGAATTGGTCCAACGCAAACAAGACAATCGACTCGACAGCCTCCGCCTTCGCCAGCTTCGTTTCCCGCTCCCATGGCGCGATCGCGTCCCCAATCCCGATCAGGTGACTCCTCTTTGAATTCGGGAAGCCCTTCACCTGTGAGTAACGCATAGAGTCGAGGCATTTGTTCAGATCCCTGCTCCCTGTGTAGATAAAACTCTCGGTCTTCAGATTGTCCAGATTCGCCGCGTTCCAGGAACTCGGATAGTTTACCAGCTTGTTGAATTGCCCCTCGTTGACGTCAGTCGGGTAGAGCACCTCAAACCTGCACGACGGAAACTGCGCGCGAACGTAGTTCATAATGTTATTCGTGAAGGTTCCAATCAACCCCGCCATGAAGGACGCTTCCTCCGCATACAACCCAGGGCTCGCCCATCCATCAGGAACAGCCCTTGGATAGAAACCATAGACGCCAAAGAACTGATCCCGGCTGTACGAATCGTGAATCGGCAGTCCGGAGCCGTCGTATGGGAAATACCACCATTGGACCTCGCCGAACTGCAGGTAAGGCTGGCATCCCGCCGCCGCCATGATCGCAGCCATTTCCCGGTGCACTTCCTTCCAGTATTCGAAACTTGTCGGAGAGAAGTTCGTCTGAAGCGCAGGAGTGTTTAGTAATACGGCATTTCCGCTGGGATATCTCTGTGCGAT
Source organism: Bryobacterales bacterium (assembly GCA_016789785.1). The sequence goes on from JAEUQE010000043.1 coordinate 4,743, forward strand.
GCCCGCGCCCGGTGAAGGATCTCCGTGCTGCAACTCCGTACTGAACGCCGCGGCCACGTCGAGTCCATACGCCCTTAATGCGGCATAGAAACTTCTGCTCCAGTCGCGAACGGCACGATTCAACCTCGGTGAAGCCGCCGTATCCGTCCTCCACGATCCATCCTGTCCTCCCGTGAGCGTCGCACCACTTGTAACTGCCGTGAAGCTACCGCTTGCTGGCGAAGCACTAATGGTAATGTTGTTTCCATCGGCACCCATCGACCGGGAATAGATCGTTAGTTGGGCGCCAGTCGCCCTTGCCCACACGCTGGTGTACCCACTATTCAGAATCAACTCAAAAGCCTTCGCGACATCCTCGGCTGTCTCTCCCAACAGATTGAGATGATTGAGCACCGTTTGTGCGGAACTGGGCTGTCCCACGCGATTGATCACGATTTGAGTAATCTGGCTAAACACCGGAGTGCCAAAAAACGTGACCGTACCGCTCGCACAGCTGTGACCCAGCCTCGTCATCTCGTAGAACCACAGCGCTCCCACATAGTGGTTCACCCTGCCCTTAAATCCCAACGAGACAATCTGCCATGCGGTGCGTTCCGGAGCTAGGGCGATCGAGTGGTCTGTGTCCCAATCAGTTGCCAGCGTCACTCGATCGTCCGGACTAACCCATTCCGCCGACTCCGCAGGCACGGCGACCTCGAGGAAGTCGAAATAGAAGTAGCTTCCAGTGACGCCCGCATGCGTTATCGTAACCGTGTGCTCGCCAGGCCCAAATGTCCCGGCCAGTCTGCGCACCAGAACATCCTCCCCCGGCAACCCGAGACTCATCGCTTGCGAAGCGCCGCCGTCGACAGACACGTTAATGAGAGCACCGTTCTGTGCAAGCCTGGTGCCAAGATAGAGTTGGTGGGTCGCACCCGCCCGGTACGACACCGACACAGTCGCACCGGGAACGCTGGTGTACTGAATCGACCCTCCCGAGTAATTACCAGTACCCTTAGCCCACGTGCCAATGAAACTGACGCGCTCGGAGCCGTCCTCCAGCCGGTAACTTCCCGGCCCCGCAACTTGATACGCTCTCCCGCCGCCCGTCACCGACCAGTTTGTCACTCGCACCTCGAACTCCGACCGTGCAAACTGCTCCTCGTGTAGCGCGGCCGCATAGGTCCAGCGCATCTTTCGAATCGCTGTTGCTGGCACCGGCATCCCGTTGATGTCGGTCAGGCTCCCAAAGTTGAGACTTACTCTCCATTTCGTTGGCGAAGTGCCTCCTGTGAACTTGGTTGCTTGTGGCGACCAGACCTCGGTACGCGCGCCAGAGACATACCCATACGCTCCGAAGCGGTTTGCATTCGCGCCTACCGTGGATGTCGCCTGGGTGAAACCGAGCCCTACGTAAGTGAGGCGGATACTCGCCCCGGTCCGCTGAGCATTCACAGTCGGCGACAAGGCATTCACGGTAGCCACTAAGCTATCAAGAACGCTCTCGATCGTATCCGAAACCGTGACCGCGTGGTTGTACTGCTCCTCGGCCCACGCGATCCCCACATAGTCGCCAACCGTCAGACTCCCTGACAGAGTAAGATCGGCCGTCGCACACGTGTAGGCGCCCTCCACCGCGGTTGCGTGATCCTTCAGCCGTACGAAGTACACTTGCTCTGCCGAAGGTCCCCCTGCCCAGATGCGCAGCATCGGCCAGTCCACGACAGGGTAAATCGCGGAGTCCATCTCCATGCAGTTACTCCGGACTTCATCATAGGTCAAAGTAAGCCCGCTCAGGTTGCCGTCGGGCAAATTCCTGAACCGTGGATGTTCGTATACGTTATCCCGATTCCATTCCACTACCGCCCAGTCAAATTGCTGCCGCCAGGTGCCGGATAACACGAACCCGGACTCGGACGTCTCACTCAAGGCGGCAATCGCGGAAGGCCGTTCAAAATAACACTGCAGATCCCTGTCGGGTCTTAGTTTAACAAGAGTTTCGGGCATCCCTACCTCACAAACGGATCGTCACCGTGAGATCGCGGCCCGGCGTCGTTTCCCCGGTCTGCCCAAGAGACACGATGTCCAGGGTCAATAAGCTGCCGCTCTCCAATGGTGCAAGCTCAAGGCCATTTACAACGCCTGAACTGGTCGCCCCCGCCGGCACTGTCAGATTCGCGTAAGTCAAGCCGTTCTTCTTCAGCCTCAACTGAATGGGCGCACCGGTCGGTGCTTGCTGCACGACTGCGAACACATCACGGACTGCCTTGGCATCCTCCACGACCAGGGGCGGCGCGATTGAATCCTTGATCGCTAAGTGCCCCTCCACCTGAATCGTGAACTGCCCTCCTGATAGTGTGCGCAATCCGTAGTCCTGCGATCCTGTAAGTTTGATCGCCCGGTTCGCACTGCTTCCGTTCTGATTCGTGACAAACATCTCCGCCGATGCGATCCGCGCCATCGGGAAGTAGATTGGGTACGCAAAAGCCCCACTCGCCGGGCTTCCGAAGAACATTCGCGGAAACGCGATTACAAACACTTTTCGGCTCAGGTGATAAACACTCGCTCCCGCGAGATGAGCGCTCGCGGAAGTCGTATGGTGTGCCCGAGTCACCTGGTACTCAATGCCACCTCCTGCCGTGCCCTCTACCCGCAACACCTCACCGTCGATCTGTATGTAGCTGCCGGCGAGGGCGGGGCCTGCCGCAGACAGAGAAATCGTTGTGTCACTCGCGGATACCGGTGCTGGCAGAGTGATGGCAGGAGGCCCCTGGAGTTCGTCGAAGTAGTGTAACGTCAAAGTTCCAGACTCCACACTTTGGGTATTCGCCAGGTCCTCAAACGCGATACCGACCACCTCCACTGTGCCCTTCCCTCTCCAACTCAAGCCGAACAGAGGCGCGCTCGGAATCCCAACATCCCCTCCGGAACCGCCGCTCCCGCCAACGGTCCACCGAGTGATCGGAGCAAGCCCCTCCTCACTCTCCAGATTGGCGCTGTTCGCAGCACGCCCCGTAACATGCACCACTGCATCCCGGCGATTGGGCACCTCAAACTCCGCGGGACTGGACTCGGTTCGTGACCCAAAATGCCAGTTCCCCTCGGCGATCAGAAACTGGCTCGTAACGTCGGGCACAACGCTCCATTCTGGCTCAACAGTGATCGAATCAACGCTATTGGACGCGACCACCCGCTCCTGCCCTGCACCCGTTCCGCTCACGATGCGCACTCGTTGACCGCGATATTCATTCACTGGCCATGTCATCTGATTGTTCCCGATCGATCCACCCGATCCGAATGTTGTGCCTACAGGCGGGTGCAATTCCGTTCGCCAGTAGAAGTTCGCGTGATCAAAGTACTCGTCGGGAGGGCCGATCGCCAAGACGGGGAGACCGGTATCGATGAAGCTTGCCGCTGCCGGAACCTGGGATGCGATTCGTAGTAACTGGTTCGGCGTCCCACCCCGGTAGACATTGAAAGTCACCGCTTCGGGTGGGAGCGCGATCTCAGTAAGTTGGACCCGCAGAGAATTGCCTGCCGGCAGTTGCGCAAGAACAACAAATGAAATCGGCCCCTCTTCACCATTACCGTCAACCGCCGAAATGCCGTAATACACCGTTCGCCCTCCGGTCAGCGAACCGCCAGATTCATGAATCTGCGGCGACAGAGATACCCACGGAACCCGTCGGCTTCGCGGCGACGGTCGCAGCGGCCTCCGGTAACCAACAGTCAACGTGACAACCCCAGTCCCGTCGGAAAGGCTACTTGTCCCTTCCACTACGCTGAACTGGCTGACACCTGCGCTGTCAACGCTGTCGCCCACTAGCGGCCGAGGCATCCCGGCTCCAAAGCCAGGCTGCAAACCCGATCCCCCGATCGAAGACCCGCTCACCGAGTACCACGCGTCGTCATGCAACTGCGCAACCACGTGGATGGTGCGCATGTTCAGGTCCGCGGACATTCGCACGATTCGGAAGAGTCTTCGATTGAGTCCCTCCTTCAAATATGTAACCGTGATCAAGTCTCCGGGCCGCAGGCCGACACCCTTTACCGATGTGTCAAACTCAACATAAAGGTTCCCCCGCACCGATCGCCGTAAGTTCACCTGCAGCGCACGTTGGGCATGAGCGAAGTTAGTAACACCAAGTGCGGGAAGGCTACCCGTCACATCCCCTCCGCCCCTCGCAAGATCATCAGCGTCTGCGAGTACCAGGCTGTCGCGCTGATACAGATTGAACTCATCATCAAATTCCAGGCGAATTCGATTCGGCACGTCGCCAGCCGTGCGAGACCACAGCCGGATGCTCGGCGCTCCACTGGAGTTCCTCACGATTCCCGAGTTTCCATTCGTGCCATCGCCAAACTCATAGGCTGGCCAACCCAACCCCAGGGAACTAGTACTGTTGCTGTTCCATGGCTTTGTTGGCTGCTGCACCGAAAGGGCATTCTCAATATTCGCCTGCAACTTGCCGTCGGCCCCATAACTCACGTAAACTCCGCAGGAGTACCTCAGGCCACGCAGCAACTCTGCCATACTCCGCCTTCTCCGAATCGCCAGATTACATTGAAAGCGCGGAACAAAGACGTCCGCCCCTTGTAGATCCTTCACCGCGATCGATTCGTCACAGTACTGGGCGCGCCGTGCGAACGACTCAACGTCAAGTTCTTCAGCCCCCCAGCCCGCTCGTCGTAACATATCCATAAGGACCCACACTGGATTTGCCGAGAACGCTTCCGCCAGCGGAGACCCTGTCAGATCGTATCGGGGAAGCCTAAGGCCCTGAAGAAGCACCTCAAGCCGCGGCAATTGTCCTGGAGTGTTGACACTTCGAGGGAGCGTTACTTCGAGATACGCAATCCCTCCGTGTGGCCCGCCGACGGGGACACCGTTTGAGTCGATATAAGCGCCGCTCGCCACACCATCTCGCTCCCCTGCTCCCACCAACCGCCACCAACCGGTTGAATTCAAGTCCCTTCCCGCTTCATATCGGGGCAGTTCCGTTCGGTTGGCGATTACTTTGAGCACTCCCTCGATTGGGCCGGCGGCCAGCACTGCGCCAATGTGCGTCGTCTGCGAATCGTTCCTGGCGAACACCGTCTGTGGTTGAATCCAGCATGTCCCATATACGATTGGCACGTACTCAGGTTGACTCCGGTCATCACCGATCAACTGCAACTGCGGCGTACCCGGAATCAACTCCATCCCCGAGAACCTTCCGGTGGATCGAGCGGACGAGTCCTGTGCATACATACCTCTGTTCGAACAGTCGGCTCTTGAGTAGTTGCACGATGTGTAAGGCACTCCGCCGTCGAGATTCCCCTTCCCTCCGCTTAGATCCGCCGAGTAACCGCAGCCGTAAAACGGGGAATACCTGCCTCGAGCCCCACCCGTCACAGCCTCTGCCCTCTGCGCCAAGTTCGAGGGAAACACCCACGAACACCTTCTCTGAACTCGCAGCGTCGGAAGGAAAGTGCGATGAAAGCTGAGCCGGCTCTGAAAAGTCAGTTTCGCCGACTTCTCAGTCAATTCGTTGGCGCTGCTGCCCTCTCCACGAAACAACACCGTACCGGGCGATGTCGCCATACCGCTCGCAAGATCAAAGAACGCGAATGTTGCGGTGAGTTTGGCGCCTTTGAAACTTACCGTCGATTCGACATGGGAGAAGTGGGAGTCAGCGTTCGCGAGCACTAATGAGAGCCGCCCGCTTCCACCATTATCGTCTTCACCAGGTGTAACGAGGTCGAACGTGCCGTAGCTCAGAACTCGCGCGCTGTAATCGTGCCCTCCCCACGTGATTGTGTGTGTGCTCCATCTCTCCACGCTGCCGTCGAAAAGCTCGCAGTCAAATAACACAAGCGGTGTATCGGTGATCTCGGATTCTTTGATTTGGTAAGTAGTTGGCATTCTCTTTCAGCGCCCCACGATCTCAATCACGGTGCCGTGCACGTTCTCCGCATATGTCGTCCATGTCAGGCGATCCGTCGAGAAACGGGCCTCCGCATGGACCCCACTGCTCCCACCGGTCGGCCGGTAGCGCGATCTGCCGGCTTGCGCCTCCAGTTGCACTCCGGTAATGTCGATGCTCGCGCCACTCTCCAGATAGATGCGCGCTTCCACCTCGTCAGCAAGGCCGCCCGGCGTCCCTGCCACTGAATACCGCCTCCATGTTCCGTCCAGGGCGAAATCCTTCCGGATGCCTCCATCGGTCGTCCCGATTCCAATCCCTGCCTTGCTCGGAACCGCCGACCGCATAAAGACGCTGAGGTGGTAATAAAACGCGGATGGAACCGGCAACACCTGCGACAAACGCTGTTCCGCCACGGTAGGGTTTGTAAGGCGGTTCGCCCGATTCGTACTCCAAGGATCGGCCTGCCCCTCCAGCACTTCAATCCCGCCGGTTCGCACCCACGCGGACTGCAGAAGTTCCTCGCTGTGCCGCAATAGGTTGTCTGCGGGATCAATAAACGTGAACGTCCTCAGCGACCCACAACACTCGGTGAAAAGACTGTCAATCGCCAGACGCTCCTCGTCACGCAGCGAACTCAACGTCAGCCGCCACAAAATTCGACGCGCTTCCGTGTCCGCGTAGCGCCACATGCGGCCGCCTTCGGTTTGCAACAGAACAGTACGGAAAACATGCGTCTCGTCGAATGGATACTGCGCCATCGCAAGGCTCTGTAGTTGTGGAAAAAACGGCATCTCAGTACTCGCTAGATATGATCTTCATCCTGGACCGCCCATCCGAAATCGACACTTGACTCAATGGGACGGTGTCCTCTGCCAGCATGCTGACGTACTGTAATCCAGTTCGCGGATCGGTAAACAGAAACTCCGTCCCGCGACCTGCAACAGCTCTTACGAATTCACGAATGCGGTCGGCTTCCTCTTGTGTAAGCAGAGACAGATCAATATCCCATTCACGGCTTGCAACTCGCCTTTGGCGAAAGCACTGCTCGCTTCGGTCAAGAAAGCGGTGCCGGAAAGTCTGAAACTGGACCGCCTGCCTGAAGGGATACTGAGCGATCGCGTTGGTCGACAGACGTGGAAACTCAAGCATCGTCTTACTCCCGGATCAAGTCATTGAGTGCGTGCGAGTGCAGCATGGCATCTCGTACCGCGGCCGCGATATCCGAACTTCGGTCCAGGATTGACCTGCTGTCCAATGCCTGAATCTGAATAACAACCGGCGTCGCGCTTCTCTCTGAACTCGCTGGACCCAGTTCCCTGGGCAGTGCGTTCGCTCCATAATCGGCCGGAACAATCCGATCTCCAATGCTGACCGCCTCCGCATGGACCGGCGCAGGCATCGCGAACCGAACGGCTGCGGTGGCCACATCCTCGCCCCTATCGTCGCTGCCTCTGAGGATTGCCCCCAGCAGCATCGGAATCAGGCCGCCACGAGCGGCGGCACCCGCCACCTCCCCCCGTCGTTCATCACCGAGTCCACTGCCGAGTACTCCCGCCAACCCGGACACCGCCGCGGCAGGAAGTCCGGCGTCCCCTCCTGAAGGAATCTCAACAAGGCCCGCCACACTCCTCACCAAACTCGATGGCGCTGGCGTACGTCCACCGCCACTTAGCATCCGCACCGTACGTCGAAATACGTCAAATACGCTCCCGAACATTCCTGCTCACCTCCTCACTCCGCTGCCCCTCCAGCGTCAACATAGCGTCTACGCAACGCGCCTCCCAGTTCATCGCGTCCGCGGCACCTTGCTTCAGCCAGATTGGGAGAGTTTCCAGCCAAGCCATACTCGCGCTAGTAATGATGCTCTTTGGACAGCGGTCCGCGACCACGCCCCCACCGGCCCAAATAATCCGGCCGCTAACCGGCTCACCAATCCACCCGCAGTTGCGCTTTCTTTCCAGACCGTTTTTCCGGCATTCCTCGCATTTCCACCCGGTCTTTCCAGAACGATGGTAATGGAATGCGAGAATTAGTTTTTTCGTTCTTCCTCGCTCAATCCGAGTTGGTTGATAACGGCTGACAGCGCCTCGCGCACCAGGTCTTCCGGCCCCAGTTCGATCAGTCGCGCCGCAGTCGCGGCTTCTCCATCGATCTCAAGCCCATCCACGCTCACCAAGCCCCAATTCAGGTAAACCAGCGCAATTTCTTGCTCAATCCGCTGCGCCTCCAACTGATCCAGGGGGTCAGGCCCGGCCTTCAGAAACTCATGCCGGCTTGCCAGATCCCGCACGTCTTTCATCAGATTCAGGCGATGAGAGAACGACATCTTTCGCACTCGGAAAACGACGCCTGGCACCGTCGCCGAGCGAATTTCGACACTGCTCTGGTATTGCATGGCTTTATCCGAAGGCAACACAGATCTCGTCATCTGCAAATCCATGCGCAGTGTTGTTCGAGAATGTCCAACGTAGCCTCGTTTCGTTGTCTGCATACTGCGGCACGTCCGCGACTACGCTCTTCATCATGACGCCCATCAGTTGCCCTGTCTGCTGTCCCATTTGAAACATGACTTGAATCGGAGACCTTTGTCTCGCCGCCTGGTAGAGAGATCGGGTGGCCGTGTCATCCTGCCCGTACAGCCCGAACGTCACAGTTACTTCTCTCTGGCCAACTCCGAAGCCGCGCGGAGTAACGCTGCCAAACTCCCTGTTACGCATCTCCAGCCCGTTCGAAACCCGGATTTCAGCATCGGTGATCGTGAAGAACTGCTCCGTGGGCGCCCCCAACCACGCTTGCCCCAAGTGCCCCGGAACCGGCTGGGCCTGGTATGACGCAATCGCCGGCTCGACCGGATAGCTCGATAGCGACCCTTGGCCGGCAAGAAAGGAGGAACTATCAATCAGGTCCGCCGCGCGGCCTTTAAACTCCAGTTCATGAAAATCGCCGTTCAGCGAAATCTTCATTTGGTCCACCGCGGCTCCACAGAGAATGCGTTGGACCGCGCCCTCCGGACTCCAATAGTCAAAGATGCTTACACTGGGCAACGTCGCTGACGGTAAGTAAGTCGTCGTCGCACCGATCTGCGCTCCCGGCCCTGGCGTCGTGGAGAAAGGACAATTTACCTCCACCGTTACCGCGTCCACAAGAAGCGTTACGAACCTCAACTCCCCGTTGAAGCTTATCGCCTGTCCGGCGGTAAGTTGAGGGGGCGCACTAAACCGTATCTGCTGCGGACCAGGCGTCGCCTCCACCGTGCCTCCCGCAAACACCCTCGCCGGCGCCCCTATGGATGCCGCGATCATCGGCCCGCAGGTCGGCGCTTGACTCGAAGGCAGCCAGGATGTGTGATACGCCTTCAGCGAGAAGCTCGTGTCCTTTCGAAGAGGGGCGGCCAGCGCGGAGATACTCCGCGTACCCGTCTTATCCCGCCGCACCGGAACAACGGCCTCGGACTTCACCGCAAGCGATACCGCTGGCAACCTCTGGGCGCCCGTTACGGATGCTACCGTCCCATACGCAGCCTCCGTCGCTCCGTAAATCCTGTTATTCTGTGACGAAATGTATGATGGCATTGAATTACTTACCTAGTCTATGCTCACGTTGACATCGATCCCGATCCGCGCCGTCTGCATGAAGCCCTTCCCCCCAGCCTTCACCGGAGTGAATGTCACTTCGTACCGCCCCCCGAAGAAAACTCCATAGCCCCAGTCTCCCCGGTGCGTGTTCAGTACGTGCAGCACGTTCTCTACCCGCGAGAGCAACTCCGGCTCAATATTATCGGGCCGCTCCTGGCTTACTCTTACCTCCAGCGTGAGCCGCGCTGTTCCCGAAAAGGTCCGGAACTTCTCGGCCATGCTGTTGGCAAGCTTCTCGACATAGAGGTACGCCACCGGGTAGCGAATCGGGCTTCGCTCCGCGATGTCTGCGCTGACATGCCCGGCCCGCACTGCGGACATCGGCTCGGCGTCGGCATCCAGCGCACCTGCCGAGAGGCCCGTCTCACCGTTCAGTATGTCGAGAAAGAGCCGGGAAGCCCGGTTTGTGATTCCTAACATCGCCGTTACCCTCTTTGCATAACATTGCGCGCGCTGACAAAGTACGAGGGGAGTTGACCCTCCGTCGCCTCCTCGCCCTCAATAAGAACCGGTGCTGAAGCTTCCCAGTTGCCTGGAATCTGCAAAGGGCTCGTGTTCTGCCGGAGCACTCGGTCCTCAACAGCCCCCGCGTAGACATGCCAGCCACTGGCCCACTCCGGGGCACTCGCCGGGCTAATCAATAGCCCTCCAGGCGAACTCAGTCTGAAGGCCACTAGTTCGCTGGCCTCACCCTGCTGGCCGTCGAGCCCGATCCAGTTCATCTTCACAAAGTAACTGCCGGCCGGAAGAAAGCCACTTGTGGCGCCAACTACGGGCTTCGCCGCCTTCGGAACGGGTGCACCTACACAACCGATGCCGTTGTCGAATAGGAACCGGCGTGTCTCCCGCGCCAGCCTGTCATACTCGTGCCACTTCGTTCTGTATTTGTCGCTGAGTTGGCTATAGTGTGCATCCCGGTAAATCAAACCAAGCGCCGTCTCCGCCACCCAACGGCGCAGGGGCTCCGTTGCCACAATCGAATCCAGTCGCGTGCCCGGCCGCTCACGGCGCAGAAATGCCTCCAACTCTGAAGCAACCTGCCCCCGGGCAAGACTGAGTTTCTCCGAACTGTCGAGGCTCTCAGCGCTGCCAATGTCTAATACGTTTCGGTCGTACTTTAGTAGGTCCTGTACTGTCGGCCTCGCTGAGTCTACAAAGAGAGCCATCTGCTACCTCTTTTCTTCCCGTGCCATCTTCCGGGTGCTCCCCTGCAACTCGCTTAACACCTGAACCTGAATCCGCGTCGCCCTGGCGGCTTCTTCCGCTTCCTCGCGAGCCTTGCTCGCCTCGCCGTAGTACGCTTCTGTTTCAGCGGCATCGGCAAGCCTTGCCCTGCCTTCTGCCAGAAGGTGCGCAGCGTTTTCCCGCGAGACCTCCGTCTTTACACCCTCTCTTCCACCATCGGCGGTCTTGAAGCTCACAACCACCAGATACTCCTGACTGATTCTCTCGAGAGCATCCCGCTTCTTCACGAAATACTCCTTCAACTGTGCCAATGTCATACCCTTCTCCTATCCCAAGACACCTGTGCGCGGGAGGTGGCGGTCATCCCGCCACCTCGCTCGACTTCCAAAGAGGATTCGCGACTAGTTAGCTGCGAACCTGGACACCATGACTGTTGCGCAGCACCGCGCAACCGTAAAGTACGTCGACGGTGAATTGCTGCGCCAGGGTATTCGGCTGGTAGCTCATGATGACCCGCATGCCGAAGTTACCCAATTCGGCATATTCAGCAATCGCGCCAGTTCCCGGCAGCGGCTGAGGCAATCGCCGCACAACCAACCCAATCGCATTCTTCGTGAAAGCGAGATTGTTGGTCGTCACTGGAGAGGATCCGGTCTTCGGCACAAACTGCGACCGGAACACGTAGAAGTCCTTGATCTTGCCGACGCTGCCGTCAATCAGTGCGCGCAGCCCCGCTTCACCCGCGGTGCGGAATTCACTGAACCGCGGAATCTGACGCAATGCCGAGTAAGCATTTCCATCGACCACAAGGTACTTCGGCGATGCAGAGGGCACCTTCGCTTGGAACAGCGCGGTCTCGGCCGCATCCACCGAGGCCTCCGTCAACGCCGTACCGCCAGTGCCAACCGGCGTGTTTGCCGTGAACTGCGAATACATCGAGAGAATGTCGGACTCGATCTTTTCTGCCAGCGCCACCACCGCCGGCTGCATGTACAACTGCAACAGGTCCGGAACAGCAAGCACCTTGGTCACATCGGGAATCTGGAACGTCGCTTCCGCATGCGTATTCAACACAATCTGCGCATTCCCAAGGTTGGGACTCTGCGCCACCACCGATCCACCCTCCGCAATGTTGTTCGCCGTCAGCGTCGGTGGAATCGGCACATTCACGGTGTCTCCCGCCGACGCCAGCGTCGGCTCGAAGTCACGGTTCACAAGGTTACCCAACACAAGGTTACCCATCAGAGCCGGCAGCGCATCAACAGCCACCAGCTTTACAATCGCGTTAGCCACATTGGCTGACGTAATAATCGGCATTTGTCTCGTCTCCTAGTCGTTTCGTTACTGATTTCTCCATCGGTCCACTTACCGGCCCGATAACGTCTGCAGTGCTACCCTCGCCACTTCTTGACGGAAGCGCTCAAGGTCTTCTTTGTCCATTCCGGGCCGGATCTTGTCCAACTCGGCCGAGAACGGCGCCGGAGGAGGAAGTGTCGTCCGTGCCGCAGTCGGCGAACCGGAGCCGCCACTGATTCGCGCCGGAAGAAACTCCGGATTCTCCCCGACAAATCGCGAGATATACTCGCGCAGCCCGAGTTCCCCTTCTATGCCAGCCGCCACTAGTCGCCCGTCCTCGCCGCGCTTCACGTCATCCTTGACCGCTCGAAAAGCAAGGTCAAGCTTCACTACGCCGTGCCGCTGCAACTCTGCTCGGATCGCCGACTGACGCTCGGCCTCATCAGCAAGCAACCGGTTCCGCTGACTCTCCTCGGCGAGTTCGTTCACACGCCGCTCCAACTGCTCCCGGCGGCGCCGCTCTTCGATCAGTTCAGCTTTGTAAGCCGGTTCCACTCGGCTGTTTTCGTTTTGCACAAACTCGCCAATGACCTGCCTGATTACTTCTTTCAGGTCACTTCTCGAGTTCTGGTTCGATGATTCCATAGCACTCCTGCTCCCATAGACACACCAGTCCTGACCGCTGCGAACAGCGGCTACCACCGGCAGACTGTCACGATTGGGCTTCTTCGTCCTGCCACCCCGACAGTGGGCAGCCGAACTACGTCTAACTCACAAGGTCTGGTGCGGGCTTTCCGGCCAGACCGGCTCCTCTGTCGATCTCTTCGTTGATGCGGTCCTTTATGTCTTGCCGCACGTCGCACAAATACTTCGCCGCGAGTTTCTTGAAAATGGTCGCTCGCAGCGTTGGAGATTCCATTCCGAGGCCCAGTAACCTCTCCGCGTCTGACAGATCCGAGGAGAACTCACCAATGTCGAAGTCATCCATTCCCCCGACGTCCACCATGAGTCCGTCCTGCCGCGCGGCATTGATCGCCTTCAGAATCCGCTTCAGATAATCCTTCACCAGATCCCCGTACGCTCGGAGCACCTCTTGAGTAATCGCGAAGTCACGTTGCTTACTAAGCCCGGACTGGCTGAATCCGCTACTATGCAGCCCCCGCGCCTGGTGCAGCAGGTAGCACACACGGTAGATCTCTTCCTGCAGTCTGGTGAGGTTCTCTGATGCGATCTGGTAGACCTTCCCCTCTGGCTCTGTCCAGCCAAACCGGTCTTGCTGACCCAGTTGAATATAGTAGGACTCTCCTACGATCTGCTTCCAGTCCCGGTCGGAATAAATCACAGGCATCGCAAAAAGACCCATCGTCAGCGCCCACGATAGCGCGTTCGACTTATTGAAGTGCTCAAGTTGCAAATGACAGGCCTTATGCATCAGCCATAAGCCATCCGAAACCTTCATTTCGAAGAGTGGTACCTGGCCCTGATCCGCTAGGCCGTGCAGCCCTTCGTCGATCTTGGCCGGCTCCTTACTCCCCGACTGGGTCGACGCTGCCCACACCTGATACCGCTCCCGGTCGAAGTAGCGCCATCTCGTCTCAAGTCCCCATGGCCCGTTTGCGCTCTGCGGAGGTCTCGCGTGTGTCGTGCGCAACACTACCCACTCGAACATGCCTGTCGAGTCCGTGCTCCAGTTAATCAATTCATCTGCGCTGTAATCGGCGAGGTACGCTCTCGACACCCCGAGATTCTCCTCCTCGGCGCGCGTAAGAAGTTTCCCTGACCTCTTTGGAAAGTCCACCAGAAGGTAACTCCGGCCGTGTACCAGCGCCGAAACGAACTGCTTCCGTAACATCGCGCTTAGTGTCGCGCCTTTCAAGTCGCAGTCCTCCGCAAATTCCGCAAAGAATTTGCGTCCACTTTGATTCTCGCCCTCGTACGTTAACACTGGCTCGCGCCGGAACAGCGTCGCCGCATACCAGTCCACAATCGAACCGATATAGTTCTCGTAGAACACCCGCGACAGGCGCTCCTGGTAGACGTCGGGGGGCTCCTTCTGCCGGCTCCGCAAGTAAGAACTCGCGCTCTTCTTGATCTCCTCGCCACCAATGTAGAGATCTCGGTACATCCTCGCCTGGGACCGGGTCGCCGTGTAGTCGGGATGCTCCCTTGTGATGTCGAAATTCGTGCTCATAGTCTCAAAACAGGCGATTCGCCCTTTCTCCAATCGTTGGCCGCTCTCTCAATTCCTGCCATAGTAAATACCCCAGCGCGTCACTTAGGTGCGTGCGCATGGGATCGGATACCTTATCGATCACGCCAGTCGACTCCCTGTAGACCACTTGCTCCAGGTCGGCGATTAGTTCCTTGCATCGGGGCGTCACATACAGGCGGACCTCTCCGCTCGCCGAGCACAGCGCGGTGTTCACACTGTTCACCCGATCCCTTACCGGAGGATTACTCGCGCCGTGAAGAAACTGCAACCGCGGCTGAAACACCTGCGCCAGATGGTCCCGGATGATCTGGTAATCCGTGGTCCCCGCTGTCTGCATATGTGAACCACTACTATCCCCGTAAACCGTTACGCCCGCCTCGTGTGGCAGATACCTCCGTTGCATCTCCTTACAGACATCTCTCGTCGACGCCCTCCGGAGAACAATCTCGTCCAGAATGATCACCGTGTTCCCAAACTTCTGCGCAATTAGAGAACACTGCGGATCAACGTTGAAATCGAGAGCCCACAACAGAGGCATCCCCTTGTCGATCTGCGCATCAACAACATGCTTCTTCCGTTCAAACGCCTGGTACACTTGTCCCTGCTGCACGTTGAGATACTCTCCAAGCACCTCTTGCCGGTAAAACCGCTCATCGTAACTCGCCTTCAACCGGTCGTAGAAGTCCGGAACGGCCTCCAGAAGGAACCGGTTTTCCCTCGGCTGCGCGACAACGGCCGTGTACCCTTCATTCCCACCGGCGATGAACCGCCGGTATACCCAATCAAAACCCTTCGGAGTCCATACCGCGAATCCGCACAGCGCCTTTGCCTGCGGATCCCTCAGCCTGCCCTCCAGGCGAAGCCACGCCTCTTCCGGACTGTAAGTTAGCTCGTCCACACCGAACCATGCCAGATTGGTTCCCCGAAGCCTCTCGAAGTCTTCGATTGCCCGAAACAGGATCTTCGACTGAGTATCTGTGAGAACAATCGTGTTCTCGCTTCTGTTTAATTCATACGGTACAGCGTGATCCGAAAGTGCCTGCAGGAAACTGATCATTGTTGAGTCGCGCAGCATCGGGTACGTTGGCGCACCGATCAGCCCGGTCAGTCCGGGATTCAGATAGGCAAGACGGAGCGCCTCGTGGCATAATGCCTGACTCTTTCCGCTGCCGATTGGACCCGAAAACCCCTTGAATCGCGCCCGCAGGCGGTGAAATGCTCGCTGTGAGGGCAGTGCCCGATAACTTATGTCTCTTCGGAGTTTGGACAATCAAGACTCTCCACCCATCGGACTTCTATTTCCCGCGGCTCATGCTGCACAAAATCTTTGTGCAATTGCAGGAGGCGAACAAAATCATTCACCGTCAGTGTTACATCGCCGCCCTGCTCGAGTTTCTCCGAGAATCGCTTCAGCAGTGTTTCCACAACCTCGTGTGGGGATGGCATATCCCGGCGCGACGCCGCTTTCGCCTTCCTCGCCGTCGGCTTTCGTTTTCCTGTTGTGCCCACCGTCTTCTTGTGCATTTTGTGCCGCCCCATCCTGCGAGCCCCAGTCAGGTGGCTCGCTGTCTTCAACTTAGCAGGCGCGCAAGTAGCTACCGCGCAAAGGCACCCGGCAACTTATTGAAAAACAACCAGATCTTGAAAAAATAAAATTTGTGATTCGCCTGATTGGCGAATTCAATTTGCCTGCGGACGCAGGGCTGCCTCACGCACTCGGGCCGTAGCGGAGGCCTCTGTTACTGCCGGAACAGGGTGGACGATTCGCACCCCGACGCAGAGTCGGCAGACGGCGTATGGCCCCACAAACCGCGAGACAAAATAAAGTGGGATCTCCCAACCCTTCCATCGGCGTCACCCACGAGTCCACACCCGCGCTGCTCATTGCCGTCGTGATGTACCGCGTCGGCTCCCAGCGCAAGCCACTTCGTGTAGGGACCTGCGATCGAAAAGTTCTTGCAAGCCACCGCGCCGCCGCCCTTACATGCCTGCGCACAATCCCGGCAGTGCGCGCTGTGGTTACTCCCAGTGCTCGCTCCCGGCGACCTCGTCAGATAGGGGTCTGACTCCGCCCTTCTCGCGCCGGCAGCAATCCGGCATCTCCCCCCGGCCGCTCGTCCCCAGATACTCCTTCGTCCGCGCCATGATCGAGTTTTTGACCATGCGTCCCGATCGCTACTGCATCGATCTCTTTGCTTGACCTGTCCGGCATTTGCCGGAAGTCCCGGCATCTCGCCGGCGTGGGCCATGTCTTGAAACCTGGGCTCGCCACGCTCCGGAGTTCAAGACACAACAACTTTCTCAATCCGGCCGACTCACAGCGGCAACGCGGATGCCTCGCCGTCAGCGCTCAGAATGAAAGTCGCAAACCAAACTGAATCTGCCTCGGCGTGTTCACTTGATTCAGACGGATCCGCCCAAAATCACCAGACGTGATCGTGGTGTTCGGACCGGCGAAGATCACCTGATTCGGCAGATTGTAGAACTCTGACCGGAAGTCCAACCCGAAACGTTCGGTCATCTGGAAGCGCTTCTCGACAAGCAGATCCCAATTCACCATGCCGGGAACACGCGCATCGGGCACCGTCCTGCTCGCAGTCCCAAACGTAAACTGGGGCGCTCGCGAAAACGCTGCCGCATTGAAGTACACCGCTCCATCCACGTAGCTGCGGCTGTCGATCCGCGCCTTCTGCCCCGTCGCATCGGGCCGCTGACCACCGCCGAACGAGTTCGAATCATTGGGACCGGACACCGAGATCGGCGTACCGTTGTCCGCGGTCACAAATCCTGCCACCGACCATCCGCCGATCACGTGCGACGCGACACCACCTCGCAGATACCGGCGTCCACGCCCCAACGGCAGATCGTAACGATAGCTCAACCGCAGTACATCCGGCACATCCTGCAGCGACAGCGACCGGTCACACGAAAAGCAGTTGTTGTTCGTGAATCCGCCTGGCCCAAGGAACCCGCCGAAGTCCCCAACATTGTCGATCAGCTTGCTCTTCGTGTACGCGAAGAGAATCGCCAACCCGCTGGAGAATCGCCGTTCCACCCTCAACTGCATCGCATGATAGGTGCTATGCCCCGAAGGCACCTGACTCCCCGCCAAGCTCGTGAACTGTGGAAACGGCCGCAACAGTTGTCCGCGTTGAATCGTCGAACGGCTCAGTGTCGACGTCGGATCCGTGATCACTCCGAAGAACGGATTCGCCACCGTCTGATTCAACTGCGTCCCCAGTGCAAGCGCCGAGTCCGGGATTTGATTGAACTGCACAGACGGCGTGGGCAGCGCGACTGCTGCATTGCCCGCGTACCCGATATCCACCACCCACTGCCAGGGCAACTGACGCTGCACATCGAAGGACCATTGGCTCTGATACGGAAGCCTCTGCTGCCTCACCGGCCCATTGATTCCCTGCCCTACCAGCGTCGCCAACCCAAGCCGGTTCCCCGTCGGTTGCTGAATGCCCTGCGGAAACGGATCCAGCATGTTGAACAGCGGCGTCACTCCATCAGGAGCCGCCGCCAGCGAGTTCGTCGTCTGGCTGAAACCCAGCGACAAGTCCGTATTCGGCACCAGCGGATGATGGAAGATGCCAAAGCCACTGCGAATCACGGTACGCTCGTCCACCTGGTATGCCAACCCAATCCTCGGATCCCAGTTGTTTGTATCCGCTCGCTGTGTCCGTCTCCCAAGCCCGCCTACGCCCACGAATCCGATCCCTCCGCGCAAGTCTGGAAACGCCGAAACGCTCAACGGCGACTTGCTTTCCATGTCCACGAACACGTAGCGGTCGCCGGCCTCCGTTCTCGGCAACTCCAGGTTGTACCGTATCCCGAGCGTCAGCGTTAGCTTGCGATTCACCTTGATCTCGTCCTGAAAGAACGCCGAATGGTAAGGATGAACGTGCTCCTCCAGCGGACGCACCGTGTAGCTGACACTCCCTGCGTTCAAGAACAGATCGGCCAGCCCATGTCCTGACGCGCCGGCCGCAGCCTGCGGGTTCGGCCCTCCTGTGAATCCTCCACCCGCGGAGAACGACAGCGGTGAGTTCTGATCAATGCTCACCGGAAACCGCCTCCAATCGAAACCCGCCTTATACGTGTGCCTCCCGCGCAGCATTGTCACCGATGCACGGTACTGCCACGTTCGTGACTTCACAGCGTTGAAACCGGTTCCCGTTCCTCCAAGTGCCGTCACACGACCGCCAAGACTCACGCGCGGGAAATACTGCACTCGCTGCCCGTCAATCACCGACTTCGGCAAGCCCAGTTGCGACTGATCAAAACCAAGACTCAGCGGGATCCGGTTTGTGCCGCTCTCCGCCATCGAGAAGTGGTGCTCCACAATCGTGCCCGCACTCACCGTCCACGTGTGGCTGCCGATCATGTTGATCCCTGGAATCCGGTTCGGCGACTCTGCTGGCGAAGCGAAGTTCCCAAACACCAGCGGCTGCAGATTCCAATTGCGAAACCAGTTGTAGCGGAAGAACACCATGTGCCGCTGGCTCACCTGGTGATCGATGCGCGCGTCCCAACGGTCTGCATCCAGTGAATTCGCCGCGGCCACGAAAAAGTTGTTCACGTTCGACCTCCCATTGCCCGGCTGATTCGGCAGTGGATAGTAAGGCAGAATCGCTCTCGCAAACACGCTCTGCAGATTCGCTGGGATCGCATTCCCTGGAAACGGATCGCGGATGTAGCGTGTGGTACCCGCGGGCCGGTCTGGATCCAGCCGCGTCGTGCGCGGATCGAACACGCGAATCAGTGTTCCTCCCGGATCAAAGGACTGCGAGAAATCGCCGCGGCGTTCCGGCTCCGATGGAACACTGCCCGTATAGGCATTCAGGCTCCGTTCCCGAAACCCTTCATAGGCCGCGAAGAAGAACGTGCGATTCTTCCCGTTGTACAACTTCGGCAACAGCACGGGACCGCCCACCGTAAAGCCGAATTGATTCCGCTTGAAGCTCGGCCTCTTCTGCCCGGCCCGGTTCGCATTGAAGCCATTTGCGTCCAGCACCGCGTTCCGAAGAAACTCATGCGCCGTCCCATGCAGTTCATTCGTGCCGGACTTGATCGCAAAGCTGATCACTCCGCCGCCCGTTCTTCCAAACTCCGCCGCATAGGGACTCGTATTCACACGAAACTCTTGCACGGAGTCCACTTGCGGAATGCTCGACACCTGGTTGTTGTAGGTGCCCGTGTTCGCGGCGCCGTCGATCAGAATGTCATTCGTGCCGCCGCGGCCCCCGTTGATGCGGAAGTTGTTCGTCGTTGATTGCGACGCGGCATTGTTGCCGGCCAGACGTCCCGTGGTCACCCCAGGCGCCAGTGTCAACAGAAAAAGCGGATTGCGCGCATTGAGCGGAATACTCGCCACGAACTTGTTTTCGATAAACGTTCCGCGATCCGGCCGGCTCACCGTAAGCGAAGGCGCAACATCAGCAACCGTAATGCTCTGCTGCACCGCGCTTGGCTGGAGTTGAATCGGAATCGTGCGCGCCTGCCCCACCTCCAGCGTGATCGCATCCATACGCACGTCAGCAAAGCCCGGCGATTTCGCCGTCAGATCATAAACACCGGGCTGCACCGGCGGCAGCACATACAATCCTTGTGAATTCGACTGCGTCGTCACCGCGATCCCCGTCGATCGGTTTCGCAGCTCAATCGAAGCGTTGGGAACAGTCGCC
The DNA here is from genome assembly GCA_016789785.1 of Bryobacterales bacterium. The sequence goes on from JAEUQE010000043.1 coordinate 24,652, forward strand.
TCCGTCGCGTCGACAACGCGGCCCGAAACAACCGCGTTCTGCGCAAGCAGAGGCATGGAAACCATCATCCAGAAAAAGAGACACCGAAGCATGTCTCCTAGTGTAGGCCTTCAAATCAAGCGCGGGACCGGCCCTCTCGCCTGTACTGGTCCAACAGCGCCGTCAGTCTCTGCACCACCTGCGGCTCCTTCTGATACAGATTGTTCGTCTCCAGCGGATCCACACTCAAGTTGTACAGTTCGCCTTCCGGCTCCCCGGCCTTCGCAGTGATCTTCCTGGGCTCGCTGAATCCCCATGAACCCCGTCCCAACGCAAGCTTCCATGGGCCTTGCCGCACTCCGAACAACCCTTGCACCGAATGATGCACCACCACATCGCGCACCGCGGTCTTTGGCTTCGAGCCCAACAACGCCGGAGCCAAACTATAGCTATCCTCGCCCGCATCCCGCGACAGCGTTGCTCCCGTGATCTCAGCCGACGTAGCCATCAGATCCGTCAAGCATCCCAGTTGATCGCTCGCACTTCCAGCCTTGATCTTCCCTGGCCATTTCGCAAGAAACGGAATCCGGTGCCCGCCGTCGTAGATATCGGCCTTCTGCCCTCGCACCCGCCCATTCGCACGATGGTTGTGCATCGCGATCTCATCCGGCGTCCAGTGCGCCCCGTTGTCGCTTGTCACAATGAACAGAGTATTCCGTTCCACACCCGCCCGCTTCACCGCAGCCATCACCTGACCCACGGTATCGTCCGTTTGCACGACGAAGTCTCCATAGGGGCCGGCTTTTGCCTTTCCCTTGAAAGCGTCCGTCGGCAACCACGGCGTATGCGGTCCCGTCAATGGCAGATACAAGAAGAACGGTGACTTGCTGCCCTTCTGCCCATCCACGAACTTCACGGCACGCTCCGTCAGCTTGGGCAACACATCAATGTGGCGGAAGCCTGGTGCAATCCCTCCGCCTCGCCAGAAGATGCCCCGCTGCTCGCGGATATCGCCGATCTTCGATGTCGGCAACTCCACCGCGCGATCATTCTCCACATACAGGTAGGGCGGCATGTCCAGCGACGCGGGAATCCCAAAGAAAGAATCGAAGCCAGCCTCCAATGGCCCCGGGCGCAGCACCTTCGCATAGTCCGTCTTCGGATCATTGCCCAACCCGAGGTGCCACTTCCCGATGGCCGCCGTCCGATATCCCCGTTGCTTCAGCATGGACGCGACAGTCACCCGGCCCGGCTCAAGCAGGTATGGCGACTCACCATCCAACACGCCTTGCTTCAACTTCGTGCGCCAGCAGTATCGTCCCGTTAGAATGCCGTAGCGCGTTGGCGTGCATACCGACGACGGCGAATGCATGTCCGTGAATCGCATCCCCTCGCGGGCGACACGATCCATGTTCGGAGTCGGGATCTTTGATTCGGAGTTGTAGCAGCCAAGATCGCCGGCACCCAAATCATCCGCGAGAATGTACACGATATTGGGCGGCGGATCCGCCGCGTGAAGTGGCAGCGCGGCCGCACCCGCGCTCGCAAGGAATTGGCGTCGATTCACGTGCATCACACGTGAATCTATCACGACTCCCGGGAACTCATCTCATTCGCAAGCCACGCCTCGGCGAAGCGCTGCTCCCGGCTCACCGTCGCCGTCGAGATGCCAAGTGCCTGTGCTGTCTCTTCCACGCTCATCCCCGCGAAAAATCGCAGCTCGATGATCTTGCTCTTTCGCTCATCGAACTTGGCCAGCGCATCCAGCGCGTCGTTCAACTCGAGAATCACGGCGCTGTGCTGCGGCGCGAAATCGATGGATTCGTTCAACGCCACCTTCGGCACATCCTTGCCGCGCTTGGCCGTATTGTGACGTCGCGCATGCTCCACCAGCACCTGCCGCATCCGGTGCGCCGCGATCGCGAAAAAGTGTGCGCGGCTGTGCCAGTCCGGCAAGTCCGATGCCACCAACCGCAGATAAGCTTCGTTCACCAGCGCCGTTGGCTGCAGCGTCCTCGCGTTCCGCTCATCCCGCAGATAGATGTCTGCCAGCCGGCGCAGTTCGTTGTACACGATCGGCGTCAGCAACTCGAGCGCGGCTTGGTTGCCGCCCTTCCAATCCATCAATAGTTGTGTGACTTCGTTCGCCACGCTATGCAAGAACCTCTCGAATCACATGCCCATGCACGTCGGTAAGCCTGCGTTGGAGACCGTTGTGATAGAAACTCAGCTTCTCATGATCCAGGCCCATCAGATGCAGAACCGTCGCCCAGAATTCGTGAATTGACGTTACATTCTCCACGGCGCGCCGCCCGAAATCATCGGTGGCGCCATAGCTCGCTCCGCCCTTCACACCCGCTCCCAACATCCACACCGTGAACGCGTCAGGGTTGTGATCGCGGCCCAACGTGCCTTCCTGGTGCGTTGGCATGCGCCCAAACTCCGTGGTCCACACCACCAGAGTGTCCTTCAACAAACCTCGCGACTTCATGTCCTTGATCAGACCCGCCGTCGGCTTATCGAGGATCGGGCAGTGACGTTCATAGTCCGCCTGCAAAGTCTTGTGCGCGTCCCAATTCAACAAGCCGTCCACGCCCGACGCGCGCGAGGCGCAAAACAGATGCACATAGCGAACGTTGCGCTCCAGCAGCCGCCGCGCCAGCAGGCAATTGCGTGCATACGAGGCAATCAGCGGATTCGCGTCGTCAGTGCCATACAACCTGTGCGTCGCCGCGCTTTCACGGCTCAGATCCGAAACCTCCGGCGCCGAAAGCTGCATGCGAGCAGCAAGTTCGTACGCCGCCACGCGCGCGCTCAAATCCGAATTACCAGCATGCCGCTGAATGTGATTCCGGTTCAGCACGCCAAGGAACTCGCGCGTCGCCTGCTCCTCGGCCTCACCCACGGTCTCCGGCCTCTTCAGATTCTGAATCGCCTCCGCTGCGTTGAACGCGATGCCCTGATGCTGCGCCGGCAGGAATCCCGCGGTCCAATTCGCCGGCCCGGACGGTGGAATCCCGCGCACATCCGGAATCGCCACATAGGCCGGAAGATTCTCGTTCTCGGATCCCAACGCGTAACTCGCCCATGCACCCGCACTCGGGAAGCCCTCGAAGACATAACCGGTGTTCATCATCACGCACGCGGGACCATGCGTATTGCTGCGCGAGGTCATGGCATGTAGGAACGCCATCTCGTCCACTAGCTCACCGAGCTGAGGCAGCATCTTCGTGATCCGCTTACCCGATTGACCGCACGCGGCGAACTCGAAGGGGCTGCGCATCAGGTTGCCGTTCGCACCCTGAAAGCTGACCTCCTTCTCCGCACCCGGCATCGGCTGCCCGCTGCGCTTTTCGAGTTCCGGCTTGTAATCCCACAAGTCCAGATGCGAGGCGCCGCCAGGGCAGAAGATCTGCAGCACCCGCTTCGCTTTCGGCGGATGGTGCGTCTTGGCACTCGCAGCCATCAGGCGTTCGGCCGCAATCGCCGGAAGCGCTAAAACAAAATCAGACAGAAATGTTCTACGATCCATGCCGCCTCACATCACGTAGATGAACTCATTCGCATTGAACAGCGCCCGGCAGAAAGCCTTCAGGCCATGCTTCGCAATCAGCGCTTCCGCCGCTGCCGCTTCCGCCGCCTCGGGCATCCTTCCGAATGCGAGCCGGAAGGCCAACTCCACCCGTGCCTTCGTCCCACTCGCCTCCCGTTCCAGCCGCTGCGCGAAAAACGCCGCTTGATCGAGAACAAATGAATTGTTCAACAGACTCAGCGCCTGCAGCGGCGACGTGGTCACAATCCGCTTCGGCTCCGGTAGCGACGAATCCGGACAATCATATTGGCCCAGCATCTCACTGCGCACGGACCGCGCCGCCGTCTGATACACCGCTCTTCGATACGTATCCTCGCCGAACTTCTCCAGCGGATAGTAGGTTGCCACGTTGTCCACCGTATAGCGGTAAAGATGATACCCTGGCCCACCCATCCGCCGGTCCAACTTGCCCGATACCGCAAGAATTGAATCGCGGATAGACTCAGCCTGCAGACGCTGCGGCGGGAAGCGCCACAGATACCGCGCCTCGCTGTCGATTCGCGCGTTCTCTTCATGGTGAGCCGGCGACTGCCGGTACGCCGCCGACAGCATGATCTCCCGATGCAGCGGCTTCATCCGCCAGTTCAACTCGTGCAACCGTTGCGCCAGATAGTCGAGCAGTTCCGGATGCGTGGGCCGCTCCCCATTGAATCCGAAATCGCTTGGCGTCCCGGCGATTCCCCGTCCGAAATGATAGTGCCAGATGCGGTTCGCCAGTACTCGCGGAGTCAGCGGGTTGCGCTTGTCCACAATCCACTTCGCAAGCGCCAATCGCCGCGTTCCTTCCGATGACATCGGATCGATGTCGAACGCGTGTGGCAGCGCGCTCAGCGGCGCAGGCTCAATCCGTTCGCCACGATCCATCACGTTGCCCCGCTTCAGCAGATAGACATCCGTCGGTGCATCGAACTTGCCCGCGAACACCATGTTCAACTTTGGCGCACCCGCCAATCGCTTCTGCAACTCGCGCTCTAACGCCTGCAATCTCTGCCATTCGGCGCGCTCGGCTTCATTCCACACCGCCATTCGCAACAACTGCTCGCGTTCAGCCGCCGGTGCGGGCAACCGGCCCGCCGACGTCGCCACCTGCTTCCACGCAACGCCGTCCGCCGAAACTTCAACGGCATAGTCCGAAGGCATCGCTCCTTCAAAGCGCTCTTGAAACCCACCCATCCGGTCTCGCGACCATGCCGCTCGATCCACAACATGCACGCGTCCCAGGTCCAGCGTGACATCTACCGGCCTGTTGTTCGCCGCGAACCAGCGCTTGTCGAACTTCCCATCGCTGAGGTGCTGCTCGGAGTACGCAGTCGCATCATCATCAGCCTTGCGCGTCGAGCTCGCCTCCACTTTCGCACCCACCGCGACATTGTGCCCATTGCTGAACACTTCCATCTCGTCCAGCGCCGCCGGTCCGTTGTTCGTCACTGCACGAATGCGCAACCGCACATAACGTGCCGGCACGGCCTCGAACTTCTCTTCCGTCAAGCGCGGACTCACCGGAGGACGATACCGCGCAAGGATGGCTTCGCGTTGCGCTTCCACTCTCGGCTTGACGGCCTCTCGCATCTTGTTCAGTGCCGATTGGACTTTCGACAACTCCGCCTCAATCGGCTTCACGTACTCCTCGCGACGCCTCCGTTCTTCGGGTGTCGCCAGCGCGCGCTCGGCGTGATTCACTCCCGCGAATGCCGCGGCCATGCGGTAATAATCGGCCTGCAAAATCGGATCGAACTTGTGGTCATGGCACTTCGCGCAATTCACCGTAAGCCCGAGAAACGCCGACGCGGTCGCATTCACCATATCGTCGAGATCGTCCGCCCGCTGCTGCCGTTTCGCCGCTTCCGCCTGATTGCCAACCGTATCGTGCGGCCCTGCTACCAGAAACGCCGTCCCGACTTCCACCGCCGGATCACCGGGCGCAATCTGATCGCCCGCAAGATGCTCCATCACCATCCGGTCAAACGGCTTGTCTTCGTTGAACGATCGGATGATGTAGTCACGGAAGGGCCACGCATTCGCCCGCAGATGATTCTGCTCGTAGCCATGACTTTCGCCGAAGCGGATCACGTCCATCCAGTGCCGTCCCCACCGCTCTCCATAAGCAGGCGAAGCGAGCAGCCTGTCTACCAGACGCTCATACGCATCGGCGCGCGGATCGTTGACAAAGGCATCCACTTCCTCCGGAGCCGGAGGCAATCCTGTCAGGTCAAACGTTGCTCGCCGGATCAGGGTGCGCTTGTCTGCTGGCTGTGACGCCACCAGCCCCTTCTTCCGCATCTCAACTTGGAGCAGTTCGTCGATGCTTCCTCGCACCGTCTTCAGCGGCTGCAGCGACCACCAGTCGCGGCCCGCACGCTTGCGCTCCGCAACTTCGATGCGCGAACTCCACGGCGCCCCGGCAGCAACCCACTTCGCGAACAACTCACGTTCCGCCCGCGGCAACGGATTCCCCGCCGGCATCTTGCCCTTGCGCACAAGATCCACCAGCAGACTTACCGCCGCGTCACCCGGCTTCAGAGCGGGCCCGGTCTTACCGCCCTTCAACGCAAGCTCGCGAGACTCCAGCACAAGCCCACCCATTGCGGTCGACTTGCTGTGACACCCGAGGCAGTTCTTGCGCAGCGATTGTGTGGCAAGCTGCTCCAAGTCCTCGGCTGCCTGCGCTCCCGCCACAAGAAAAAGAAGAGTGAGAATCCACATGGCCAAGCTGATTTGCGTCCAGCTTACCACCTCTCGATGTCGCCCTCGCACGTGGCGCACGCTTCAGCGTGCCGCGTCGAGACTCTTCTCGACGCAAGGCGAGCCCCGTGTTCGGCATCTCGCAAGGGTCCGAAACGCAACGCGCCAGCCAGCGAGAGTATCCGGCTCGCTGGCTGGCGCAACTTACAGAAACACTCAGCGGGTTGTTAGCAGTCCACCCAACCCCGCCTCTCCGCGCTCTCCACCACCTTGTTCAACAGGTGCATGCCCCAATGCCCGTCGGCAAACGTCGGATAGTCCACCGGAGCCGACCGATCCGCCACCTTCGCGTAGAAGCGCTTGAACACTTGCTTGTGCGCATCGTCGTAGCCTTCGCTGTGACCACCAGGCAGATCCGCAAAACCAGCAGCGGGACCACGCAGCAACGAAGGGTCCTTCACAATAATCTGATTCGGCGAATTGCGCTGGCCGATCCACAACTCATCGGGCCGCTCTTGATTCCAACGCACTCCGGACTTCGTTCCATAGACTTCAAATTCAAAGCGATTCTTGTTGCCCGCCGACATCTGGCTCACCGTGTACGCGCCCCGGGCACGATCGCCAAGCCGCACCAGCACGGCGCCGAAGTCTTCCGTAGTGATGTCGATGTTGTCGTAATCTTCCGGCTGCAGCGTCTTTCCCGTGAAGGTCTCCACGGAAAACTTCGGCCGCTTGCGTGTCTTGTGGAACGTCGCTAATTCCGCGCAAAGGCCCGTAATCTTCATGCCCGTCACGTGCTGAATCATGTCCATCCAGTGCGAGCCGATATCACCCACCGCGCGCAGCTTTCCGTTTGAGGCCTGCTCCACGCGCCAGTTGTAGTCCGTATCGTAGAGCAGCCAATCCTGCGAGTACGTGCCCTGCACGATCAACACATCGCCAAGTTCGCCCGCGGCGATCATCTGCCGCACATGCTGCACCACCGGATAGTAGCGAAGATTGTGCTCGATGCAATTCGGCAGGCCCGTCTTCTCCGCCACTTCCAGCATCCTCTGCGATTCTTCCGGCGTCGTCGCCATCGGCTTCTCGCAAAGCACGGCCTTGCCGGCTTCGAGCGCGGCAATTGACATCGGGCAATGCAACGCATTCGGCGTCAACACATGCACCGCATCAATCGACTTGTCGGCAAGAACCGTTCGAAAATCGCCCGTCGATTGGTCCACTCCAATCGAATCGGCAAATGCCTTGGCACTCGCATCGTCAATGCCTGCCACAGCCGCCAACTCGACGTTTGGTACGCGCCGGATGCCTTCCGCGTGGACCTTTCCCATGAATCCCGTACCGATGATTGCGGTTCTGACTTTGCGCATGAACTGAATGACCTCCTGGAGCCGCTCAACAGAGAATTTGCCTCACGCTCATCATGCGAGCAGGCAGGTATTGCGGCGAATTGCCAAACCCACACTCTACCGCAATTAGCTGCTAGACTGGGAGCCAGATGCGCGTCCGCATCCGATTAGGGCAGGGGCCCCTCTTCCAACGTCGCGACGGCAAGAACCGTCACATGGCCGGAGCCATTGCTGCGCTCCTGACGCCCGCCGCTGTGGTGGCCTCTGCAATCGCTGCTTGGCGCATCGGCTCCGACATCGGCCTCACCGGAAAATTCGCAATCACCGAGGGCATCTTCTCGCACTGGCAGGTATGGATCGCGATTGCCGCGATTCTCCAGTTCGTTTCCTCCGTGCTCGATCGCTATGCCCGCCAGCGGGAACAGGCCATAATCCGCCATTCGCTGCCCACCCGCGAAGTACGGACCCCGAAACCGCCCGTCCGGATGTCGATGTAGTTCAAAGCCGCGCTGCATCTGGGTTACGATCGTCGCCCTGCGCGGCCGCACAGGTTTGTGAACGAGCTATCTTTGGGCGACTCGTTGCCGCGCGTCTTACGCGGCCCCAAGCACTTCCTTGTAGTATGCTTCATACTCCGGAATCACTCGCGTCGTGTCGAAGCGTGACTCCGCGGTATGCCTTGCGGCCAATGCCATCTGCTCGTATCGCGATTCGTCCGTCAGCAATTCCACCACTCGCGACGCTTGCGATTCCACATCGCCAACTGCTTCGCGAAACCCATCCGCTCCCTGTGTGATCAACTCCGGAACCCCACCACAGTCGGTCGCCACTGGAACCACTCCGCATGCCATGCCCTCAAGCGCCGCAAGCCCGAAGGCTTCATGCTCGCTCGGCATCAACAGAACATGTGCTTGCGGGAACAGTCGCTCCACATGATCCTGCTTACCCAGAAACAACACGTGATTCGCGATACCCAGTTCGTACGCAAGACGTTCGGCGGAGCCGCGATCCGGACCATCGCCCGCCATCCACAATTGTGCGGGTACGTGCTTACGCACCTCGGCAAGAATACGGACACAGTCCAGCACGCGCTTCACGGGCCGGAAGTTGGAAACATGCAGCAACACCTTCTCGCCGCTCGCTTTCTGCCCCGGCTGGTAGAGCGCACAGTTCACAAAATTGCGAATCACGCGAATCGGCTTCTTCACACTGAAGAACTCCGAGGTGCGCCTTGCCAGATACTCGCTGATCGATGTCACGCCATCGCTCTCTTCAATCGAGAACCGCGTGATCCCGAGAAACGATGCTTCCGCGCCAACCAGTGTGATATCGGTCCCATGCAACGTCGTCACAAAGGGAAGCCGTCTCTTGCTGGCCAGCATCTGCTTGGCAAGCATCGCGGAAATCGAGTGCGGAATCGCGTAGTGAACGTGCAGCAGATCGAGATCGTAGCGCTCCGCCACCTCCGCCATTCTCGATGCCAGCGCGAGGCAGTACGGCGGATACTGAAACAGCGGATAGTTCGTCACCTCTACTTCGTGATAGCGAATGCGTTCCAGGCCGGAGCCAAGCCGGATCGGATTGGCATAGGTGATGAAATGGATCTCGTGTCCGCGCGAAGCAAGTTCCAAACCAAGCTCCGTGGCGACAATGCCGCTCCCTCCATACGTCGGATAGCATGTAATCCCGATCTTCACGATCTGCGCCTCCCGAGCGCTATTGCCTCCGCCACCGCAGCATCGCGTAGCCGATCTGCCCGTTCAATCGCTCATCGGGACTCGCGCGATCACCGCCGCCGAACCAGACGCGCACATCTTCGCCCGCCACTTCCACGGTCGCATCGCAAACCACTCGCGCGTTCCACTCCCCATCGCCCTCAATCACGGGCGATTTGAGCTTCTCCCATCGCACACCATCGCTCGACCGCGCGAATCCCATGCGCCGGTTCTCACTTCGGTCGCGTCCCGTATACAGCATCCAATACGAGCCGTGTGCCTGCCAAACCGCCGGTTCGCCGAGCCCATTCTCATCGAACTCCCCATACTCTCCAAGTTCGAGAATCGGACTCGCGCGCAGTTTCGTCCACGTGACTCCATCCGGCGACCGCGCGACGCCCAGACGCTGGCGCATCGCCCTGTCCTGTCCAAGATAGAACATGTACAACACGCCGTTGAGGTCGATCACGTAGGGATCCGCAACACCGCGTTCATCCCAACTCCCGCGTGGCCCCACTTCGAGCACCGCGCTTCCATGTCTGCGCCACGTCACACCATCGGCGGATCGCGCCAGAGCAATCCGCGGCGTCTTGCCCGCCTGATACCAATAGAGAAACTCGCCACCCACACGCAGTGCCGATCCGTTCGCTGCGATGTAGTCGCCTTCCCAGCCTTCGGGCGACAGCAGTCTGCCTCGCTTGGACCATTGCACGCCATCGGTCGATGTGGCCAGCACGGTGTGCCACATCTTGCCGTCGAAGCCTGAATAGAAATTGAAGTATGCGCCTTCATGCCGGACCACGGACGGATTCAACGCGTCGGACTGATCCACGCTGTCCGGCCCCCTGCCAATCACGGGAACAGGGCGCGGCTCCCAAACATAGACACCATGCTCTGGAGCGTTCCCAGCGGACGGAAGCGCGAAGTCCGCATATCGCCCGCATCCGGTCAGCATCAACAACACACTGATCGCGGCGCGCGTGGAAAGACTCATATCGGCACGCGAACTCGCAGCTTCGCTCCGCGGCCCGGCGTCGACTCCAAAGTCAGCTCGCCGCTCAACGTGCGGATCCGCCGCTTGATGCTCTCCGGCCCCATGCGCATCAACTCGAGATCCTCCAGCGTGTAAATGCCGCCGAACGGAAAACCCGCACCATCGTCTTCAATGAGGATCTGCAAATTGCCGTCGTTCTTCTCCGCAAGCAACACGATCTTCGCGGCCTTCGAGTGCTTCTGCGCATTGTGCAGGGCCTCGCGCACGATCTGCATCACTTCATGCGATACTTCGGGCTCCAGACCACTGAAGGCCTCGCCGACGTTGTAGGTGAGTGACAACCCACTTGTCTTCTGGAAATCCTCCGCGATCTGGCGGATGCTCGTAGCCGGCGTCGCGCCATCGGCGGACATGCGCATGTTGCGCACGAACGCCCGCATATCCGTGATCTGCTTCCGGCAGATATCCTGCAATTGGACGATATCGCCAACGGCTGCTTCCTGATCCCGCTTTAGCAGCTTCTTAATCACTTCCAGCCGCATTTGGAAACTGATGAAGCTTTGCAGAGGGCCATCGTGGAAGTCCGCCGCGATGCGCTGACGCTCCAACTCGCGGGCGTTCTCAGCCTCGGAACGATAGTAGACGCTCTGCTTCGACGCACTCTGCATGCGCTCCTCAAGCGACTTGCGCTGAATCGCCATGATGATCGCCAGTGCGCCGGTCGGCACCAGCAGCGGGCCGATCGGGATGGCTTGGTCGCGGTACGTCGCAAGTGCAAGCAGCAACATGATTCCGACCACCATGCACGTTTCGCGCACGTGATGGAGGAGCGCGGTACTGGCGAGCACGAACACATAGAAAAGGCTCACCACCCATCCCGCGCGATCTGGAGGACTCAACGCGCACACCAGCAGCGCCACCATGTCGAACACCAGCCGGAGCAAGTCGGATGCGCCTTGATCCCTGCGTTCCCACCAGAACACGAAAACGCCGTAGAGGGAATAAATCACAAAGGCGGCACCGGCTAGGGTCAGGGAATAGCCAGCAGGATGAAGTTCAAGAAAAAGTACAGCGAGAGCCAGCGCGATGCGGACCACAGCCAGCCCGGCGCGCCACTCGTGGGGCACGACAATGCGTTCTCCAGCCAAGGTGATACCGACAGTTTATCGAATCTCCGAGGGTAGGATACTCGCAGACACCCCGAAGGCTGACGGATCGCCGCGATGGCCGGGTCAATCCACAGTCAACTTCGTACCCTTGGCAGGTTGGCCCGAAAGGTCCTGGATGCGCTGATCGATCAAGGCTCGCAGCCCCTTCAGCACTTCCACCCGCGCGGCACGAAAATGCGACTGAGCCTCTTCCGGTGGTCCAAACCGTTTCAGAAATTCGGAAAGGGCAGGGCCAACGCCCGCGCACCCACACGATCCAGTGCCCGCCTGCTGCTGATTCGCTTCGCTCATGCTGCCTCCTTCATCTCCACTACCAGCATACGATTCTCCAGCCTCGCGCGGACGGGCTGCAGTGCCGACATCGACGTCGGCAGGCCGATGTGGCGCCGCAAAGTCCCCACTTCCACAACCAGTTCATCGCCCTTCTTGAACAACCCGATTTCCGCCTTCTCGGCGAACGGCATGTGCATTCGCACTTCGTAGAAATCGGCTCGCTTCACAAACTCGTAGGGGCGTTCCGTTCGCTCGACGGCCGCGGGGTCCGTGCCTTCGGGATAGAGCAGTTCCGCGAAATGCCCGATTCGCTCCAGCCCGAGAATCTCATGCGGAAACAGCGGAACGCGGCTCACAGGCACCGGCGCAAAGTAGTTCTCCACTTCATTCAGAAAGAACTTCTGCGAGTCGCGCCATTCCTTGAAGAACTCATCGTGCACGCTATCCGGCAGCACACGATTCACAATGATGCGGTCCACCGTCAATCCATGCAACGAGAAGTAGACGAACGCTCGCTGCGTTTCACGCACCACCATCTTCTCCGCGTTCGTTACCAGCCGCACGCTCGTCTGGAGCGGATCCTCCATCAACTGGTCGATGCCTTCGATCTTGTCGTACAGGCTGCGGATGTTGGCGAAGTAGGAATCCGAGGGAAGTTCCACTGGTGAGATACGGTTCGCAATCGGCCGCACGGCTTTCAGGATGCCGCGCTGTAGCGGAAACACGTGCTTCATGTACCAATCGAGCGTCGTCGGCATCGATATGAAGCGCAAGCTCTCCGCGGTCGGCGCGCAATCCAGCACCACGACGTCGTAGCGGCTCTCGCGCTTGAACTGATTCACGTACATCATCGCCGACAACTCTTCCATCCCTGGAAAAATCGCCATTTCCTCGGCTTCCACTTCATTCAGACCGGAAGTCCGCAGCACGGATGTAATGTACGTCGAGATCTCCTGCCAGTGCCTCTTGATCTCACGCTGAATGTTCACTTCATGGATATCGAGATTCGGCGAGACATTCAGCGGGTCCGATGTGCGCGAATGAAACAGCCCGCCCGAGGTGAGATCCAGGCAGTCGGCCAGGGAGTGCGCGGGATCCACGCTCATCACCAGGGTTCGATAACCCAACTTCGCGCAACGAACGCCTGTCGCCGCGGCGACGCTCGTCTTTCCGACGCCGCCCTTTCCGGAATAGAGAAGAATCCGCATCTGATACCAGGATGCCGCACCCCGCGCTTCCGATGTAGAATGCGCGGGGCGTACCTCACGGGTCAACGAACTGCCGTTTGAAAGAACTCCCGGAGCCTCATGGGTTGGATGTGCGGATAGCGGTGATTCATCACCGGCGTCAGTTTCCCGAGCCCGCTTGCCATCATGTAGATGTACTGCAACCCGATGTACGACCACGGATTTTGCGCCGTTTCCCTGCGGCGGGCGATTTCCGCCTGCAGGTCCTGAATGCTTCCCATTGGGCGCTTTTCCAACTTGCGCCCGGTGGCCGTTTCGAAGAGTTCATGGAGTTCGAATGCTGTGAGTTGTTCGGCCGCCACCATCAGGGTCTGATTTGCCAATCCGTCATCCAAAGCCGCTTCCGCCGTGTACTTCGCGGCGTCGGAAGTATGCGTGAAGTCCATCTTCGTATCCCCGTTGCCCCAGTATTGGAACACGCCTTTCTGCAGATCGAACATCTCCAGGAATGGAGCAAGCACCACTTCGTAGAACGCACCATTCAACACACTGGTGTGTGCCACCGAAGACTTCAGCAGGATCTCGCGGAATCGGATCCGCATGTCGAGGTTGTCGTTGTCGCCCAATTGCAGCGCGCGGAAATCGCCCGAAAAGTCCGAAGGAAGGAAGCGTTTCACTCCTGCCTGTTCCGCGGCGTACAGTAGATTCGCCTGGCCATCCAGGATGAGCGACTCCTGGTTGTTCAGCGCGGACACAACGGTGTCCACGCCTTCCATCGCGCGTCCGAGCGTCCCGGGCTTGGTCACGTCCCCCTCAATCAGTTCGACACCCGCGTTGTCGAGCGGCCGCAAAGCATCGGCCTTGCCATTCATATCGCGCACGATCGCGCGTACTCGAGCGCCCTTCGCGATGAGAGCGTCTGCGATCTGGCCGCCGAGCATACCCGTCACGCCGGCGATCAGCACCAGTGGTTTCGTTTCCGTCATGTTCATCTCCTTGCATCACCAGAATGAGGCATCCTCCATGGAACAACAATACGCAAGAACCGCTTTCACTGTTGCGCAAGTGCAACAATATACCCAATGAAGGATTGGAACGAATTGCAGGCGTTTGTCGCGGTGGCGAAATCCGGCTCCTTCACCAGGGCCGGCGACTTGTTGGCCGTACCAAAGTCGACCGTGAGCCGCATGGTGCAACGGCTGGAGGACCGGCTCGGCACTCAGTTGCTGGAACGGAGCACGCGTCGCGTGGAACTCACGCGCGCCGGTGAGCTGATGTTGGACCACGGCCTGCGCTTCCAGGCGGAAGCGGATCAGGCCGAGCTTGCCGTGAAGCACCTTACCAGCGCTCCTCGCGGGCCACTGCGCGTGGGAGCGCCCGTCACGTTCGCACGGTCTTTCCTGGCTCCTGTTCTGCCTGGGTTCCTGCGAAAATTTCCGGCAGTGACATTGAAGATTGTCCTGGGTTCGGCGATCAGTCCGGCGTTGATGGATGTCGACGTACTGATTCGCGCCGGCGGCCGGCTGGAGGATGCAAGCATCGTTGCCCGCAAACTACGTGAGGTCCCGATTCACATCTACGCATCGCCCGGATACCTCAGTCGGATGGGAATGCCAGAGCACCCGCGTGACCTTGTCCACCACACGTGCTGCGGCAATTCGCAAGCCGCATCCGGTGAACGCTGGCGATTCCGCAAAGAAGGGCGCACAGACGAAGGACGCACTGAGGAAGTGCGAATCCAGGCTCGGGTCTCCGTTGGCGACCCCGTGATCCATCACGAGTTGGCCCGATCCGGCATGGTGATCGGCCAGTTTCCGGAGTGGCTCGCAAGATCCGATGAACGCGCAGGGCGTCTGGTCCGGCTCCTGCCCGGATGGCGTCTCGATCCGGTGCTGATTACCGCCCTCTATCCAAGCCGTGGAGGGCTGCTTCCGAATGCCCGTGCCTTCCTCGACTATCTGGCGGAAAAACTACCTTCCGAGCCGGAATCCTGAAACGGTGGCCCAGTTGTTCGCCGGTCCGCGCTTATGGATGTGACGGGAGGCTGACAACATGATCTTCTTGATCGAACTGATCTTGACGCCCTTTGCGATCGCCGCGGTGGCATGGCTGGTAACGGAGTTCCCAACAAGACTCTCGGCCGCACTCAAACGTGTTCAGGGCAGGGTGCCTGCGCAACGCTCAAGCCGGCGCGCCGCGGGTTACGTTGTGTAACAGCAGACTACTCTGGGCCGGCGTCTCCTTCTCCCGCCGGCAGTCCCATCTCCGACCGCAGCCACGCACGGCCAAAGCCCCATTCGCGCTTGACCGTGCGCGGCGAGATCTGGAGCACTTCCGCGGTCTCTTCGATGGACAGCCCTCCAAAGAAACGTAGTTCGATCACCCGAGCCGTCCTCGGCTCCGAGGCTGCAAGGCGCGTCAACGCGTCATCCAACTGCACCAGTGGGCCTGCACGATCAGGGCTGAACACGATCGCTTCATTCAAGGGCAGCATGTCCACACCGCCACCGCGCTTGCCCGCCAGATGCTTGCGAGCATGATCCACCAGAATGCGCCGCATCAGTTGCGACGCGACAGCGAAAAAGTGGGCGCGGTCCTGCCATGTGGTGCTCTTCACGTGAATCAGCTTTAAGTACGCTTCGTTCACGAGTGCCGTTGTCTGTAAGGTGTGCCCGCTGTTTTCGCGGCGCATGTATCGTGCTGCGATCACTTTCAACTCGTCGTAAACTGCTTCCACCAACGCAGTCTGCGCCACTCCATCGCCGTCCTGAACGCGGCGCAGCAAGGTTGTGATCTCTTCAGGTTGCAGGGACATAACTGGCTCTCCAGTATACACAGGCGCCCGGCGAATCCCTTTCCGCAAGGGCTACGTATCTTCTATTGAGGCGGTGAAGCACGGCTCGCCACTCGGAGGTGGATTGGACGATCAGGACAAATTGGCGGAGACGGCGGCGCTCTATTGCCTGGGAATTCTGGAGTCCGAAGAGTCCCGGCGATTTGAACAGCTCCTTCAGGCCGGCGACTGTGCTGCCTACGCGGAGTTCCATGCGTTTGCCACCGTCACGGCGGCGCTCGCCGAGTTCACACCGCTGCAGTCGCCTAGCCCTGCATTAAAGGCCCGGCTGTTGAAATCGATCGCTGCGAATCAACACTCAAGACAACACACAAAGCCACAACGAACGAGTTGAACATCATCTCGCCGCGGCCAGCCCTTCCAAATCACGGATGGCGATCCTCAACAACTGGATGTCTTCCATATTCTCAGCATGAATCACATACAGCCAGTCACCATGTTCGAGCAGTTGCGGATAGTGGTATCCCGCATAACCCGGGTCCTTGCCGCCATAACGGTACACGGTCGGAGCATCGCGCAGAATCGCCATTCGATGGAACACCCGGCCATCGCGCGACAGCGACAAGCAGATCGGAATTCGTTTGCCGCTCGGATTGGGATTCGATGCCATCACATAAAGCCCGTTCCGCAAGCGCAGCACGTTAAACTTCGCCATCGCGTCCGGAAAGTTCGTTCTTACCGGAGCGCTCCATCGGATACCGTCCTCACTCAAAGACCGGTACAGACGGCGTGACTTGCTGCCATCGCGAAAGGCGGCAGTGAGCGATCCATCACCGTTTGTCCAGAACACGGGCTCATCCAGGGAGGCGCCATCTTCCGGTTTCGGCACGTCGATCATGGCCCAATCACTCGCCGACCGCACACCACCTCTCATCATGCTGATGCGCATTCGATGATCGCGCCGTGTCATCATCCACTCGCCACCTGCAAGCTGGACCGGAGCGAAGTTGTTGATGGTGTCCCGCGCAACTACGAATGGCGCATCCCAGCCCCCCGCGGCCGCACTCCATCGGTATCCGCGCAAAACCAGCCCTGGCCCGAACAGCGGACGAACAGCCTCGTCACGCGCGGCCAACGCGATCAACTCGCCATCCCGCACCCACAAGCCTCGCGCGAAAAACCGGAAATTCTCTTTCTCTTCCGGCGGAGCAACGATTCCCGGCTTCGACCAATGCCGCCCATCTTCACTGACGGCGTAGCGGACGTACTGTCCGGCCTGCAGATCACGCACGCGGTTCGAACTCCAGATCGCCCATAGCTTCCCGCCAAAGGCGGTGAGATACGGATGCATGTTGAAGCCAGCGGTGCCCTCTTCCGCGCGGTAGATGGTGATCAACTCGCCCGTAAGACGCCGCAGCTTGGAGAAGTCCGCATCGGCACTATCGACAGCGAGTTCCGGCACGTCGAACATGTTCCTCGCCTCCCCGCGATCGAGGAAGCGCGCGGTCTCCCGCGCCACTGCCTGCGGGCACTCAATCAATAGGGAATGTGACGAGCCCTCCATCCACACGAATTCGATGTTCGGCCGCTCCGGAATACGCATCTGTTGACGCGATGGGCGCGGGCGTCCTCGATCGCCCCAAATTTCAAGCACCGGAACATTCGTTGCTTCGAGCACCGGAAGCCCATCCCACTTGCGCCACACCGACGCGAAGGCGGCGATTTCTTCCGCCGTAAGCTTGCCCCGCACTCGCTGGCGGTTGGCCTCGTTGATCCGCTGCTGCTCGCGAGTGAGAGTAGCGCCAGTATCGCCACCAAACGCCTGCGCCGCGACGTCATGATGAGTCCAGCCTTCCATCGCGATCGCACCGGCAACCTGACTCGGCCGCCGTCCCGCGATCTCAATCGCGAGCATTCCTCCAATGCTGTGCCCACCCACATAGAAACGCCGCAGTTTCAGTGCATCCGTCACCGCGAGCACATCTTCCGCAAACAGCGCCATGGCTGGCTGGAGTGAGGCGGGCCGGCTGCCGCCATGTCCGCGCAACTCAACGATGACTATCCGCACACTCGCGGGCAGTGCCTCCACAACCTGATCAAAGACCCGGGAATCGCCCCAGCTTCCGGGAATCAGCACCAGAGCGGGGCCCGGTGCTTCGCGCACATGATAGGCGATCACCGCGCCATCGGGCCGCGTGACCGCGCTGCTGCGATACACAGGCGCAGCGCTTAACGCCAGCGTCGCGTTGAACAAGAGCAGCCAACTTCGAAGTATTCGTGTCACTCTACTTCCGTTTCCTTCAATCTTTGCCGGTAGGCCTGTCGCGCCAGTTCATAGCTGCGTTCGAAGTCTGCCTTGTCTTCCACGCGCACGCGGCGCTCTTTCTGCCGGTAGCATTGCTCCACCGCATTGAGGCACCATTCGATGCTGCGGCGTGACGCGCGAACCGGCTTATCACCCACCATCACGAACACTGGATTCGTATGCGACGAAGGCAGGATTCGAACGGCCACCCAGGAACTTCGCTCGATCCGGTAATCGAAGCTCAGGTCCAGCATCTTGCCATCCGCTTCGATCTCTTTGCGCGCCACCGCAACGCCATTCACGATCAATTCCACCGGCACACGCCGCGTGCTGCCGATCCGCGCTCGCTCCAATTCCCAATAGGGCTTCTGATCCACCCGGCGGTTGCGGATCGCCTGGTCAGGCTGCGCGTCAAGCAGAGCCGCTACCTTCACCGCGGCCTGGATCATGGCGGGTTGCGGCAGCGCGACTTCACTCGCCCCTTCGCCCATCGCGGCCCCGTTCACTTGAAAGTCGATCAGGTGGCTACGCCCATCGGATACGTAGTTGCGGCCCTCACGCAGTCCATGCGCCCAGTCACCATAGTCGAGCTTCTTCTGGCGCACATAACTGCGCCCCAGTCCGACACGCTCACCATAGATACAAGGGAAGTCCGTCTCGCCGCTGATGCGCGCGCGATAGCCGGCATTCAACGTGTGATACCAGATGGGCAATTCCGCGTTGTACGGAGTGTCGACCGTGGAGATGAAGTCAATCAACCCAAGCGTCACACTCACAATGAACTCGTTCGCGCCGATGCCATCGAACGGCGGCATTTCATAGGTGGGTAGTTTGTCATCCTTGATCTGCAAGCCCCAACCTGAGTGAGCGTAGCCCGTCACCGCCCCCTGCGACTTGGCCCATCGCAGCACCGGAATCCCGAAGCTCGGCCAATCCTCAATGCGCTTCGTGTTCGGATACTCCTGCTCGCGCAAGCCCAGCAGACAGATGTGCCCGGTATGGCTGGATGGAAACCCCGAAACCTCCACGTCGTATCGGATGCGGTGGTCCTCTGTGGAGAGCGCATGATCCTTGCCTTCAAAGAACGTCTTCTGAAAGTACCAACCCGGGCCCCACGTCAACACCGAGCCAATCTTCAGATCCTCCCCGAGCACATGCTTCAACATGTCCTTCGGGTACACGCCCTCAGTCGGTTTCTCATAGTGCGCGCAGCCGGCGGCGTGAATGTGATGGTCGCCGGAATACCAGCCGAGCTTCGACGGATCGATCCAGCGTTCAAGGCGGAACGTGATTTCCAGCGGCTGTTCTTCCACTTTCAGTTTCTGTGTCTTTTTCAGATACTCGGGACCGCGCGAGTACTCGACCGTATAGGCGCCGGGCGGGAGCAGCACATGCTCACCGTCGGCACGGTAAACCTGCGGATGAAAGAAAAAGTCCGGCGCAAGCCGCTTGGCCTGCGACGGATAGACACGATTCAAAGAATCGCGGATCAGGAAGCTGCCCGTTGTGGGCTTATCGTCGAAATCCAGAACACGAAACGCGACCTTTGTTGCGGGCTTGATCGTGAACAGAATGTCCACGTCGCTGCGGAAGCCAAGATCCTGCGTGCCCTGGCCGACATCGAACGAGAGCTTGCCTTCGCGCTTGCCCCGCTCACGCGCATAGAGCTGCAGAATCTGATACTCCACTTCGAGACCCGAGAGCCGTTCGCGCATCGGCTGCTTGCGAAACATCTGGATGTCCATCCAGCGGCTGTTCACTGCGCCTTCGGGCCGGTTCGCGAGTTGTCCGGCATTCGGACTGTCCACGCCCAGCACCGCGGTGATGCCTGCTTCGTTCTGCACCTTCACAAGGAAGTTGCGCCACCCCTGTTCGATGAGTTCCGGTTTCGCCGGACCTTGCTGCACCTTGACACGGCTCTCCGGGTTGATGTGGATCGCAGCGACGCAGTGCTTGTCGAGCAATCTCTGCAACTCGACCGCTGACTCCTTCGACGGCTTGCCCGCAAGCACTTTCCGGATCGCCTGAGCATCTGCTGCCGGCAACGGTTCGCCCAGCATGTCCAACGCGTCCAGCAATCGCGCCACCTGCGCGGCAAGCGGCTGAAACTCGACGGCGTCAACCAGTGGAACTTCCTGCGCCCAGCCGCAGGTGAGTATCGCAGCGAAAATCAGATAGCCCTTCATTCTGAGCATTGTCTCTCGAACCGGGATACCGCGCTTGGCCGTCAACCTTGGCCACCGCACCCGCGCTTCTCCGATACTGGAATCGATATGACCAAACTCATCGAATACAACGATGCGAGCCCCGAAGTCCGCGCAGTCTACGACGACATCATGGCCAGCCGCAAAACGGACTACATCAACAACATCTGGAAGGCGCTCGCCAATCATCCTCCGGCGCTCCGGCAAACGTGGGAACAGGTGAAGTCTGTCATGGGACAACCCGGCGAGATCGACCCCTTGACGCGCGAGTTGATCTACATTGCGGTGAGTGTCACCAACAACTGCCAGTACTGCATCGGTACGCATTCGGCGTCCGCGCGCGATAAGGGCATGACCGATGCGATGTTCGGCGAACTGCTCGCCATCGTAGGCTTGGCGAATCAGACAAACCGGCTCGCCAATGGCTACAACGTGCCGCTTGATGAGAAATACCGGTAGCCCTACTCGCCAAGGAGATGCAGCACCACGGTTCGCCGGTGTGGGATCTCCCGGTGCTCAAACACATAGATCCCTTGCCACGTGCCAAGCGCGAGTTCGCCGCCGGTGAGCGGAATGGACAACTGCGTCATGGTAAGCGCCGCGCGAATATGGGCGGGCATGTCGTCCGGTCCTTCGATGGTGTGCCGGTAAAGCCTCGGATTGTCGGGCACCAGCTTCTGAAAGAAATCGGCGAGATCGAGCACCACATCCGGGTCGGCGTTCTCCTGAATGGTGAGCGACGCCGATGTGTGCTGCAGGAACACGGTGAGCAAGCCGGTCTGCAATGCACACTGGCGGACCCAACGTTCGATCTCCCGCGTGCAGTTGTAGAGTCCCTTGCCGCGCGTGGGCACGTCGATGCGATGTGCGAACTGTCTCATCCCGCCCTACTCGCCCCCTTACTCAACCGTGACGCTCTTTGCAAGATTGCGCGGCTGATCGACATCGCAGCCGCGACGCACCGCG
>JAEUQE010000440.1 GCA_016789785.1 Bryobacterales bacterium
CAATTGACAGGCGATCCATCCAACAACCGCAGACTCGCGGCGTCGCGAAGGGGCCACCGGGCCGGCACGCAGTCACTCAGCGCAACGGTCATCGCGGCCGCCAGCAGCATCGGCTACTCCTTCTCCAGAACCACCATGGCAGCCACCGGCACGCGATCGAGATCAATGCCCGTGGCTGCGCCTTCATCCACGTCGTACGTCTCCACGGGCTTGCGCGGGGATTCGGGAAAGTCGACGTATGCGCGCTTGAACTTGCCCAGGACATGGGCGGTGACGTTCTCAATCGGGTACCCCGAGTAGTTCACCAGATGCAGCACGGCGCGCCTGCCATCTTCCGAAATTTGAAAGTAGGACAGCATGCTGGACACGTTGAACAGCCGCACTCCGAGGTTCTGCCGTCCGATCATCGAGTTGAGTTCCTTCCAGATCTGATCGAGCTTTTCCACTTCCTCTTTGTCGACGGTAAGCCCGTCCTTGCTGGTGGCAGGCATCTTCCAGCCGGGCGGTCCATTCAAAATGGTACCGCCCTTGCTGGTGAACTCCTTCAACGTTTCCTTCTGCGCCTCGGTGAGTCCCGCCGGATCGAGATTCAATGCCATGCGCGACGCACGCAGCGAACCCTCGCTCAACCGGACCGCGGGCACCGGACGCACCGGCGTATGCTTCACACCAATCATGTCGAGCACGCTGCCTGAAAGCAATGCTCCGCTCGATGCGTCCTGCACGACGGCCATGTGCGCGAAGGGCGGCAGTGCGCGCCATTGCTTGCGGTCTTCATAGAAGCGCAGATAGGCGCAGATTCGTTTCCAGTCCTTGAGAGCGCCGCTATCGGAGGCGAGCAGACGCTCGGTGAACCCGGAGTCGAGCGCGACCACCCATCGCGCACCAAGCATGGATGCATCGGCGATGGCTTGAAGGTAGCGGTCTACTGGCAGCACCTGCTTTTCCGGAGGCGTGTTGGCCATCCAGAACGTGCCCCGATGCATGGCGCGGGCAAAGCGGAGGAAGCCGCCGTTGGTGTCGATCCACGGGCCTGCGGTTGGCGCGGCGTGGCTCTTGTCGTTCTCGTCCACGGGCCGGATTCCGGGCCACAAACCCTGCATGGTTCCGGCGATCTCACCCTCATATCGAATTCCGGCCCGTGGCGGGAGAGCAACGAAGATGAGTTGCTGTTCCGATGCCGCGGATCGAACCGCCGCCGCGTCCGCATCGGCAAACGCACCCTCCAGCACCACTCCCGCCAATCCCTGCTCTTTGGCGGCCTGCACGTTTGGCTTGGCATCCGCGGCCGAACGGATCATGCCCAATACAACAATTCCCTGCCTTTTTGCTTTCGAAACAAAACTGGCCGACCATGTTTTACGCTCCATCAACAGGCAATTGACTGGAGTCTGTTCGAGCAGTTTCAAGGAATCCGGATCCGCAGTGGTCCAGCGCATGGGGACCCAGTCCGCAATCGCGGTCATCAGCAACAATACCGGCAACATATCTACTGGCATGTTCGCACGCGCGAGGCCTGCCTGGGTTTACCGGTTGGGCTGCTCCTTTTCGGTTCCGAAGCCTTCGACGTGGGAATGCACGTCGCTCACCGCGTCGGAGAGATCCTCAATGGAAGCGATGATTTCTTCATTCGATTCGTTGTGCTGCTTCAGAAGTGCTTCGATGGAGCGCATCACGGCGAGGTGTTGCGATGCTTCCTGATCGTGCCGCCATTGCGTCACCCATTGCGAGAGCAGTATCCCCGTCAGCAGGCCTAGAGTTGCTGTTCTCCACACCCGGTCGCTCATTGGGTTGAGGTTAGCATGAAGTTGTTGCCTAGGGGATTCGCCTCATACCCGCGCCGGAAGTGCGACTCTGGAACTTGCGCGTCTTGTTCTACATCAGCGGCCACGGACTGGGGCACGGAGTCCGCATGGCGGAAGTCATGCGGCATCTGCTGCGGCACCCGCAAGTCGAGATCGATGTTCGCACGGCGGCGAGTGCGAGCCTTTTCCCAGTCGAGAGCCGGCTGCGAGTGGAACGGGCAGCGATTGACGCGCCCGTTCATGAAAGTGCCGACGCGCTCCGCATTGATGGCCCGGCCACGGCAGCGGCGTGGGAGAGGTCGCTCACGGAGAACGGGAAGGTGGTGAGCACGGAGGCTCGAATCGTGCGGGAACTGCAGGCGCAGCTCATCGTCGCCGACATCCCCTATCTCGCGGGTGACATCGCGGCCTGCGCGGGTGTTCCCTGCATCGGGATCAGCAACTTCCTGTGGAACTGGATTCTGGAACCACACTTGAGCCCCGCCGCCGCGCGCGCAGTGATGGCGGGTTATGGCGCGATGCAGTCCTATTGGCGGCTGCCCTTCGCGCATTCGGAAGGACTTGATGGCTTGCACAAGGTCATCGAGACACCGCTGATTGCCCCAAAGCCCCACAAGACGCGCGCCGCTGTGAGGGAGCGCCTGGGATTGCCGCGCAACCGCCATACCGTGCTCCTCACCTTTCGCGGCAGCATCTCGCCCGAAGTGCTCGACCGCGCTCAGCGGATGGCTTCGAACTATCACTTCCTCGATCTCCTCAGCACGATGCGGCAGTTCCCAGACTTGAGTTTCGCGGATATTGCAGAGGCCTCCGATATCGTGATGGGCAAGTTGGGTTATGGTCTGGTGGCAGGCTGCGTGGCGAATCAGTGGCCGCTGCTCTACATCGCGCGAGAGGGCTTTCGCGAGGACGCGATCACGAGCCGCGAAGCTCCGCGATACACTCCCATGCACGAGATGCCGAGAGCGGATTTCGAAGGTGGCCGGTGGAATCGCCATTGCGACGTGCTCCTTCAATTGCCGGTTCCCGGAGCCACGATGGAGTTCTCCGGCGCCGCTACGTGCGCCGAGAGGATTATTCGGTTCCTTGCGTAGGCGTGTTCGGCTCGCGGCTGCAGGCGGTTTGTGTGATACTTCAATCTGCATGCGCCCTTGCACGATCGCGACACTCTTCTTTTGCTCGGCGCTGGCGTGGGCGCAGAGCGCCGCGGACTGGCAGCCTCTGTTCGATGGCAAGTCGATCGACGGATGGAAAGAGATTCCGTTCACGGGCAAGGGCACGGTTCGAGTGGATCAAGGCGCCATCGTGATCGGGCCGGGCAAGCCAATGACAGGCATCGCGTGGGCCGGCGACTTTCCGAAGACGGATTACGAAATTCAGTTCGAAGGCATGCGTCGGCAGGGCAACGATTTCTTCGCGACGATCACGTTTCCGGTGGGGAACTCCTTCTGCACATGGGTGACGGGAGGTTGGGGTGGTGACATTGTCGGTCTCTCAAGCATTGATGGTTGGGATGCCGCCGACAACGAAACCCGCTCGTACTTCAATTTTGAGAACAACCGCTGGTACCGCTTCCGGTTGCACGTGACGTTGACGCGAATCCGCGCCTGGATCGACGATAAGTCTGTCATCAACGTGTCGATCGCGGGGCGGAACGTTGGTCTGCGACCGGGTGAAACGAAGCTCATGACACCAGTGGGCTTTGCGTCGTATTCGACAGCGGGTGCGATTCGGAAGATGGAGTACCGGAAGCTGGCTCAGTAGGGCGGGTCATCACCCGGTTGTGGGGATGGAGCTGGCGGAGGGAATTGAACCCCCGACCCTCTGATTACAAATCAGATGCTCTACCTACTGAGCTACGCCAGCGATCTTTCTATCGTAGCGCAGCGGGCCTGTTCCGGACAATCGCATGCCGCCTGATGGGTGCACGACACCAGAATGAGAGTCTTGACAGTGCCGGCGATTCGGTCTACTATTCTGACAGCGGTACTAACTGT
>JAEUQE010000441.1 GCA_016789785.1 Bryobacterales bacterium
GTGGCGGCCACCACTCGCACGTCCACGCGCACGGGGTCGGTGGCGCCGAGCGGAATGAACTCCTTTTCCTGCAACACACGCAGCAGCTTCGCTTGAATCTCACCGCTGATGGTGCCGATCTCGTCAAAGAAGATCGTGCCGCGGCTGGCCACCTCGAAATAGCCTTTGCGGTTGACATGCGCACCGGTAAAGGCTCCGCGGACGTGTCCGAATAAGGTGGATTCGAGCAGATCGGAAGGCAGCGATCCCGAATTCACCGCGACGAACGTATGGTCGGAGCGAGCGGAGTTCGCATGAATCGCCTTCGCGATGAGTTCCTTGCCGGTGCCCGTTTCGCCGGTGATCAGAACGGTGGTGGAGCGGCTGGCCGCCACCTGAGTCACCAGTTCCAGCACCTTCAGCATCTTCTCGCTCTTGCCGATGATGTTCGGGAACGCGTAGCGCTGCTTGAGTGCGCGCTTGAGATAGGTGTTCTCGCGTTCCAGCCGGCGGCGCGCGATCAGCCGGTCAATCTCGATCAGCAGTTTCTCGTTATCCCAGGGCTTCGAGAAGTAGTCGCTCGCACCCGCCTTCAGCGCGGTCACCGCGACTTCGAGCGAGCCATAGGCGGTGATCATGCAGATGGGTGTCTCGCGGTCACGCTCGCGTACTTCCTTCAGCACGTCCATGCCGGATTTGTCAGGCATCATCAGATCGAGCAACACCAGATCGTAGTCCGTGTGTTCCAGGATGCGCATGCCTTCGGTCGCGGTGGGCGCCTGATCGACGAGATAGCCCTCCATGGTGAGCAATGTCTCGAGGCTTTCACGAATATCGGCCTCATCGTCGATGATCAGGATGCGGCCTGGGTTGGGCGGCAGGTCTTCCGAAACGGATCGATTAGGCATTCACAGTTTTGCGAATGAGGGGGAAGTCGAGCAGGAAGCGCGTTCCTTCGCCCAGCCGGCTCTCCACCTCAATATGGCCTCCATGCTCTTTTACAATGCCATAGGTTACCGCAAGACCGAGGCCTGTGCCCTTCTTTGCGCCATTGGTGGTGAAGAACGGATCGTAGATCTTCTCCAGATGGTCCGGCGCGATCCCCTGCCCGTTGTCCGAGATCGCCACGCGCGCAAGCTCGCCATCGGCGTAGGTGCGGATCCGGATGGTCCCTCCGTTGTCGAGTGCGTCGCGGGCATTTAACAGCAGATTCAGGAACACCTGTTGCAGCTTGCCGCCGTTGCCGCGAATCGGGCCGAGTGCTTCGGCAAGCTCGAACACCACTTCGATGCGGGCCTTCTTGAATTGATGATCAATCAGACCCGCTGTCTCGCGCAGCACCTTGTTCAGATCCACTTCGTCGTAATCCGTGGCCGAGGTGCGGGAGAAGTTCAGCAGAGAGTTCACGATCTCACTGGCGCGGAACGTCTGCTTGGCGATCTTGTCGAGCAGCTTCGCTTTTGTGTCATCGCCCGAGACTTGCTTCGCCAGCATCTGCGCGTAGGAGGAGATCACGGCAAGCGGTGTGTTCACCTCATGCGCGACTCCGGCCGCGAGCAGACCAATGGAGCTCAGCTTGTCGGCCTGCACCAACTGACGTTCCAACTGGCTGCGCTCGGTAATGTCGTCGAAGATCACCAGACGTCCGATCTGCGCGCCGTCCTTGGAAACCAGCGGCGCCACGGCAAGGTTCACCATCGACTCCGCGCCTGCCTTGTGGCCGTTTCCATTGCCGTTCGCGCTACCGTTGAGATGGCCGTTCACCGGATGGGCCGCCGCGCGCAACGGATACTTGTAGATGTTGTGGACACCCGTCTCCGCGCGCACCGTGTCCAACCGCTCGCACAGATCGGCAGGCAACAGGTCCTGTAGCCGCCGGCCCACCGCCGCCTCGCGCGGGATGCCCGTCAGCTTCTCAATCTGTGAGTTCCAGCTTTCCACGCGATCCTCGAGATCCGCGGCCAGAATGCCGACGTTGATCGATTCGACGATGTTCTCGCTGAATTCCTTCAAGCGCTCGAAGTCCTGCATCTTGCGCTCGAGCGACTGATACAGCCTCGCGTTCTCGACAGCGATGGCAAGATAGCCGGCCAGCGACATGAGCAGATCGAGATCCTCGCTGGAGAGGAAGTCGCCCTTCTCCGTGCGGCTCAGCCCGAGATAGGCGATTCTCCGCCCACGCACCGTGCAAGGGATGTAGTAAGTGAGGTCGAGGTCCGCGATGGTAAGGCGCACGGAGGACGGCCATTCCTGCGAAACCACGTCCAGCGCGTTCCGCGTACGCTCAAAGAATAGATAGGGCTCCTTTGACGTCGAGGCGAGGAAGCTCAGATCCAGGCGGTCCCTGGTCAGGTTGTCCGGCGTCCGGCTCGAAGCGGCCATGTGAAAGCGGTCATCGCCTTCTTGCGCGAGGAAGCATGCCACATGCGGAACGCTCAGCGTCCGGTGCAGGCGGTCAATGACGGTATTGAGCAGATGCTGGAGATCCGTCTCCGCACTGAGATCACGCCCGAACTCGATCAATGTGCGGCGGTAGTCGTAGCGGTCCTTGTAGAAATAGCGGTCCAACTGCTCCTGAATCCAGTTGCGGATCGGATGGAAGATGAAAGTCGCCGTGAGAATCATCACCACCAGGGCCGACGGCGTGATCTCAAGATAGTTGCTGTAGGAAAGGATCGCGACATAGAAGAAGCCGATGACGGCGAGCGTCGCCAGCGTGTACGCGTAGCCCTGCTGGAAGATGATGTCGACGTCCATCAGGCGGTAGCGGATGATGGCGTAGGCCCACGTCAGCGGCATGAGCGGAAGCGCCAGAACGGCCATCTTCGCCCAAGGGCCTGGGATGTATCCCATGGCGTAAGGCACCATGTAGAAGCACGTGAACGGCACCATGGCGAACACCACCCCATTGCGCAGCCATTTGAGTTGCTGGCGGATGATGGGGTCTTCGGTGCGGCGATACTCCAAGGTCAACGCCAGCGCGCCCAGCAGATAGAGGAAGCCGTAGGCGAACGTCCAGATACGGTCGAGAATCCAACGCAGATCCGGGAGCGAAAAGCTGGTTACCAGCGATCCGCTGCCGACCAACAGGAAGACGGACAGAATGAGGCCCGCCGGAACGTAGAGCAGCAGAAAGCGCCTGCCGCGCAACCATTCCCGGCGTTCGGGGAACGAAAGGCAGAAGTGAAGGAAAATCGTCGGCGCAAGCAGCCCCGCACCCAGATTTCCCCAGTAAATGATCTTGTCGAAATCGTTCAGCTTGCCGGTGTAGTGAAAACACGAGGCCACAAATGACGTCAGGCAGAGGATATAGAAGTGCCGGGCCTTGGTGGCATTGCCGCGGCGCACGAAAACGAATACGCCAATGAGCAGATAACTCACGCCAACAACGTACTGGTAGTAAACGGCGGGCTCGGGAACACCTTCGGCCACATACACGTTCACTTTGAATTCCACGGAGTCCCGGAGGAGGAGATACTCCGCCTTACTCCAGGCGCCGAGTCTGGCTAATACCTGGGGGACCGCGTTGGCATTTTCGATGAGGGAGCCGTTGATGCGCAGGATGACGTCGCCCGGCTTGATTCCGGAGCGCTTCCCTGGTCCGTCAGGGCTGACGATTTCGGCAACCACCTGACGCTGGATCGAATCGGCGCCCGCCTTGCGCGGCGGTGTCTGGATTTCACGATCGAGCCAGCCGACGCCATCGTCGGGAAGGCGGTATCGCGATTGTTGCTGGAAGTTAATGCCCGCAGCAATGACGGCTGCTACGGTGAGGACCACCAGCAGCGCGTTCGTTAGCTGTGTCTTTAACTCCTTCAC
>JAEUQE010000442.1 GCA_016789785.1 Bryobacterales bacterium
ATCCCCGTAGCGGGACGCGGACTCTTCGAGCAGCGTGAACACGTTGCGCAGACTCATCATGCGTATGGTAACAATCTCCGGTGTCTTTCCAATTTAGCGTTTTGTGAGCCCTTGGCGGGCACGGGTGGAGAGCCAAACGATCGCGAGGAGAATCGCGGCCAGGGCGTTCACGATGCGCGACGGACCCTTCGCAAACACCACCGCGCCGTTGAAGAACATGAACGCAAGATAGCCATGCACCACTCCGTCCAGCCATCGCGCGCGGCGCTGGTAGGCAGCGGCATTCCGCCACCACCAGATGACATCCGCGGACCAGATCAGCGTGAAAACGTAGTTGAACCAAACGCCACCGCCCCAGTTGACGCCGGACATGTCCGCGGTCTGCCGGGCGGTATCCTCCACGGCTTTGGCGTGACTCCATGCGTGCTTGTACTCGAATGCGGACCACACGTGCACGAGATAGAGCAGGCAGCCTGCGGTCCAGAGCAGACGCGCTTCACCACGCTGCGCCTCACTATGCCGCGAAACCCGAAGCGCGATGAGAGCCAGCACGTAGGACGCGCAGGCGGCGCGAATGCTCCACAGAATGATGTCTTGGCCTGGCAAGCGATCGGGGCTCCATTCGCTAGAATAACGTTCAGTCCTTCCATCGCACATGAACTCAGCCAGCGCGTCTTCTCTTTCCAATCCTGCTGCGCGTCGCGGCATCCCGATGGCATGGATCAATCTGGGGCTTGCGGCGCTCGCGATGGTGGGAACATTGCCGGGACGCACACAGGGGCTGGGATTGATCACGGAGCCGTTGCTCGCGGACACGGGCCTGGATCGCGTCACGTTTGCGGCTGTCAACTTGTGGGCTACTCTCATCGGGTCGCTCTTCTGCCTGCCATGCGGGCGCTGGATTGACCGCATTGGATCGCGCATTGTGATCACGGGAACGGCTCTCGCACTTGCGGCGACCGTGCTCACCATGAGCGCGGCCACGGGGCTTGCCGCACTCGCGATCACGATCACGCTGAGCCGGGGATTGGGGCAATCGGCGCTTTCGGTAGTGAGTCTGGCGCTGGCAGGAAAGTGGTTTCGCGAGGGCCTGCAATACGCAATGGGAATATTCTCGCTGCTGGTGGGTATTGGATTTATCGGAGCCTTTCCGGCGGTGGGACAAGCGGTGTTGAGCTTCGGTTGGCGCACGGCGTGGGCCTCGGTGGGATGGGTATTGCTGCTGGTCGTCGCACCGCTTTTGTGGATGCTGGTGCGCAATGGCGAAGACTTGATGGAGCGTGTGAACGCAAGTGGCGAGGGCGCGGCAGCACGGGACCTCACGCTGAGCGAAGCGTTGCGCGGCCCGGCATTCTGGGTGTTTGCGTTTTCAAGCGCGATGTTCGGACTCGTCTATTCGGGGATCTCGCTCTTCAATCAGTCGATCCTTGAGCAGCGGGGCTTCGATGCATCCGTCTATCACTCCGTGCTCGTAATCAGTACCATGCTTGGCCTGCTTGCGAACTTCGGCGGTGGATGGCTGGCGGCACGCTGGTCCATTCAGCGGCTGATGGGAATCGGGATGGCTGCGCTTGCGGTGGCACTGGCCACGTTGCCACTGGTGAAGAGCTACATGCACGTGATGCTTTATGGCGCGACGATGGGCATTGCGGGCGGTGTGGTCACCGTGGTTTTTTTCTCCGTGTGGGGCCAGGTGTATGGGCAAAGGCATCTGGGAAAGATCCAGGGCGCGGCCCAGATGATGACGGTGTTCGCATCCGCGGTGGGACCGTTGTTGCTCGCCAAGACGCTGGAACGCACGGGCTCCTACAACCCGATGTTCCAGGGGCTGGCCGTCGCGGTTGCGATGCTCGGCGTGGCGGCGTGGATGGTGCGGTTGCCTTCGCGAGGAGAGACGGGATGAACCGCATCTGGCGCAGTCCATGGACGTCGCGGGCCGTGTTCGTGCTGTCGATGATTCCGCTCGCGCTGCTGGCGTGGCGCTGGTATCATCGCGCGCTTGGCATCAATGCACTGGAATATGTGGCGCGATACACGGGGAGTTGGGCGTTGCGTTTTCTGCTGCTCTCGCTGGCGATCACGCCGTTGCGCCTGATTCCCGGCCTGGCGCCGCTGATGAAGTTTCGCCGCATGCTGGGGCTTTTCGCGTTCCTCTATGCGAGCGTGCATGCGCTGCACTACTTCGCCATCGACATTCAGTGGAACCGGCAGATCCTGATCGAGGATCTCACGTTCCGGCGCTTCTTCATCGCGGGGATGCTGTCGCTGACGCTGATGGTTCCGCTCGCGCTGACGTCGTTCGATGCGGCGGTGCGATGGATGGGCGGCGCACGCTGGCGCATGCTGCACCGGCTGGTGTACCTCAGTGGGATCGCGGCATGCGTGCACTACTTGTGGCAAGGCAAGGCTGCGACACAGACGCCACTGATCTATGCCGCGATGCTGGCGGTGCTGCTTGGCGTGCGTGTGGTCGTGGCGATTCGTAAGCGCCGGTAGCGGATCACGAGTCTACTCCAACAGCACGGCCGCGCACGTGGCGATGCTTTCAATCTCCACGCCGGTGCCCTCTGGCGCATCGTAGACATTCAGTTTCACGGGCGTCCGGCCTGGCGCATAGAGAGTCGCGCCCTTGTACTTGCCTTGCACGAAGGCGGTGATCGCTTCCACTGGATAATCCGTGTAGTTCACCAGATTCAAAAGCGCTCGCTTGCCGCCGGTGCTGAACTGCAAGTACGACAACGTCCCGCTGACATTAAACAATCGCGCCGCGAAGTTCCTGCGGTTCACCGCGCTGTGTAACTCGGGCCAGATGGCTTCGATCGCTTTGTAGTGCTCGCGGTCAAACGTAATCTTCGCGCCTTCGGGCACGGGCATCTTCCAACCCTTCGGGCCTGTCACCACCTTGCCTCCTGATTGGGCAAAGCGTTCGATGAGCGCCTGCTGCCCGGCTGTGTATGCTTGCGGATTCACAACGATCGCGACCTTGGCGCCATCCAGCGAGGCCTGCTGCAATGCCCTTGATGGCATCGCCCGGACCGGAGTGTTCATCACGGCGAGCATGTCCATCAGACTGCCGGTGACCAGTGCTCCACTTTCCACATCCTGCAACAACGCAAGCTGACTCCACACCGGCCAATCGCGCCACTCCTTGTGATCTTCGTAGAAGCGCAGTTGCTCATTGATGCGGGCCCAATCGGCCAGCGTGCGCCGGTCCCCTTCCACCAGCCTTGAAAGAAAGCGCGCGTCGAAGGTGATCACCCAGCGCGCGCCCACTGCCGCCGCATCGGCGATCGCCCGCAGATAGTCGAGACCAGTGATTTCTCGGCCTTCGGGAGGCGTGTTGGCGATCCACACCGGCGACTTCGTTGCGGATCGGAGGAAACGCAGAACTCCCGTGTTCGTGTGGATCAGCGCCGCCGGTGGGATGCGACTTGTCGTCCCCATGGGCGATCTCGATGCCCGGCCACACGCCTTGCCGCGTGCCTACGATCGCTGCGTCGAATCCAATGGCGCGGCGTTCGCCCAAAACAATCACGGATTTTGATGTTTTGGGCCACAGCGCGGGGTCGGGTACCACATAGGCGTCGAACGAGGGGTCCAAGAGGGCGTCTGGTACAAGTTCCTGGAGCAGGCTGATCTTGCGTCGCGCCGCTTCGGCCCGGAATGAAGCAGTGGCATCGGGAACCAGAAGACAATTGACAGGCGATCCATCCAACAACCGCAGACTCGCGGCGTCGCGAAGGGGCCACCGGGCCGGCACGCAGTCACT
>JAEUQE010000443.1 GCA_016789785.1 Bryobacterales bacterium
TGCCATCAGTGGCGATTCGCCGGCCCCGAGCACGGGCCTCGACACGATTGTCGAGGCGGCAGCCTGAAGGCTGCGCTACCTTCGCAACGGCTTCAGCGACAGCACCACCACCGCTCCCGCCACCGCAATTCCCGCCAGCGTGAGATACACCTCGTTGTAGCCCGCAGCCAGATTCCCCGACGCCTTGGCTCGATCCATGATCCCGGCGAAGTATCCCGGCACCGCGAATCCGCAGATGCCCCACGCCGTAAACAGTAGCCCATAGTTGGCGCCGACGTTCTTCGGCCCATAATAGTCCGCCGTCAATGCCGGCATCAGGGCGAGATAGCCTCCGTAGGAAAAGCCCACCAGACACAAACCAGCCAGCAGCAGCCAGAAGTCGGTGGCTTGCCTTAGGAATCCAACGCAAGCCAGCACGGACACCGCACACATCGCGAGAATCGCGCCCTTGCGGCCCACACGATCGGACACGCTGCCCCATCCCAGGCGCCCCAGCCCGTTGAAGATGCTCATCACGCCGAGCGCAAGCCCCGCGGAGATCCCCACTCCTGCTTTCGCCATCTCCTGAAGCTGCGGAGTCGCCTCACCAATCGCCGTCAATCCCACCGAAGTGCCGAGGAAGTACACCATCCACAGCGCGTAGAACTGCCACGTCGCAAGTGCTTCCTTGGGTGGGTAGTCGGCCTTCACGCCAGCCGCCAGCGCGGGCGGATTCCATCCCTGCGGCTTCCATCCCGGTGGGGGCACTTTGTAGAATTGTGCCGCGCCGACCACGCCCACCAGCGAGATGAAGGAGAGGATCTGGAAGGTCCGCGGAATCGTGGAGCCGAGCATCGCTGGATCCTTTCCGATGAGCGCTTCCAGCAACGGGCCAAACACCAGAGGGCCAATGCCGAAGCCCATCACCGCAAGCCCGACAATCATTCCTCGCTTATCCGGGAACCACTTCACGCAAGTTGCGATCGGAGTCACATATGCGAAGCCAACCCCAAGGCCGGCGATACAGCCGTAAGAGAGAATCAGGCCTTCCACGGTGTTCCCAACGAAGCTCGCCAGAAACCATCCAAGCCCCAGCAGCACGCCGCCCACACTCGCCACCAGGCGCGGCCCTTTGCGATCCTGCCAAAGTCCGCCGATGATCATGCCCGCCGCGAACACCAGCAGCGAATAACGGTAAGGAGCGATGGTTTGCGACTTCGACCATCCATAGGCCGTGGCCAGCGGCCCTCGAAACACCGACCATGCGTAGATCACGCCCAGCACAATCTGCATCGCGATCGCCGCAATGGCGTAGCGGATGCGCTGTGCCTCCGCGATGGGTTCAGCAACTGGAACAGCATGGGCCATCGGGCCATTGTATGCCGCGCAGGTGGATCAGCGCTTGCGATCTCACAGCCCTATGGACGAAGCGTTGCGGCAAGCAGCGGATAAGCCTTGCCGCCGTTCCATTGATGCGCACCGTCGAAGTGATCGGCCTGCAACTGGTCAGCGGCTCCATACGCCGACCATGCGCGGCGCATGCGTTCCAGAGATGGATCAATCCACTCCTTCACCATCAGCGCATCCTGCCGGCCCACCTCCCACAAACACGGGCGCGGCGCGATCAATGATGCGATCTCCGGCACATCGCCATAGCGCAGCAAGCCGGGGATGATCTGTGCACCGCAGGAATAGCGGCCGCGCACGCGCTCCTGCATCACGTTCAATGCGCCCGATGCGACGGCTACCTTGATCAGAGGCGACAACGCCGTGGTGAGCATCGTCATGCGGCCGCCCAGCGACAAGCCCACACAGCCGAGGCGGTCGCCGTCGACTGCTTCCTGCGCGCCGAGCAGTTCGAGCGCCCACAGAGCATCGTGCAGATTCTCGGCCATCAGTACTCTGCCGAAGAGTTGCATGCGAACGAAGGTGATGCCGCAGGGATCTTCGCCCTTGTACGATGCGCGATCTCCCAGTCTGCGCCCGAACGGGGTGAAGCAAGGCGTCGCGACCACGTAGCCCCGGCGCGCAAGTTGACGTCCATAGTCGTAACGCAGCTTCGCGATGTCGGCCTGCCGCTCAGGAGTGGAGTCGATGCCCGCCACAGCGTCATGCCCGAATGCTCCGTGGCCGTGGAGTGCAAGCACCCCGGGACGCTTGCCGCTCTGCTTCGGCAATAGCAGGTGGACTGGAAGATCGCGCCTGCCCTCGGCCTTCAATAAGAGTTCTTCACGGACGTGATCGCCACAGTCGATCTTCTGCTCGCGAACGGCCTCCCATTGCCGCGGAGGATCGAACGGGCCGAGCAACAGGCGCAGTTGCTCGGCGAAGGCGCGCTGCCATTGACGGCATTGCTCCGCGGTACCTCCGCGAAACTGCATTGCCAGGGGCGCCTGCCCTGCGAGCGCGTGGATCTCCTGGTCAATGGTCTGAGCAGTGGCAGGCATCGCAGCCATCGCCCCGATCCACGCGCGTCTGGTTGTCTGACGATCAGTCACGCTGACAATCTTACCGTGCTAGACCTCCTATGGCGCGAGTTGGAAATTCACGGTGATGGTTGTGATTACTTCCACCGGTTGGCCATTGAGGAGTGTCGGCTGATACTCCCACTGGCTCACCGCGTCGATGGCGGTCTTCGTCAATCGCGCGTCCACCAGCGAGTTCATGCTCTCCAGGCTCAGCAGTTTCCCGGAAGTCGAGATCACGCCTCGCAGCAACACGGTACCTTCCACGCCGGCCTGCTGCAACTCTTCCGGATATGGGGGCTTCACCATGCGAAGGAGCTTTGTCGCCTGCACCGATCCGCCAACGCGTATGCGCTGCGGTGTCCTTGCAGCTTGTGGCGCGGCCTCCGGTTTCTTTCCGACCACCTGGATCGTCTCCGAGATTCTTCCCACATCCAGCCGGAGCGGCAGGGTGCGCGGCTGGTTGTCCTGAAGCCGGACCTGGGGCATGGACAGTACGGCGAATCCGCGCGCCCTTACTTCGATGGTGTAGACACCAGTAGGCAGGCTCGCAAAGGAGTATGTCCCGTCCGCGCCACTGCGGGTGATTTCTTTGCGATTGCCGCCTTCGAAAGACACTGTAATCTCGGCGCCCGGAACTGCGGCGCCACTGGGGTCGAGTACGCTGCCATCCAGACGCGAGCCTCCCGCCTGTCCCATCAGCCGGGCGCCTGCGCCTGTCAAGGCGAGGCCTGCGAGAAGCACACCGGCCGCGATTGCCAAGGTGCGATGCGGACTGCGCCGCGAACGGTTCGGATCAAGAGCGGCAACGATCCTCGATTCCAGGGACGACGGTTGTGCCATCGCAATTGCCGGTGCTGGTGGCTTTCCGGCGCCACTTGCGATCCCGATCAGATGCTCCGCGTAGTTCGGCGCGGGATAGCCGCAGTTCAGCACCAGATCGTCGCAGGCCTTCTCCTGTTGCTGACGCATTCTTTGCGCCACAAGCCAGATCAGCGGATGGGGCCAGTACAGCGCAGCGGCGCAGGCGGCCAGCATCTGGCTGAGGCTGTCCCAACGTTTCACGTGGCCGAGTTCGTGAACCAGCACGACACGCAAACGGTCCGCAGTCCAGGTTTGCCAGGTTTTCGGCAATAGAATCACAGGACGCAGGATTCCCCACGTCATCGGAGATGCGGAACCATCTGATACCAGCACCTTCACCGGGCGGCGAATGCCCAACTCAGCGGCAACCGAGGCGGCCGCATC
>JAEUQE010000444.1 GCA_016789785.1 Bryobacterales bacterium
CCCTGATGGGTTCGCTAAGATGAGAGGCCGATGTCCGCATCGTCCAAGATTCGCAAGGCCGTTCTGCTCGCTGCCGGCAAGGGCACCCGCATGGCGGAACTGACACGCACGGTTCCCAAGCCGCTGCTGCCGGTGGCTGGCCGCCCTATCCTCCATCACGTGCTGGAACGCTTGAGCCAAGCGGGTGTGGAAGAGGTTGCCATCGTCATCGGCTACCAGGGCGATCAGATTCGGGCGAGCCTGGCCGGCCACCCGCTGCGCATCGAGTTTCTGGAGCAGCACGTGGTAAACGGGACGGGAAGTGCGGCCCTGCTTGCACGGGAGTTCGCCGCGCAGGATCCGTTTCTGCTGACCTTTGGCGACATCCTTTCGACGCCTGAGGATTACCGAGGACTCGCCGCGGCGCTCATACCCGGATCGAGCGCCGTGCTCGGAGTCCAGTGGGCCGAAGATCCCTGGCGCGGCGCCGCGGTGTATGAAGAGAACGGGCGCGTGTTGCGAATTGTGGAGAAGCCCGAGCCAGGCACTTCGTCCACGCATTGGAACAGCGCCGGGCTCTATGCGTTCACGGCCGCGGTGTTCGAAGAGCTCAGCCGCATTCCGCTCTCGCCTCGCGGTGAATACGAACTCACCAGCGCCGTCGAGTTGCTGCTGGCGCATGATCGCGAAGTGCGAATGTACGCCGTGTCGGGAAGCTGGCTCGATGTCGGCCGCCCGGAGGATCTGGCCGCGGCCGAGGCCATGGTGTTGGGCCGATCGCACTAGTGTTCCAGCGCGAATACGCTGTTCGGCCGCAGCAGGAAGGGCGACGCAATTCCAAACATGTTCGATAGCGGAAGATGCTCGGCGGGCAGGTGGAGCCCAAGCGCTTCCGATGCGAATCTGCGCCGCGCTTCGATGCGTGCGTGGCACTCCGGATAGTCCGTCGCGATCTGCCGGCGCAACGCCTCATCCGCGATCGCCAGGCCATCTTCCATGCGCGTGGAGAAGTACACAGGGTTCGATGGAATCACGTCGGTTTGAAACACCATGCCCGAACGAACCGGAATTCGCGATCCCGCATAGACGGGCGAACTCACCCACTCATCGTAGTGAATCAGATGGCCCGCGTTGAGGAAGATTCCGTACTTCTCAAACGGCAGCCGTTGCTGGATGAGATCGTGCAGCGCGCCGCCGGGTGTACCGATGCGGAGCAGGTCCAGCCACTCGGCCATCGCCTCAAAGTAAGGCCCAGCGAAAGCCGGAACGTAGTCGCGAGCGGCGGGCCGAAGGTCGAACGCGGATTCCGCCGCCCAGCCCGCGCGGCAGATGTTGGCGCCCCAGTACGCAATATTCCCTGACAGAGGATATCCGCGCTCGACACGCTGGCCGCGCGCACTCGACAGGCTGATGCGATCCGGTCCAGCCTTCAACGTCATGTGGCACGACAGCGGCAAGCCATCGTAGCGCGCGTGCTCCATCAACTCGTGATCGGTCATGCCCTCGCGGACGGCGAAGTGGATTCGCTTCATTGCCTCTGATGCCTTCACGTTCGTGTATTCGAAGAACGCGATCTCAGCGGCGCTGCATTCGGTGCGCAAGCCATAGCCAGGATGCATCAGCAGATCGGTCGCGTCCGTCACGGCATGGTGCGAGGTGAGTGAGCGCAACGTATCGGCGATATATGCCGGGAGGTCGAGAGCATGCGGATCGCCGTAGTACTTCCATCCCACGCAGCCAATGCGCGAGCCTTCGCTGATGCCCTCGCCGTTGAGAATTTCTTCGAGCCTTCGAGAAGTGTCGCGAGGCTGATCGAGCAGCGAGAACGGTTGGTAGCACTCCGCGCGCAGTTTGCCCGCTTTGAACAAAGGGCTCACCGGCAGATACGACATGCATTCATTTCCGGTGAGGATCAGCGGCGCGCCATCGCGCTTGATGATCAGCAGAGCCTCTTCGAAGCGCGGATCGAAGTATGTCAGCCATGCGAGATTGGCGAAGTGTTCGCGATCGCCGTAGATGGCAAGGTGCGTGAGGCCGCGCTGGTCCATCGCCGAACGCAGCGCATCCAGACGTGTCTCATACTCGGCGAGCGGGATTGCCGGCGCGTGCGCGGGACCGCCGAAATCCGGCCATTCGAGTTCGATCAGCTTGTGTGGAGCGGAGGGCATCGACGTGAGGATAACAAGATCGCGTGCATGGTCTGTACAATCGTGTTTTATGGCTCTACATCCCCTGGCCGGCAAGCCTGTACCGGCTGAACTCATCATTGATGCGGCACGGCTTGAGCGCGCCTACTACGACGAGCGGCCCGATCCGGCCAACGTGCTGGAGCAGGTCAGCTTCGGCACTTCCGGACATCGCGGGACGCCGGGCGATCGTACGTTTAACGAAGCTCACATTCTCGCGGTGACGCAGGCGATCTGCGAGTACCGGGCAGGGCAGGGAATCACGGGGCCTTTGTTTCTCGGCAAGGATACGCACGCGATGTCGGAAGCGGCGCATCGCACCGCGATCGAAGTGCTTGCCGCCAACGGTGTGGAGACGATGCTGCAGGAGAAGGGCGGATTCACACCGACTCCGGTGATCTCGCGCGCGATCCTCGAGCACAATCGCGAGGGCACGGGAGGCATCGCGGATGGCGTCGTGATCACGCCATCGCACAATCCTCCAGCCGATGGCGGCTTCAAGTACAACCCGCCGAATGGCGGACCTGCTGATACGGACGTCACCGGCTGGATTCAGGATCGCGCCAATGCTCTCATGCGCGAGGGCAACGCCGGAGTGAAGCGCATCCGGTATGAGCAGGCATTGCATGCGCCGTCGATGCACGCCGTGGATCTGATGATGCCGTACGTGCGCGACCTCGCCTCCGTGATTGACCTTGAGGCGATTCGAAGCGCCGGCCTGAGGATCGGAGTGGATCCGCTGGGGGGCGCGGCGGTGGCCTATTGGGATCCGCTGGCCGAAGTTTCCGGCATTCCACTCACGGTGGTGAACAAGGCCGTCGATCCCGCGTTCGCCTTCATGAGCGTGGATCACGATGGCAAGATCCGAATGGACTGCTCGAGCCCGTATGCGATGGCGGCACTGGTGAGGTTGAAGGATCAATTCGATGTCGCTTTCGGCAATGATCCCGATTCGGACCGGCATGGCATTGTGACGAAGTCGAGCGGTCTGCTGAATCCGAATCACTATCTTGCGGTGGCGATCGACTACCTGCTGCGCGCGCGGCCCGAGTGGAGCGCTTCGGCCGGCGCCGGCAAGACGCTGGTGTCGAGTTCGTTGATCGATCGCGTGGTGGCATCGCATGGACGCCGGTTGTATGAAGTGCCGGTCGGCTTCAAGTGGTTTGCGCCCGGCTTGTTCGATGGGTCGGTATGTTTCGGTGGCGAGGAGAGCGCGGGGGCGAGTTTCCTGCGCCGCAACGGCAAGGTGTGGACGACCGATAAGGACGGGTTGATTCTCGGATTGCTTGCCGCGGAGATGACGGCGCGAGTGGGCCGCGATCCAGGTGAAGTGTATCGGGAGTTGGCGGCGCGATTCGGTGAGTCGAGCTACATGCGCGTGGACACGCCCGCCACGCCTGAGCAGAAGAACAAGCTGAAGAAGCTGAGCCCCGCCAACGTAACCGCGACCGAGCTGGCGGGCGAGCCGATTGTCGCGAAGTTGACCAATGCGCCGGGCAACAATGCGGCCATTGGCGG
>JAEUQE010000445.1 GCA_016789785.1 Bryobacterales bacterium
GATAGTAGAGATGAAGATCGTTTTCCCAGGTGAAGCCCATCCCGCCATGCACCTGGATGCCCCGATTGCCGCTTTCGCGATACGCGTCCGCCGCATACACCTTCGCCACCGACACCGCGCTATCGGCTTCGGCCAGCTTTTCCTGTAATGCGTAGGCGGCATAGTAGACAGCCGAGCGGGAACTCTCGGTCCACATCAGCATGTCCGCACACATGTGCTGCACCGCCTGAAACTGGCCAATGGGCTTGTCGAACTGCTTGCGGGTCTTCGCATAGCCGACCGTGGTTTCAAGAACGCGCTGCATGCCGCCCACCATTTCCGCGACCATCGCCACCGTGGCAACGTTCAGCCCGTAGGCCAAGGCCGATCGTGCGGCATCGCCACGCGCAATCAACTGGGCGGGCGCATCGTTCCACTCCACCGCGTAAAGCCGCCGCGTAATATCCATCGACTTCAAGTCAGTCACAGCGCCCGCTCCGCGCTCAGCGGCAAACAGCGCAAGTTCCCCGTCCGCATGCGCGGCGCAAACAATCCAGTCCGACGCCGCGGCATCGGGCACGAACAGCTTGCGTCCGGTGATCCGCCATCCATCTGCCGATTCGGCGGCGCGGGTTTGCCAGGTGGCTGGATCCAACTCCGCGGTGTCTTCCAGCAGTGCCGCGGTCGCGCATGCCTTGCCCTCGCAGATCGATTCGACATGCTGCTTCGCGCCAGCCGCACTCAGCATCGGACCTGCCAGCGCCACGGTGGAGTGGAATGGGCCAGGTAGCAGGATGCGGCCCATTTGCTCAAAGATCGCGGCCATCTCCACCATGCCGAGCGCCATTCCGCCCTGCTCTTCCGGGAAGATCATGCCGGTCCAACCCTGATCCGCCATCTTCTTCCAAAGCAGCGCATCCTGCGCGGTCGCGGTTGCGGCGATGCGGCGCACTTCCGTCATCGGGCATTCGTTCGTGAGAAACTCGCGCGCCGATTTCTGAAGCAGCAGTTGAGTTTCTGATAGTTCGTATCGCATGAATGTTCCCTGGAATCAATGATGCGCGGCCACTTCGCCGGAGGCGTTTGCCGCGCGGTTAGCGCTCAGTAGGACTTCGGCAAGCCCAAAACAAAATGGCCGATAATGTTTCGCTGGATTTCGCTGGTGCCTGCTTCAATCGTGTTGCCGCGAGAGCGGAGGAATCCGTAGGACCACGCGCCGGCATCAATCGCTTCCGGCGACCCTTCTTCCAGCATGCCGTAGGGCCCGAGAATCTCCTGAGCGATTTGTTGGAAGCGCTGGTTGTACTCGCTCCAGAAGATCTTGAGGATGGAACCCTCCGGTCCCGGCACCGCGCCCGAACTGGCCCGCGACACCGCGCGCATCTGATTCAGGCGGAACACTTCGAGTTCGGCGTACGCCTGCGCGAGCTTCTGCCTGACGATGGGGTCCGCGGCAAGCGGCTTACGGTTGCGCTTGCGCTCTTTCGTCAATTCCACCAGCCGGTCAAAGGAACGGCGGTAGAGAATCGTGATGGTGGCCCCGAGAGTGGCCCGCTCATGCATAAGAGTGCCGATGGCGACGTCCCAACCCGAGTTCACTTTGCCGAGCACGTTGGCCGCAGGCACACGCACTTGATTGAAGTAGATCTCGGTGAACTCGGACTCTCCGGTGATCTGGCGCAGGGGGCGTACTTCCACGCCGGGGCTCTTCATATCGACGAGGAGATACGTGAGGCCCTTGTGCTTCGCGGCGGCGGGATCGGTACGCACAACCAATGCGCACCAATCGGCGGCCCATCCGTAGCTGTTCCAGACCTTGTGTCCGTCGACGACGAAGTGATCTCCGTCCAACGCCGCCGTGGAACGCAGCGCCGCCACATCGGACCCGGCGTTCGGCTCACTGAAACCCTGGCACCAGATCTCCTCG
Organism: Bryobacterales bacterium; assembly: GCA_016789785.1. The sequence continues at coordinate 1,907 of JAEUQE010000445.1, forward strand.
GCGCTGAGGATCTTAGGCAGATAGCGCTTCTTCTGTTCCTCGTTACCGTAGTGAATGATGGTTGGCCCGATCAGCCCGAGGCCCAGCGTGTTGGCCATGGGCGGGGCTTGCGCGCGCGCCATCTCTTCCAGGAACAACACCTGCTCCATCAACGTGGCTCCGCGTCCGCCATACTCCTTCGGCCAAGCCACGCCGGCCCATCCCGCGTCAAACAGTTTGCGCTGCCAGATGCAGAGGCGTTGGAAGCGTTGCTCCATTGTCTCCTCCGCGTTCTTCGGTAAAGGCGGAGGAGCGTTCACGGCCAGCCAGGCGCGAAGTTCATCGCGAAACGACTGTTCCTGCGAAGTAAGGTTGAGATCCATGTTTGTCGAGTTCCAGTAGACAGCAAGCGTCTTCCAACGCAGTTCCCAATCTTACGGGAAGTTACATCCACCCACAAGCGCCTTTCGTATCTCTGTCCATGAAAGAGAAAGAAGGCGTGACCTTGAGGTTGGAAGTGCTTGGCGTGATGGCCGCCGGCGCGATGGGGACGGCGGCGGCGGTGAGTACGTCGTACTTCTTCTACCTGTGGCTGCTGGAATCGATGCGGCTGGTGGCGGCGCAGCAGGTGCCGTTCTTCCGGTAGCGTGTTAGAAGCGGCCGCTCAGGGTCAGCGTGACAGCCCGCTCCTGGCGAACGCACTTCCCGCCGGCGGTGCAACTCCCTGCGATCGAGAGCCGGTAGTTCTCACCTCGCTTGAGGTCCAACTTGAGTCCTACGGGCTGATCCTTCAATCGGTAGCGATCGTTGAATCCGACCGGTGTGCTCGGCAGATTCAAGCTGAGCCGGTCCATCACGTTTCTCTGGATCCAACCTGGCATGAAGCCCCGAAACACGGTCTTGAAGAGAAACTCATCCACAATGTGGCGCACGAAGTCGGGATTCAGCACGAGTTTGCCATCCGGCCCGGTCATGACGAATCCCATTTCGTCAATGTGGATGTTGCACTTGCCGGATCCGATGGCGCAGTGCAGCGACGTGTAGTCGGGAGGTTCCACGGCGTCACCGAACCGCATGTCGGGATTCATCCGGTAGCCGCCATAGCGGCCGCCTGGCTCGATCAGAGGACGATCGGAGAGCTTCGGCCGCCAGATCTCACGGAAGCCCTTTCCGTCGGTTGCGCCGAACGAGAGGTCGATGGCCCAGTGCTCCTCGGCGCCCTTCAGTCCGCTTTCGACGAAAGCCTTATCTCCGCCGGCGGCAACGGCCTGGCGAAGTTTCTCGGTCAGCGCTTTGTGGTCCTTGGCCACGAAGTAGACACCTTCCAGCGTCGTGTTGCCGACGGAAATCACCTTCGCGATTTCCTGTTCAAAATCAATCCGTGGGGTCAATCGGGATAGCCTTGCGGCGATTCTCCGAAACGTATCTTTGCTCATCGCACCCTGCGACATCCGTTCTCTTCCTCCAACTATTCCTGCGGAAACTCGCGAGCTTCCGGACACAGCGGGGCTGGAAACGTACGTGAATCGGGATACGTCCACGCAGTTATCCCTGGCTGGTTGATAATGGAAGCAGGTTGTTGATGCTTGTGAGTCGGTACATTCTTCCCGCCCTTCTGCTGGCCGCGGTCTGCGGCTTTGCACAGAACGACATGCCTCGCCCGCGCGCCGGCAAAGTCGAAATCCTCAAGACCTCCGAGTTGAAACCCGGAATGAAAGCCACGGCCTGGACGGTCTTTGAAGGGACACAGCCCGAGGCGGTGCCCGTCGAGATCAT
>JAEUQE010000446.1 GCA_016789785.1 Bryobacterales bacterium
CTCAACCGCTGGCTCACCAAAGCCGATCCGCTGCTCACCTATGCGGCCACCGCGCTACTGGCCAGCGGCGCCGCGACGCTCGCGCCCGAACGCTGGTTTGGCGTGGCCTGGCTCGTCATCGCGCTGGTGCTCGCCGAACTCTATCTACAGCTCAACCTCACGGAATTCCGCTACCAGACCGCGGCCCTCGGCGCCCTCGCCGTCTTCGTCAATCTCTTGCTCGGCATTGGCGACGGCGCCGCGCATCGCAACACCGTGGTCACCGTCGAGTCCCTCAGCGCACTGCTCTGCTACGGCATCGCAATTCGTCTCCAGGGACGCGATGAACTCCTGCGCATGGGAGCAAGCTGGGGCGGAACGCTACTGGCCGCCTGCGCCATCTGGACGGCGTTGCCGATTGAGTTCGTAGCGCTCGGCTGGGCTGCCCTCAGCGCGATTCTGCTGGAGCGCGGCGTGCGCACAGAGTCGAAACTGCTTCGATTGCAGGCCCACCTGCTCTTCCTTGCGGCCTTCGTCCATGTCTTTCTGGAGAACCTCATTCCGGATGGCGTGACGCCCACGTGGCCGCAATTGCTCACGGTCGCACCGCTCATCCTGCTGGCGATCTGGGGCCGGTATCGCACTCCCGAGTCCGATCCACAGGTGGCCTATTCGTGGGCCGCTGTTCTGATCACCGTCGCGCTCGTTCGCAGACAATTGGCACTCGGCCCCACTTTGACCTGTTGGGCCGCTATGATGGTCGCACTGTCCGTGCTGCACCGCCGGTTCTCGCTGCGGGAGTGCCGCTACCAGAGCTTCTTTACCGGGCTGCTGACCTATGCCGGAGCATCGTTCTTCATTTTTGATGCCAGTGAGCCGGCTCTCGGCGTGCGGCTTGCGTCGGTGGCATCGGTCATCGCATCGTTCCACGCAGTGCAATTCCTCAGCACATGGGAAGACCGGGCCCGCGGCGCGTTCGCACTTGCCGGCAGCACGCTGCTCGCGATGCTGCTTTATCAGGAGAGTTCGGGCAACCTGCTCACCATCAGTTGGGGCACGCAGGCTGTGCTGACGCTCGGCGCCGGCTTCGCCACCAGAGAACGTCTGCTGCGGCTGACGGGGCTTGCGCTTTTCTTCGTCTGTATTCTGAAGCTGTTCCTGTACGACCTGCGCGAGCTCGACACGCTGGGCCGCATCGTGTCGTTCATCGTGCTCGGCCTTGTACTGATCGGCGCATCGTGGCTCTACATGCGCTTCAAGAACCAGATTCAGAAGTACCTATGACATCACCCATCCGTCGCCGCAGGCGACCACAACAACAACTCACAGCAACGTGGGAGGCCCCGGCAGTCTGTCTCCGCAAGCCGCACCCTCGCCGCAGGCGACCACGACCATGTGACACGCCCCCCTGCAACCCAGCGCTACCAAGCCGCATGATCGCCGCAGGCGACCACGACCATGCGACAACCAGCTCGCAGCAACTCGGGAGACTCAGGCAGTTCAGCACGCAGACCAACCGTCGCCGCAGGCGACCACAACAATGCAACAACCAAATCGCAGCAACTCGGGAGACCAGCAGTTCGTCACGCAGGCCAATGTCGCCGCAGGCGACCACGGCCTTGCGACAACCACTCGCAACACGGAGCCTGCACGGCCCATCGAACCCGAGCCGCGACCTTGCGACCATCGGCAGTGCTGCATCTCTGCACACGAACAGCCGCGTCCCAAACCCGGACACCGCACCCAATGTGGCGCCTTTGTGCATCAGCACGTTAGCCGCGGCATCTAGTGTGCATTGGATACCCCCATGCTCTCGGACTTTCGCCACGCCTGGCGCAGCTTGCGCAATCGCCCGCTCTTCACAACAATTTCCATCCTGTCGCTTGCCATCGGCATCGGCGCCAACAGCGCCATCTTCAGCTTCGTCCACACCATCCTGCTGTCGCCCATGCCCTATCCGGATTCGGGCCGCCTGGTGCTGCTGGAAGAAACCGTCGACGGCCGGGAGTCCAATGGAAGTCCGCAGCGCTGGAAAGACTGGGCCGCCCAGAAAGACGTCATCGAGAGCGTCATGGCCTACTACGGCGAGTCGATGACCATGACTAACAACGACGGCAGCGAGCGCGTCTCGGCCTGGCGGACCTTCGGCGATCCGCTACGCACCTTCAACCTGAAGCCCCTCGCCGGCCGCGATTTCACGGCGCACGAACACACTGGCCAACCCGGCGCGACCCTGCTCTCTCATGCGTTCTGGATGCGCCGCTTCGGCGGCGACGCCAACGTGATCGGACGAGCCCTCGTGCTGAACAACCGCAGCGTCACCGTGATCGGCGTGTTGCCCTCGTCCTTCGACACCGAGGACGTCGACGCCCTGGTCCCCGAGACCGTCCAAAGCATGAACCGCGGCGCACGTTTTTTGGCCCAGGTGGCGCGTCTCAGCCCCAACGTCACGGCGCCACAAGCAGAACAGAAGCTTCGCGTTGTCGCGGCGCAACTGCGCCAGCAGTATCCCGACACCGACAAAGGCCTGAGCATGAACGTGGTCTCCTATCGCGATGGACTCGCCATCCCCGCGCGCACGCCGCTCATCGTCTTGCTGGGCGCCGTTGGCTTCGTACTTTTCAGCGCATGCCTCAACATCGCGAGCCTGCTTCTGCAACGCGCCACCGGGCGGCGGCCGGAACTCGCCATGCGCCTCACCCTGGGCGCATCGCCGTGGCGCATCGCGAGATTGCTTGTGGCCGAAGGTCTGCTGCTCGGCATCATCGGCGGAGCCATCGGACTCTTCGTCGCCCTGTGGGGCATCGACGGAATGAAACTACTCGTGCCAGCGCAAACGCCGCGGCTTTCGGAAGTCCAGTTGAATTGGAATGTGGCGGGATTCGCGGCGCTGCTCGCCGTGGTCACCGCGGTGTTGTGCAGCTTCGCGCCAGTCTTGCAGAACGCACGCCCTGACTTGCAGGAGGCCTTCCGCAGCGGCAGCCGTGTCGCCGGGCGCCGCCATTGGTTGCAGCGCGCGCTCGTGGTGGCACAGGTCGCGATCTCGTTGACGCTGCTGATTGGCGCGGGACTGCTGATGCGTAGCTTCGCCAACATGCTGAGCCGTCCTATCGGAATTCGCGCTTCCAATCTGATTGCGTTCCAATCGCCCATCGGGTGGAACGCCGGCGATGAGCGCGTCAATCGCACGATCGGCGGCGTTCTCGAAGGGCTGCGGGCGATCCCCGGAGTGGATGCCGCCGAGTATACCGACCGTCTGCCCAACGGCGGTGGCGCGGCGAGCGGCAAGCCCGACATCGCTGGCCGCAACGAAGCGGAACTCGCCACCAAACCCGAACTCAACGCACGCTCCGTCAGCCACGGCTATCTGGCCGCCGCAGGCGTTCCGTTGCGCAAGGGCCGCTATCTTTCGGAATCCGATTCGAGGCCGAATACGAGTTTCGCCGTGATCAATGAATCGGCCGCGCGGGTCTACTTTGGTGACGAAGAGCCGATCGGCAAGCGCATCGGCATCCGGTTCACGCCCTACCCGACACGTTTCTACGAAGTGGTGGGCGTTGTGGGCGATGTGCCGATGAACGCGCGATCGGCGAGAGTCCCTCCGATGATGTACATCGACTTTCATCAACAGTTCTGGCCCATCGGAACCTATGTGCTGAGGACACCGCTCGACCTGAA
>JAEUQE010000447.1 GCA_016789785.1 Bryobacterales bacterium
CGCTTCCGGTAGGATTCGTGACGCCGGGGTTCCGCAGCCGCGCCGACGGCCTTGGCCGAATAGAGGCGGTGCCCAAACACGCCGACCAATGCGCCGCTCAGAAAGACAAGAAGTAGATACAGCGCGACGATCGGACCACTTCGTTGCTTTACTGCCACGGTGTTTCCCCGGCTGGGTCCTCATCCAAATCCGCATAAGCAAGCGTCTCGTGCGGATTCTCCTGCTCCAGTACGTCCAGGTAGCTCAAGGTTCCAGGCGAGGAGGGCAAGAACAGCATGAGTGTCATGGCCAGACAGAGCGCGGCTGCGGCGCTTGCAAACAAGCGTGCGAACCGGCCCACAAGAAACGGCAGGTTCTGCTTCCGCTCGATCTTCTGCCACAACTCCGGCATGAAGTTGGGGCTCGCTTCCACGTTGGGGCACGCTTCCCGGTAGGCCACCAACAACCTATCCAATTCCCGGTCAGCATTTTCTTGCGACATAACCCTATCCTTGTTACCCTTATTCTACTCGCTTCCGTCGGGTTTCGCAGTACCACCCTGCGACCCCGCGAACGCCTTCAACACCCGCTGGCGAGCCCGGAAAAGCCTCACCTTCAGGGCGTTCTCATTCACCCGGTAGACCGCCTCCAGTTCTTTCAAGGTGAGCCCCTCCACCTCTTTCAGCATCAGGAGAATCCGGTCCTCTTCGGAAACCATTCCTAACAACGACTGCACAGACTCGCGAAGGGAGGCCTTCCGCTGTTCCGCATCCTGCTGCTTGCCGCCAGCGTCCGCGTCTGCCATCTGCACCTGCTGTTCGCTGAGATCAGCCATTCGGGATTCCGGCCGCCGCCGCTGCCGCCGCATATAGTCATAGGCTGCGTTGACGGTGAGACGGTACAACCAGGGCTCAAAAACCTCTGGAGATCGAAGCTGCTCCAACGAAAAGTAAAGGCGGAGAAAGACCTCCTGTCCAACATCTTCCACATCTTCAGGACGCCCGATAAGACGCGAGATCGTTCCCAGGATCCTCTTGCGGTATGCCTGGACAATCTCGTTGTAAGCCGCATCGTCTCCATTGCGGGCTCTCTGTATGAGCGAGAAGTCGATCAGCATGCTGCCTCAACCGGCCGACTCGCCCTCACCGAGCGCTCCTGTCCCCGGCACCCGATTCTCAGGAACCCCTTGACGGATTTTCTGATTCCCGGGCCGAGCCAAGGCTTCAAGCAGTAAGGGCGTATCGCCAAATTGTTAGGTTACTAGGCTGGATGGGCGCACGCAAAACCGCCGCGGGAAGACTCAACCAATCTTTGCTCTCAATAGCGTCATCCCGCGGGTGCTCTCCACCCTCGCAGGAAGCATGCGGACAGGTTGGGAAGTCTGCTGGTAGGCCTCCAGCGACTGGATTAACCGGTCAATGGCGGACCGGCGCACGTACAACGAGCGAAGCTGCTCACGAATCTCGGGGGCATTCTGGGGAGAATTAAGGTTTAACTGCATGACATCTATCATCTGGTACTAGTACGGATAGTACAATACCCTCGTTGTGGTGTAGTCGATCACTAGTTTGCGGGTGTACAGCCCCCTCCAGAGAGGGGTTATGTTTTGTACTGCATTTGCACTATGTCATCCCAGGGCTCTTGCCTATTGCTACTTCCAGCCGCATCAGCGCGTTCTCAATCCGCTGCGGTTGCTCCCGTACGCCCCGAAACAGATCCCCCAATCTCTCGAAACGCTCGATCGCGTTCCGGATGTGAAACTGCTGCGGCGTCAGTCCGGGACGGATCTCACGCCATTCCAACGGAGTCGCTACTGGGGCCCCGGGATGGGCCCGCAACACATAGGGCGCCGAAATCGTCTTCCCGGTCGAGATCTGCATCCAGTCAAAGTACACACGGTTCTTATCCCTCTTCGATACCGCCCGCTGCATGGTGAACAGATCTGGCCTTTCCAGTCCCACGATGTACGCCAGCAGTTGCGCGAATGCCCGTGCCTGTTCAAAGGTGTACACCGGCTCGATGGGAATATAGATGTGCATCCCGTCGCCACCGGTCGTTTTGGGATACCCTTGCAACTCGATGCGGTCCAGCTTCTGGCGAACAAGCTGCGCCGCTTCCACAATCCGGTCGTAGCCGCACTCCTGGGGGTCGAGGTCGATCAGAATGAAATCCGGGTTCTCCAGCGACGAGATCCGGCTCATCCAAGGATTCTGGTCAATGCATCCCAGATTCGCCAGGAACAGCAGCGACGCGCGGTCATCGGCGACCACGAAACGCGTGGCCGCATCATTGTGGGCGGCGTAGATGGGCTCCTGCCGCAACCACTCCGGAAAGTGCTCGGCAGCCGACTTCTGAAAGAACGACTCGCCGTGTATCCCATCGGGATAGCGCCGCAGCGAGAGCGCACGATCCTGAAGATACGGCAGAATCAGCTCCGCCACCTGCGAGTAGTAATTGATCACATCGCGCTTCACATACCCATCGCCGGGATAGTAGATCTTGTTCAGATTGGTGAATGTCAGCCGGCGCCCATCCACTTCCACCACCGCCTTGTCGCGAGTGTCCGTCAAAAGGACCGCCGGCAGCCTCAGGAGGGCCGCCTGCGCGCCGCTGGTGTCCGTCTCAAGCACGCAGTCCCCGGGCCGCACATCGTCGCGCAGGCCGAGGAAGGATGGCCCCCGCAGACGTTTCTCGTCCGTCCAGGCAAGGTACTTCACCTCGCACACGAGTTCCGGCTGTGTCCACACCGCCGGGTGCGACATTTCCGGCTCGATGTCGAACGGCGTATTTGCGATCACGAGCGGCTGGAGTTTGGCGTGGGTCACCTTGAGCATCGCCTCGTCAAAGCCTGAGCCGACGTTGCCCACATAAACCAGCCGGTCGCCGTCATAGGCGCCAAGCACCAGGGACCGGAAGTAATCGCGCTCTCCCTCGGTCCAGCCGCACACCACGAACTCCTGCTGATGCGTGATCTTGATCTTGAGCCAGCTCGGGCTGCGCCGGTTCTCGTAGGTGCTGCCCAGCCGCTTGGCGACAATCCCTTCGAGCCCAGTCTGCTTGGCGAGCGCGAACAACTCGGCGCCCTGATTGAGAAAATGGTCCGAGAGGCGGATCCGGTCCGAAGGGCTCAGTCTCGCGGCAAGCAGCCGTTTTCGTTCCTCAATAGCGGTGCGCCGGAGATCCCAGCCATCGAGATAGAGAAGATCGAAGACGTAAATGGTGACCGGCTGGGTTCGCGAAAGGTGGCCGATCACGATCGGATCGGTCACATGCATTCGGTGTTGGAGGAGCCCGAAGCCGGGCAGACCGCGCTCGTCCAGCGCCACGATCTCACAGTCCAGGATCGCGGTTTCGGCATCGAACGCATCCGCGAGCGCAGCGGTTTCCGGATACTGCCGGTTCATCGCGTTCTGGTTGCGCGAGAAAACCTGAATGGGGGCCGTCTGGCCGCGGTCGAGGTAACAGACCGCTCGCACGCCGTCCCACTTCACCTCGAACAGCCATCCCGGATCGCCAGGGGGCTGTGCCGACGCCATCGCCAGCATCGGCGCAATGCCCTCGGGCATCGGCCCTTCCACAGCGCCCTGAAGGTGCGCATGACCCGCCTCCACGTGGCCCGCGATCTCCTCCTTCGTGCGGCCGGTCTTGACACTGCGCACGTACATCTCGCTATC
>JAEUQE010000448.1 GCA_016789785.1 Bryobacterales bacterium
TTGGAGGGCCCCAAGACAGAGGACGCTAGTCACTAAATTCCCATGCCAGGTGTCTCAAACCCGTTGACACGCGCCGAGCGAAGGAAGAAGCAACATTAGCGGAATTCCTCAGGGCTCAGCGGACTGCCCCTGCGAATCCAAGCAAGAAGGATCTGGCGCGGGCCTCTGGACTCTTGCCGGAGCGACGCAATCGCCAGGAGCGTACGTTCCCAGTCGTTGTTCCAGAACGGAAATCCTTCGCCTTCCTGTGGCCAGAAGCGGACCCGGCGGAGCATGTCAACGCACTTGCACGACTGTGCGATCGCGTGACCTGTCTAGGGCATTCATCGTCTCTTGTGCGTTGTGCGATCGTCGAGCGGGAGACAGTGCCCACTCTTGTGCCACGCGAAGACGGCGAACTGGTCCTCCGTGTTGTGGGCCCGGGACAGCTTGACCGACTCGAAAGAGCGTATGCGAGTCATCGGGGCTTGGATGCGCGGGCACTTCCTGCTCGGCCGCAGCGCTATGGCGCACGAGTCGAGGAGGATGTTGAGCTGCCGCGGAGCGTATTCAGTGATCAGTGGATTGTCTTCGAACGTGTCGGTGGACAGCGGCCGCTTGGCTCGCGCGGGGGTGATCTTGCGATAGCTATGCGTCGCGCGCTGGTCGAGATACAGGGTAACGAAAACCTGCCAGCAGTTCTCTCCGGACACGATGCGAAGGGCGAGCGGTCGACCCATCCGCATGTTGCGTTCGTGCCACTGCCCTGGGTTGGCCACGACTTCGCCGACGGATCCGTACAGGGCATCTCGCTGATCCTGCCGCGGACCATCTTGGCGGCCGATCGAGAGCGCCTCCTTCGTCTTATTGCGAGATGGGAAGTTGAACGAGCAGAGGCTAGTGACGACTACAGCCTCGAGCTAGGTACGCCAGCCGATTTCGGGCCGTCTATCGAAGTTCGGCTCCGCCGAGTTGAGATGCCGCACAAGGCCACACTGAATGCATATCGATGGTGCAAACCAGCGCGATACTTCGTTACCGCCACTCCGATTGCGCTCGACCATCACCCTGGTAATCTCCGTAGCAACATCGAACGTACCGCCCACCGGGCGGCCACCGAGGCGCAGCTTTCGATTGCGGATGCTTGCGAACGAATCGGTCTACCGCGGCCAGCGAGTGTTTCGATCTCGTTAGCGCCGCTCCTGCGCGGCGCCCAACACGTTCGGCAGTTCAGTCCGTGGCCGCCACATGCTGGCCGGACCCGGCGCGCGCGTGTCCATGCGGAGATCGAATTCCCTGGGAAAGTCCGCGGGCCGGTGCTCCTTGGTGCCGGCCGCTACTTTGGACTGGGACTCTGCTTGCCGGTTCCCGACTTCAGGGTTGATAACGAAAGAAGATCCTCATGAGCCCATCCGTGGATGATTTCGAGGCGTTTCATCGAGCGGTTCACCAAGGCCGGCAACCGTTTGGTTGGCAGAGCCGCCTTCTCCGTAAGATTGTTCGAGAGCGCGCTTGGCCGCGAGTGCTTGAACTTCCAACCGGTTCCGGCAAGACGACCTGCATCGACATCGCCCTGTTCGCGTTGGCTCTAGACAGTTCCACGCCCCCGTGGGAGCGCTGGTGCCCCCGCCGGATCGCAATGGTTGTCGACAGGCGTGTGGTGGTGGATCAAGCGGCGGAGCGCGGGCACAAATTGCTTAATGCGCTCGTTACCTCGAACGCCCGCGAGGTGGTCGCAGTGCGGGAAGCGCTTTCGTCCCTCGCTGGACCTGATGAGGAGCCACTGGGTGTGTTTACTCTCAGAGGTGGTATTCCCAAGGATGACGGCTGGGCGAGGACGCCAGATCAACCGTTGGTCATCGCGTCGACCGTTGATCAAATCGGTTCGAGGCTCCTGATCCAGGGTTATGGCGTCTCCCCGAGCATGCGTCCAGTACATGCGGGGCTTGCAGCAAACGACATCCTCATCCTGCTGGATGAAGTGCATCTGTCCCAGCCCTTTAAGCAGACCCTGGAGCGGCTTGGCAGGTTGCGGGGGCGATACGTGAACAACGGACTGCCCCAGCGTTTCCAGTTCGCGCTCATGTCCGCAACGCCTGGGGGTGCCGAGGGAACTAGGTTTGGACTTTTAGACGAGGAACTCGATCCCGACTCTGCGCTCGGACCTAGACTCCACGCGAAGAAGCCGACTCGCATTGTGGTTGTGTCAGGGCGAGATGAGCTTGCGGCACGAGTTGCGGTGGAGGCGAGAGGTCTGACTGACAGGCACGATGTCGTTTCAGCCACTGTAAACCGGGTCGATACCGCGCTTGCGGTATTCGGGGAATTGAAGAAGTTGCTGACCGAAGGAATCGAGGTGGTCCTGTTGACGGGTCGAATGCGGCCCCTTGATCGAGATGACGTGCTTGCCGCCTACAGACCCCTCATTACCGCGGGAATGCGTAGCCGCTCGGGTGCAGGAAGAAAGACCGTAGTCGTCGGTACACAGTGCATTGAAGCGGGGGCTGATTTCGACTTCGATGCGATTGTGACCGAGTCGGCGAGCTTTGACAGCCTGCGCCAGCGCTTCGGGCGCGTGAATCGGCTGGGAGAGTACCGGGACGCCGAATTCCATAGCAAAGCGGAAGGTGTGATCGTCCATGATGAGAGCGCCGAGATTCCGAAGCGGGACACGAGGGGGAAAGCCGCAAGCAAAGGTGACCATGCCCTCTTGGTACCGGGCGATCCCATCTATGGCGACGCGATCGCGAAGACGGTGACGTGGCTGCGGACGAAGTACGAGAAAGTCAAGGCCAAGAAACTCAAGGCTTCGCACACGTCGGTTGTCGCGGGCCAGACGATCGATTTCGGAAGCCGTTCGCTCATGGATGCGCCAGAGGAGTTACTCTCACCCAAAGCGAGTGCCCCGACACTCCTGCCCGCTTATCTCGATCTCTGGTCCCAGACTGCCACAGAGCCGTTCCCAGTTCCCGAACCAGGCCTTTTCTTGCGAGGCCTCCGGAGTGGTCCTGAGGATGTTCAAGTGATCTGGCGAACCGATCTCAACGAATCGATGCTGCGACCGGAATCACTACCCAGGCTTATTGCCGCTGTCGCGGCAGTGCGACCGTCCGCCCTTGAGGCAGTTTCCCTGCCTTTTCTGGTTGCTCGCCGCTGGCTCGGGCAGACTACTCGCGTGATAGTGGGCACTGCCGATCTTGAGGTAAACGAACAGCAGCAACCCGACGACGATTCCATCTCGGGCGGACGCCGAGCGTTGCGCTGGAGGGGTGACAGGAGCGAGCTAGCAGATGCATCTCAAGTTCGTCCAGGAGATACGCTGATCGTTCCAAGCAGCTACGGCGGAATCGACTCCGTTAGCAGATGCTTCGATCCAACCGCAACGCAGGAGGTGCCAGACATCGCCGAGCGGGCCTCACTCATGGCGCGGGGCCGCCCGCTTTTGCGTCTGCATCCCGGCGTGTTGCTTGGGCTGGAACTGGGTGTAGATCGCGGAGATCCGACCTCTGCACGACAGGCCTTGACGGACCGAGCGGTTAGTCTGGGCGGATGGAAGAGGCTATGGGCACAGAGACGCGCAATAGGCCGGCGGCGCGTGTCAACGGGTTTGAGACACCTGGCATGGGAATTTAGTGACTAGCGTCCTCTGTCTTGGGGCCCTC
>JAEUQE010000449.1 GCA_016789785.1 Bryobacterales bacterium
AATCGGCGATGCGGAAGCATCCGCCTCTCTGACGGTTGAGTGATGTTGTAGACTATCCTCCGTTGCACTCACGGAGGAGGGCGTGACACTGAACAGGCGACTCACGATCGTCGCGCAGGATCCAGGACTGCGCATTGGATCAGGCAAGAACAAGCGCATTCTCACAGCCGAGGTAGAGGTTCCTCACGAGGTTCTTGCAGCCGGGCCGCGCGGCTACCGGGTGCACGTGATCGACTACGATTCCACATCCGACACGATTTACGCACCCGAGGATGCAGCCGCTTACGGCAACGCGCAGGATCCCTTTTCGAAGCCCACCAACGCCACGATTCTGGGCGACCCGAAGTTCCATGCCCAGAATGTCTATGCAATCGTGATGCGGACGCTCGCCCGCTTTGAACGCGCGTTGGGCCGCCGTATCGAGTGGAGCTTCGGTGGCCATCAGCTCTACGTCGCGCCGCACGCCTTCGCGGATGCGAACGCCTTCTACTCGGACCGCGATCGCGCTCTGCTTTTTGGATACTTCCCTTCCCCAAACAGCAGGGAGATGGTGTTCACGTGCCTGTCGCACGACGTGATCGTCCATGAAACCACGCATGCGTTGCTCGATGGCCTGCGTGAACGCTATACCGATCCATCAAGTCCGGACCAGTCCGCGTTTCATGAAGGCTTTGCGGACGTGGTGGCGCTGCTCTCCGCGTTTGCGATTCCGGAAGTTGTGCGAGCCGCGCTCGAATCGAAGAAAGGTCTGCCGAGGTCCGTGCGGCGATCGGCACTCACGCCCGCCGCACTGCGCAAGTCGGTGCTGCTTGGGCTGGCGGACCAACTCGGCTCCGAGTTGAGCGGCGTACGCGGGAGTGCGCTTCGAAGGTCGGTGCAACTGCCTCCTGGTCCCGATCTGCTGAGCGATCCGCTCTTCCGGCAGCCACACCGGCGCGGGGAGATCTTCGTCGCCGCGATGATGAATGCGTTCATTGAAGTGCTGGGTAAGGGCTTGGCGACGCTCGGCGATGTGGATGGCAAGGGACCGCTCGATCGGGAGCGTGTCATCAAGGAGTGCGCTGATACCGCGGATCGCCTGCTCAACATCTGCATTCGCGCGATTGACTACTGTCCGCCCACGGACTTGCGGTTCGGCGATTTTCTGAGCGCGTTGATCACGTCGGATCAGGAGATTGTGCCTGATGATTCGCGGTACGGGTTCCGGTGTGCGATTCGTGACAGCTTCGCGGTGTTCGGAATCCCGCCGACCTCCGCGCAGATCGAGAGCGGGGCATGGGAACCGCCCGTGAAACCAGATCAGGTTCTCGACTATTCAGGGATTCACTTCGACTCGCTGCGGCACAATCACGACGAAGCGTTCCGATTCATCTGGCAGAACCGTGCACTCCTTGGCATTTTCGAAGATGCGTACACAAGAGTGCTCTCCGTGCGTCCATGCAGCCGGGTAGGACCGGACGGCTTCATTCTTCATGAGACAGTGGCGGAATATTATCAGGTCCTCACACTGGAAGCTCGCGAACTCAAGAGGTTGAAGATTGCAAAGCCGAAAGAGATGCCTTCGCAGTTCGAGATCAGACTCTACGGCGGAGGCTCGCTGATCTTCGACGAATATGGCCGTCTGAAGTACCACGTGCGCAACCGCATCGACAATACGGAGCGTCAACAGAAGCGCCTGCGCCACCTGTGGGAGGCTGGCTTCTTCGAAAAGGGCTCCGCCGCACAACGCTTTTCGTCTCTGCACCTTTCCCGCATGCTGCGATGGCCACTTGGCTACGTCGACACGGATGAGGAGTAACGCCATGCCTTCCACGAAACCAGGCAAGATTACACTTCGCACCTACAACGTTGGATTCGGCGACTGCTTCCTCCTCACGTTCCACTATGCCCGCGGCAGTGACCGCTACATTCTAATCGACTTCGGCAGCACCGCGGCGCCCGAGCGCTTCAGCAAGGCACGGGCTCAAACGTTGATGCTGGACGTTGCGAAGGACATTCGAGAGCGCTGCGGCGAGGCAGGGCTCACCGCCGTGGTCGCGACCCACCGGCATCGCGACCACATCAGCGGATTCGCGACATCGAAGGATGGCAAAGGCCCCGGCGACATCATCCGCGCACTCGCTCCGAAGGTAGTCATTCAACCGTGGACGGAGGACCCGGACGCGCCCGTCGATGCGCTGTCGCCTGTTCAGGATCCTGGCCGTGCCAAGGCGTTCCTCGGCAGCCTGCAGGCGATGCACCATGTCGCGGCAATGGTGAAGGCCGCATCCAACCACTCGTGGTTGAGCAAGGAATCGCGCAGCCGGCTTGCGTTTCTCGGCGACGACAACATCAAGAATGAGAGCGCCTTGAAGAACCTGATGACCATGAGCCCGAATCCGAAGTACGTCTACTTCCAGTCCAAGAGCGGGCTCGAGAAACTGCTGCCTGGCGTGAAGGTGCACGTGCTTGGCCCGCCGACACTCAAGCAATCCGATGCGATCCGTTCACAACGCCACAAAGACCCCGATGAATTCTGGCACTTCCACAACTTCTGGGGATCTCAAGAGCGTGCCGCATCGCACGAAACGGCTGGCAGCCGCCTGTTTGAGGCCAAAACAATTTCGATGGAAGATGTTCCCGTCGAGATGCGCTGGTTTCGCGATCGTGTGCGAGCGATCCGGGGCGAACAACTGCTGAGCATCGTGCGCGAACTCGACAACCAGATGAACAACACGAGCGTCATTCTTCTCTTTGAAGCCGGCGGGAAGCGCCTCCTGTTCCCTGGTGACGCGCAGATTGAGAACTGGGCATTCGCGCTGCGCAGACTCAAGGAGCAGGGGAAGAGCGATCTTCTCTCAGAGGTGGATCTTTACAAGGTGGGCCATCACGGAAGCCTGAACGCAACGCCGAAGTCGCTGTGGAAGCTGTTTGCGAAGAAGGGCGCTGCCTCGAAATCCGGCCGCCTTCAATCCGTCATGTCGACCCGAGCGGGAAAACACGGCTCCAAGCAGTCCGGCACCGAAGTGCCGCGCGAGAAACTGGTCAACGAATTGAAGAAGCAGAGCACTCTAGTCTCAACAGCCGAAATGCGCGTGCGGGACGGCCTCAGCCACGAGATCGAAATCCCGTTGTAACCGTTGCGGCGCTCAAAAGGTGCGGCCGCGCAAGGTTTCCATCACGCGAGCGAACAAGCCGGGGGCGGTGCGCACGGCCGGACCGTGAGTCTTCGTGACGGGCCAATCGTGATAGTGCATCGCCGCAAGTTTGCGATTGCGAACCGACCACCCGAGGCCACTCTCGATCTGCCAGTCGACGGTTCGCAGGTGGTCGACGTATCGCGCAACGAACGCGTCGAACGAAACGGTGAGCCGCCGGCGTTGGCCGCTGGCGCGCCCGACGACGATCACTTGCCCCACGCTGCCATGCTCATCGGGATCGAGATCCAGCACCAGATGATTTCCTTCGCGATCACTCGTGAACGGGATCCACTTCGGGTTGTGATACTGCGCGCGCACCACACCGGGAGACTGGCAGTCTACCGGACCGTGAGAACGTGCGTCGCGCTTCCATGCCGTCCACTCTCGTTTGATCCTGCCGAGCGTCATCAACTCCAAGCCGAAGATCAGTCCATACTCGCCCTGGTGCTGGCCATCATG
>JAEUQE010000044.1 GCA_016789785.1 Bryobacterales bacterium
TGTACGAAAAGCTTCGTAGAGCACGGAGCCGAACATCTTGCGCATGAACGGACTGCGGACCAGCCCGTCGCCATGCTCCGCGGAAAGCGATCCGCCGAATTCGAGAACGAGGTCGGACACTTCCGTGGCGATCGCTTCGAACTTGCGGATGCCCGCTTCGGTCTTCATATTGACTACTGGTCTGACATGTAGACATCCGACCGATGCATGCGCGTAGATCCCGGCGACTGTGTCGTGCTTGCGAATGATGCCGAGAAACCGGTCGATGTAGTCGCGGAGCTTTTCGGGAGCGACGGCGGTGTCTTCCACGAAAGAGATCGACTTGGCGTCGCCCTTCATGGAAGTGGATAGCCCGAGCGCCGCTTCGCGCACGCCCCATACACGCTGTTGCGCGGGCAAATCCATGGAGTAGTGGCAATGCGTGGCGATGCCGCGCAGATCCGCTTCCACGGCCTCCATGCGCGGGCGCAGCTTCTCTTCGCGTTCCTCAAAGAACTCGACGCATAGCAGCCCGCCGGGATCGCCGTGAAGAAAGCTCTTCTTGGTGCGATCAAGCGCGGCGTTCTGGCTCGTGTGGTCGAGGATGAATTTGTCCATCACCTCCACGGCGGAAGGCTTGTGCTTGAGGATGGTTGGCGTTGCGCCCAACGCGTCGAGCACGGTGGGAAATTCGACGGTCAACACGGCTTTGTGCTTCGGCAAAGGCACCAGCGCGATCTTCGCTTCCAGCACCACGGCGAGCGTGCCCTCGGATCCGACGATCATCTTCGCCATGTTGAAAGGGCGGCCAGCGGAGACGAACTCATCCAGGTTGTAGCCGCCGACGCGGCGCATGATCTTCGGATAGCGGCGGTCGACTTCTTCGGCATGTTGAATCGCGAGGCGGCGCACCGTGCGATAGCAGTCCGCTTCCAGGCTCTCGCCAGAGCACTTCTTCAGCAGCGTGGGCGCATCCACCTCACCGAATTCCGCGACGCTGCCATCGCTGAGAGCCACCTTGAGTTCCCGAACATGATCGATGGTCTTGCCATAGAGCACGGATCGCGCGCCGGAGGAATTGTTCGCGATCATGCCGCCCAGAGTGGCGCGGCTTGCCGTGGTGATGTCGGGGGCGAAGCGGAGCCCGTGCGTTTTCAGTTGCGCGTTCAACTCATCAAGTACAATGCCCGGCTCTACGCGTGCCCATCGTTCTTGCGCGTTCACTTCGATGAGCCGGTTCACGTACTTGGAGATATCGACCTGCAGCCCGTCACCGATGGCCTGGCCTGCTTGCGAAGTGCCGCCGCCGCGCATCGTGATCGGGCATTGGAACTCGCTGCAGATGCGAACGGCTTCCACGATGTCCTGTTGCGACTTCGGAAGGAGCACGCCAATGGGTTCTATCTGGTAGACGCTCGCATCGGTGGAATAAAGCGCGCGGCTCACGGTGTCGAAACGGAGTTCGCCTTCCACACAGGCACGCAACTTGCGCTGCAAACCGTCGCAATCCACAGTTGCGCCCTTCGCCTGGGGCACTGGAGAAGAAGCTTCGATGGCAACCAGACTCATGTCTGTTCCTCGAAGATCCTTGTGAGGCCTGCCGCGAGGCGCCGAAGCCCTTCGTCCAGAATGGCTCCGCCACTCGCGAAGGAGACGCGTAGCGTGCCCTCACCGCTTGGTCCATATGCGGACCCATGCACAACGACCACGCTGGCATCGCGCATCAGCCGGCGCCGCACTTCTTCCGAGGGAAGCCCGCAGCCGCGCACATCCACCATGGCGAAGAAGCCACCTTCCGGAGCAAGCACCCGAGGCCCCTGGACCTGTGCCAGTACTTCGCAGACCCGCTCCCGGCGGCGCGTGTACTCCGCGCGCATCTCAGCGACGCATTGTTGCGAGCCCGCGAGCGCCACTGCGGCGGCATCTTGAATGAATGTCGCGGGGCCACGGCTCGATTGCTGGAGGACGAGGAACATCGCGTCGATCCATTCGCGCTTCGCGGCGCAGTAGCCGGTGCGCCAGCCGGTCATGGAGTAGGTCTTCGATAACGAATTGAGAATGATGGTGCGGTGACGCAGTTCTGGCGAGAGCGCAGCGAGACACACGTGCTTCGCATCGCCATAGAGAATCGTTTCGTAGATCTCGTCACTGAGCAGCATGAGGCCGCGGGCGCAGACAAAGTGACCGATCGCTTCGAGTTCCTCGCGCGTGAAGACCGTGCCTGTGGGATTCCATGGAGTGTTCAACAGCAGCGCACGGGTGCGCGGGGAACACGCGGCCTCAAGATCCGCGATGTCGAGAGTGAAGCGCCCGTCGCGAATGCCGCAGGGAATGGTGCGAACAACACCGCCGGACAGCGCGACCGGGGAATGATAAGCATCGTAGATCGGTTCGGGCAGCAGCACTTCGTCGCCGGGATTCAGTACCGCGGTGAGAGCCGCGTAGATACCGAAAGTCGCGCCAGTGGTGATCAGAATCTCACTCGCGGGATCGTAGGCAACGCCGTTGTCGCGTGCCAGTTTCGCGGCGGCGGCCTCTCGCAGTTTCATCTCTCCGCGATTGTCGGGATAGCCCGTGCGGCCTTTGTCGAGAGCTTGTTTGGCGGCATCCACGATGTGCGGCGGCGTTGGCAGATCAGGCTCGCCACGCATCAGCGACACAAGCTGCACTCCTTCGGCCTGCAGCTTGCGAACTTCGGCAAGGATACTGTTTACAGCGGTTGGTCGAAGACTGCGGACACGATCAGAGGGCATTTCTAAGACCTCATCGTATCAACTCCCTTCAACATCCAGATGTGTTCCACTTGATCGCCGCGGCAGGCGTAGACACGATCGTAGAGGTTGAAGGTCGGGTCACAATGCGGAGGATCGAGATCCACCATGTCGCCGAGCCGCAGTGACGCAACGTCGCCGAGCAGGAAGCCGTGTTCATCGCCGGCCCACTGATAGCGAACGCCAGGAAGAGCGCGCGGTTCCGGGCCGAAAGGACGGTCGGTACTGAAGGCTTTGAATCCCGCATCGATCGTGACGCGATTGGAATGATTCGCGCTGATCACGGTAGCGGCGACACTCAACGCCGGCAGGAAGTCGACACCAATTCGGCGGTACGCGATATCCATGCCGACATACGAACCTGCCTGCAGTTCGGTGAACTCGGGGATCGCAGTGTCGATGTTCCAAGTGCCGGTGCTGCCTCCGGAGAAGATCTCGACGGGCAGTCCGACTCGGCGCATCTCTTCGAAGATCTGAATGGCGGGCGCGAGCGAAGTGAGCGAGTGCTGCCTGCGCGCCTCGAAGCCATCGGTGTGCGAGCCACTCACTGAGTACGCCTGTACCCCGCGGAGTTCGAGATTCGGCGAGCGATGAATCTGCTTTGCCAGTTCAATGGCGCGCTCATCGCAGGGCATGCCGGTGCGATGATCGCCAACGTCGAGATCGACGAGCACTTGCAGGTTCCAACTCGCCATGGCTGCGTACTTCTGCCAGAGTTCGACTTGCTGTGGATGGTCGATGACGATGGTCAGGTCGGGTGCGTGGCCTGCGAGCGGCACGACATGTTCCGCCTTCGCGGCGGTTGCGATAGGGCAGGTCAGCAGGATGCCGGGGATCGAGTGGCGCGCCATCCATGCCATCTCCTGGACCGTCGCGACACAGACGCCAACAGCTCCCGCGTCGACTTGGCGGCGTGCGATCTCTACGCACTTGTGTGCCTTCGCATGCGGGCGCAGGCGCTTGCCCGACACTGCGGCATGACTCGCCATCCGATGGACGTTCGCTTCGAACATGTCGAGGTCGAGGATGAGTGCGGGGGTGAGAAGATCCTTCTTGTGCATGATTGCGAGCCTTTGAATGTTATAACCGATATGATCGGAACCACACATGAAACTCGTTGTCCTGGATGGATACTGTTTGAATCCCGGCGATTTGAGCTGGGACGCGCTGCGTGGACTTGTGGATGTGACGGTGTATGACCGTACACCAGCGGCGGCCGTGATCGAGCGCATGGGCGATGCCGAGATGGCGATGACGAACAAGACCCCGCTGGATGCGGCGGCGTTTCGAGCCCTGCCGAATTTGAAATTCGTGGGAGTGCTGGCGACGGGCTACAACATTGTGGACGTTGCGGCGGCCAAGGAACATGGCGCTGTGGTGTCGAACATCCCGACCTACGGCACCGCATCGGTTGCGCAACATGCCTTCGCGCTGTTGCTGGAGCTTTGCCATCAGGTGGGCATGCATGGACAGGCCGTGCGAAACGGAGAGTGGTCGGCGAATCCGGATTGGTGTTTCTGGAAGTCGCCCCTGGTGGAGCTTGCAGGCAAGACGATGGGCGTGGTCGGCTTTGGGCGCATTGGACGGCAGACCGCGAAGATCGCCGATGCGATGGGGATGCGCGTGATCGCGCACGATGCGGTGGAAGCGAACGCGCCGGACTACGAAGGCTTTCGTTGGGTGGCGATGGATGAACTGCTGGTGGAGTCGGATGTTGTGAGTCTGCATTGCCCGCTGACACCGGAGACGAAGGGCATCATCAACAAAGACAGGCTCCGCACGATGAAGCGCACGGCGTTCCTACTCAACACGTCGCGCGGGCCATTGACGGTTGACCAGGAGTTGGCGGACGCGTTGAACGAAGGCGTGATTGCCGGCGCGGGATTGGATGTACTGTCGGTGGAGCCGCCCGTTGGCGGGAATCCATTGTTCTCCGCGAAGAACTGCATTGTCACGCCGCACATTGCGTGGGCAACGAAAGAGGCGCGGTCGCGCTTGATGGATATCGCAGTAAGCAACGTGCGCGCGTTTCTAGATGGCCAGCCGCAAAACGTGGTGAGTTAACCGTAAGCACGCACGCCTGGGTGCCGGCCGGTGGGGAGGATTCCTCCCCTGCGACCCCGCCTTTCCTGCCGTCCCGCTGGTCGGCAACGAGACTCACGCGCCGTCTCGCGCTTTGCTGTCTGTGCCGAGTCACCCATTCCGTTGGTACGGGCTGCATTCCAGGCGTGACAAACCGCCCTGATCGGCGTAGAGTTACCCTATCAATAGGAGACCGCTCCATGACGCTGACACTCAATCTTCCGCCGCATATCGAGCAGGCCTACCTCGCCGAGGCACAGGCCAAAGGCGTGCCGCTCGATGAACTGGTGCTGGAAGTGCTGATCGCAAGGCAGCCCGTTCCCCCCGATCAGTCGCACCCAAGTCTGGTCGAGCTCGATGACGGCATGTGGGCCCTGCGCTCGGGCCAGCCCCTTTCTGTGGAAACCGTCAACGACACGATTGACGCTCTGCGCCGTGAGCGTGACCTTGGCAATTCCGGACAAGCCAATTGATCTGCTTCCTCGATACATCCGTACTGGTTCCGGCTTTCCTCACCGAACATCCCCATCATGCCGCCAGCCGTAGCGCGTTGCGGCAGTGCCGCCCGGAAACCGCCGCCTGTGCGGGCCACAGTCTGGCGGAGTTTTACGCCACCCTCACCCGCCTTCCAGCCCCGCATCGTGCTTCCCCCGAGCAGGTGTTGCTGTTCCTGGAAAACATCGAACAGCATCTGACTGTGGTCAGTTTAACGCCGGAGGAGTATGGCGCGGCCCTCCGTTCGGCCGCCGCTGCGCGGATTGCCGGTGGCACCCTCTACGATTTTCTCATTGCAAGCTGTGCGCTCAAGGCCGGAGCCCAGATCATCATTACCTGGAACACGAGACACTATCAGCTCTTCGGAAAAAAGATCGAGGCAAAACTCAGAACTCCTGAAGCACTCTGATACTGCGGCTGGCGCCCCGGTCTCTCGCCGCCGCATACTTCGTTGGAAAGCCGGATCCACCCGCCGCCGGTCCCAATCTTCAAGCCTTCACGATCCGCGACGCCGGCCAGGGGGGGCGGTGTTCGGCGGCACGGGCGGAGGGAAGACTTCCGGCCGGGGCCGGGCACTCGCGCTACATTACCGGGCGGCAATCATCTGCCGCACTGGCGACCTGATGATTGTCGTCCCAGGCGCGCCGCAACTTTTCAATTTTCTCGACTACGAAGCCAGCAGGCAAGAGCAGGGCGGAGGACTGACGGTCAATATCGTCCAGCTCCTGACCGAGATCGCCAAAGCCATTGACGCGAAGAGCGCGGGGAAGGGGATAAGCCCTTTTCGGCTGGTGGGTTCGCCACCAGCCGCTCGCTCGAGTCATCGCACTACCGGCCAGTGAACTCCTTGTCGTCGCGATTCGCGCCCACCATGTCCCGGCGCAGCTTCAGATAGTCGTCGAACTTCTTGCTCTGTTCCGGTGTCAACAGGCGGCGAATCTCGCCGTCCTCCTGAGCCTGGATGCCAAGCATCTCCCCGTGCAGGCGGCGAGCGATGGGCAGTGCAGCCTCCATCGCAGGCCGGTCGTTGGCCACACGGGCCTGGCGGACCTTCCGCATCTGTTTGGTGTACTCGCCACGCTTCACCACGTATGGCTGGTGAAATTTGGCCTGGATTTCCTGGACTTGCTTGGCTTGATCCATGCTCAGCCCGAGAGCGCTTTTGAGAGGCGCATCGGCCCAGAGGCTCACTGCCATGGCCGACCACATGAGAAATTGTGCAAAACGCATTGTCTGAATCTCCTCCTTCGATTTCGGAATCCGCGCACGGTTCCGTTTGGGTTTGTGAAGGGCCGGGCAGGAAGTGGGGTGGTCCTTCGTCACTGCCTCTCCCTTCCCGGGCCTCATTGCATTGAGGTCATCCAGTACTGCGCAGCCCGCCGGCGAAAGTGCTCATGCGAACTCGAGATTTTTCCGGTGATCGCCAGGCGCGACGATCTCATCACCAGCGCGCCGTTCAGCGTACAATGTCGTGCGGAGATCGAACAAAGATGCGAGCACTCATCGGATTCGCGGCTGCCATCGCTTTGGCGCAAGGGCCGGAGGAAGTGGCGGTGTTTCGAAGCGGCGAAGACGGCTATCACACCTACCGGATTCCAGCAGTGCTGGTGACCAAGAAAGGCACGCTGCTCGCGTTCTGTGAAGGACGGCGCAACAGCCGCAGTGACACGGGCGATATTGATCTGCTGCTGAAGCGGAGTTCCGACGGTGGGCGCACATGGTCTTCCACAATCACTGTTGCAGACTTCGGCCCCGACACGATCGGAAATCCCGCTCCCGTCCTCGACCGCAAGACCGGCGCCATCTGGCTGCTGCTGACCAGCAATCCCGGATCGAACCATGAGAAGCAGATTCTCGAGAAGACATCGTCGGGCACGCGCACCGTGTGGGTGACGCACAGCAAGGACGACGGGCTCACTTGGGCGAAGCCTGTGGAGATCACGGCCGCCGTGAAGAAGCCCGACTGGACATGGTATGCGACTGGACCAGGCAACGGCATTCAGCTTCGCAGCGGGCGCATGGTGATTGCCTGCGACCACAATCGCGGCGGAGTGACGGAGCGTTACTCGCATACGATCCACAGTGACGATCAGGGCGCGACGTGGAAGCTTGGCGGCAGCGCGGGGCCGAACTGCAATGAATCGGCCGTTGCGGAACTGCGCGACGGCACATTGCAGCTCAACATGCGCAGCTATCACGGTAAGAACCGGAGAGCGATCTCGCAGAGCCGTGATGGCGGTATGACCTGGAGCGAGCCGGTGCTGGATGAAACGCTCATCGAGCCGGTGTGCCAGGCGAGCCTGATTCGATTCGGAAAGCACCTGCTCTTCTCAAACCCCGCCAGCACAAAGCGCGAGAACATGGCGGTGCGGCTGAGCCGGGATGGCGGGAAGACGTGGATTGCATCGAAAGCGGTATATGGCGGCCCCGCGGCTTACTCGAATCTCGTGGAACTGCGCGGCGGGCTGGTGGGATTGCTCTATGAGAAGGGTGTCTCCTCGCCGTACGAAATGATCAGCTTTGCGCGATTCCCCCTGCGCTGGATCGAGACTCCGGCGCGCTGACCAAAGTGGTAGTCTTTCTTATTCACCTGAAACCCCATGTGGCAACAAAACTACACTCCTCTCGCCGATAGTCTGGCAATCTCCGCCTTTGTTGCGGCGCTGCCCATCTTCGTACTGCTGTTTCTGCTTGGTGTGTTGCGCAAGCCCGCGTGGATGGCGGGGCTGAGCGGGTTGGCCACCGCGGTGGTGGTGGCGATCGGCGCCTACGGGATGCCTGGGAGTTTGGTGGTGGGATCGGTGACATTCGGTGCGGCGTTCGGCCTGCTGCCGATTGGCTGGATCGTGTTCTGGGCGATTGTGCTCTATCGCATCGCGCTCGAGACGGGAAAGTTTGAAGTGATCAAGGACTCGGTGGGTGGACTCACCAGTGACCGCCGCTTGCAGGCCTTGCTGATCGCGTTCTCGTTCGGCGCGTTTGTGGAAGGAGCCGCGGGATTCGGCACGCCGGTGGCTGTGGCTGCGGCGATGTTGGCGGGCCTTGGATTCTCACCGTTCTATGCGGCCGGCATTTGCCTGCTCGCGAATACGGCTCCCGTGGCTTTCGGATCGATCGGGATTCCGGTGTCGACCCTGGCCGGCATCACGGGCTTGCCCGCAGCCGATCTCAGCGCAAACGTGGGACGCATCTGCGCGCCGGTGTCGTTTATTGTGCCCGGCTATCTGATCTTTGTGATGGGCGGATGGAAGGCGCTGAAGGGCATTCTGCCCGCGGCGCTTGTTTGCGGCGGCGGATTCGCACTCACTCAGTTTCTGGTCTCGAATTATCTCGGGCCGGAGTTGACCGACATTCTGAGTTCGCTCGCGGCGATTATCGGGCTTGTCGTGTTGTTCAAGCTTTGGCAGCCGACGGACCATTTCGAGTTAGTTGGCGCCGCGAAGTCAGAAACGCCGAAGCGCCACGATTTGGGCGAAGTGATTCTCGCATGGTCACCGTATCTGCTGCTGGTGGCGTTTGTGTTGTTGTGGGGACAGGATGGGATCAAGAAGGTGCTCAACACGGCGACAATCACCATCCCTTGGCCGATGCTGCACAACCTTGTGGAGCGCGTTCCGCCGGTGGTGGGCAAGACATCGCCGTATGCGGCGGTCTACAGTTTGAACTGGCTATCGGCCGCGGGTACGGCATGTCTGTTTTCCACGATCCTCTCGGCCTTGATCCTTGGAATGTCGCCGGGTCATTACGTGAGGATTCTCGGCACCGCCATGAAGCAACTCTTTCTGTCGCTGGTGACGATCGCGGCAGTGCTCGGCCTTGCCTTCCTGATGAACTACTGTGGCGCGACCGCGACCCTGGGGCTTGCTTTCGCGGCGACGGGTGCGC
Source organism: Bryobacterales bacterium (assembly GCA_016789785.1). The sequence goes on from JAEUQE010000044.1 coordinate 9,213, forward strand.
TGTTCCCCTTCTTCAGCGCGATTCTCGGATGGCTCGGCGTGTTCCTCACCGGTAGCGACACGTCGGCGAATGCGCTGTTTGGGAATCTGCAGGTGGTGACGGCGAACAAGCTGGATCTGAATCCGCTGCTGATGGCGTCGTCGAATTCGTCAGGCGGCGTGATGGGCAAGATGATCAGCCTGCAGAGTCTGGCGGTGGCGGCGGCGGCCACCGGTATGCCTTCCAGTGATGAAGCCAAGCTGTTCCGCTTCACTTTGAAGCACAGCATCCTGCTCGCGTCGGTGATTGGTCTGATTGTGGTGTTCTACGCTTACGTGACACCACAGTGGGTGCGATGAACGATCTTCCGCGCCGGCTGGGATTGCGGGAGGCAATCGCGCTGGTGGCCGGCACGATCATCGGCTCAGGCATCTTTCTGGCGCCGAACCTGGTTGCGAAGCAGGTTCCCTCGGCGTCCGCCATGCTTGCGGTGTGGGTCTTTTCGGGATTGCTTTCGCTGTGCGGCGCCTTGGTGTACGCGGAACTCGGCGCGATGCTGCCGTCAAGCGGCGGGCAGTATACGTATCTGCGCGAAGCCTTTGGTCCGCTGGCTGCGTTTCTGTGCGGCTGGACGTACTTCCTCGTCATCATGACCGCTGCCATTGCGTGGCTTGGCACAGCGTTCTCCATCTATCTTTCGACGTTCCTGCCGTTGAGTGCCACCGCTCAGAAGGCTGTTGCGGTTGTCTGCATCCTCGCTCTTACGGCCGTAAACTACCGAGGCGTGCAGTTCGGAGCCGCGGTGCAGGATGTGCTGGCGTTGATCAAGACCGCGGGCATTCTGCTGCTGATCGGCGCGGCGCTGTTGAGCCCGGTGAATCAATGGAGCGCGGGCGGCGGAGGCGGCGAGATCGGGCTTTCGCAGTTCGGTCAGGCGATGGTGGCGTGTCTGCTGACCTATGACGGCTGGATCGCATTGAGTCTGGTGGCGGGTGAAGTGAAGGACCCCAAGCGCAATCTGCCCTTGGGGCTGATCGGTGGACTGGCGGTCTGCATCGCACTCTACGTGCTGGCGAACGTGGCGTATCTGAAGCTGTTGACGGTGGAGCAAGTGGCAGGCTCGCAGCGAGTGGCCGCGGAAGCGCTGACTGTCGCGCTCGGAGGCAGTGCGGGCAAGGCGATCGCGCTGCTGATTCTGCTGTCGATTGCGGGCTCGGTGAATGGCTGGCTGCTCTCGGCGCCGCGCGTCTATTTCGCGCAGGCGCAGGACGGACTCTTCTTCCGGCAGTTCGCGGAGGTGCATCCGCGCTATCTGACGCCCGGGTTTTCGATCCTTGCACAAGGTGTTTGGGCGTCGATGCTGTGTCTCACGGGAACCTACGACACATTGGGCAGTTTCGCGATGTTCGCGGCCTGGCTCTTCTACGGCGCCACTGCGATCGGCGCGATGGTTCTCCGGAAAAAGCGGCCCGATCTGCCGCGGCCCTATCGCATGCCGGCCTATCCACTGCTGCCCCTGGTGTTCACGATCGTGGCACTGGTCTTCGTGGGCAATCTGTTCGCAACGGATCCAGGTCCGGCATTCTCAGGAACAGCGATCATTGCGGCGGGTGTGCCTGCTTATTGGATCGGGAAAAGATTCACCCGCTGATGGGTTGGTAACATCTAGCCAATGGTGGATCCACTCCTTGAGTTCCGGCGCGAATTCCCGGTTGTCGAGAAAACGCTGTACATGATCAGTCATTCGCTGGGCGCGATGCCACAGCGGACGCGCGCCTGCCTGAACGAATATGCCGAGCTGTGGTCGACGCGGAGTATCCGGGCCTGGGAAGAGGGCTGGTGGGCGATGCCCGTGTCGGTGGGCGATCTGATTGGGCGCATCATCGGCGCGGGGCCGGGCGAGGTGGTCATGCAGCCGAACGTCTCCGTAGCGCAGTGGATCATTCACTCGTGCCTGAATTGGAGCGGGCCTCGCAACAAGCTGGTCAGCGAGGATCTGAACTTTCCTACGAACATTTACATTTTTCACGAGTTGGAGAGGCAAGGCGCGCGTCTGGTGAAGGTCGCCTCCGAAGACGGCATCACGGCGCCGTTGGAAAAGATGCTCGATGCGATTGACGAGCAGACGCTGTTGGTGTCGGTGAGTCACGTGATCTATCGCAGTTCGGCGATTCAGGATCTCGGCGCGATTGTGCGCAAAGCACATGCGGTGGGCGCGATGGTGGTGGGCGATCTGTATCAATCGGCGGGCACGGTGCCGGTGGATGTGAAGGCGCTGAATCTGGATTTCGCCGTGGGCGGCTCCGTGAAATGGCTGTGCGGCGGGCCTGGAGCCGGGTACCTCTATGTGCGGCCGGATCACGTGGCGAAGCTTCGTCCGCAACTGACGGGTTGGATGGCGCACCGGGAGTCATTCGGGTTCGCGCATGGCCCGATTCACTACGCTGACGATATGTTCCGGTTCCTGCATGGGACTCCGGCGATTCCTGCGTTGTATGCGGCGAAGTCCGGGTACGAAATTGTGCTTGAAGCGGGCGTAGACCGGATTCGCGAGAAGTCCATGCGTCAGACCCAGTGGCTGGTGGAACTGGCGCAGGAAGCCGGGTACCTGTCCGCAGTCCGCTGATGGCACAGGATCGTGGCGGGGCGGTGATTCTGGATCTGCCGGGTGCGGAGGCGATGACGCGGGAGTTGCTGCGCCGGGATGTTCTGGTCGACTACCGCCCGGGCGCCGGAATGCGGGTCGCGCCCCACTTCTACACGAAGGATGAGGAGATCCCGGAACTGATCCGTCAGATTCGCGAGGTAGCGGCCACGCATGGATGATGCCCGCTCCATCTGGACGATCGGCCACTCGAACCGCACGGGCGAGGCACTGCTTGCGATGTTGCGGGCACACGAAGTGGCGACGGTCACCGATGTGCGGATCTATCCAAGGTCGCGGTACAACCCGCAGTTCAATATCGAGAACCTTGGCGGGATGCTCAGGCAGAACAGGCTTGGGTACATTCACATGCGGGAACTCGGCGGCAACCGGCAGGCGCGGCCGGATTCGCGGAACGTCGCGTTGCCAGCAGGCACGTTTCGGGGATACGCGGACTACATGGAAACCGCCGCGTTTCAGCGTGCACTCGACCGGTTGCAAGAGGCTGCCGCAACCACCAGACTCGCGCTGTTGTGCGCGGAGGCGGATCCGGCACATTGTCACCGGTCGATGATTGCCGATGCGCTGGCCGCGGCTGGCTTTCAGGTTTGGCACATCTGTTCCGAAACGGAATCGGCACTGCACCAATTGCGGAGCGAATGCCGTTTGGAGAATGGGCGACCGCGTTACGACGGCTTGCAGCCATCGCTTCCGGGGCTGCATTGAGCGACTTGGCTCAAGCCAGGGAATAGTCTTAAGCGAGAGAGTAGCGGAAAAGTGCGGCTACGGGAGCCGGCATCGACTCTGGGGGCAGCAGATAGATCTCGCCGCCGAACGCGATAGTCTCCGCCACCGCGGCGTTGACCAAGTCCTCCGGCAACGAGACGTGCGGCGCTGACTCGGCGTGAACGATGCTGGAGTAATCGCCTTCGCAACTCACTCCGTCCGCCAGGAACAATCTCCACACGCGGCCCTGAGCGGCTGCCACGAGGACATCTTCCAGCGTCGCGCTCCAGCGGTCGCCGGGTGCAAACTCCTCGAGTTCGGCAAGGTACTGCCGGCCTCTGCGAGTGAGATCGCATTTGATGAGCGTTCGCGCACGGTCGATGATCTCTTCATGGGAGAGATACTCGATGTTGCCGTGTAAGGCTCCCAGGATCGTGCCGTGATAGCTGTTCTCTTTCTGATAGGCGCTGAGGATACGATCGCCCCCTGCAAGAATGAGGGGCAATCCCCGCTCCTGCAGGAACGCACTCAGCCCGCGATCGAGCAGTGTACAGAAGAACTGCATGCGGCGGTCTTCACTGGCGGAGGTCAACCCAAAAGAGATCGCCTGAGTCTTCTCTTTCCCCCTGCCGCCAGCCGTCCGGTTGATGCGTGTATGGTCAGGGATCTCGGGACTGGAAATCTGATCAAGGCTCTCCGGCACCCCGCGGGGCAGAGGTCTCTCCCGCATGCTGTCGCCGTCCGCTTCAATCAGGCGGACCTTTCCTTGTGCCAGTTCCAGGATCAGAAACTCACGAGGTTCCAGAAGAGTTCGAAGCAGCGGTTTGACGTGGAAGTGATTGGAGACAACCACGCTTTCCGGAATGTCTCCGGGCGCCTCGAAACAATGAAATCCATCGCGATCCACGAACAGAGCTACCCCGTTCCTCCGCCCTTCCCGAAAAATCGGTTCATGGGTCAAGGAAAGAATGGGTGCGGTCAGCATCGCCAGGTCGCGATGCGGTAACGCCAACCGGTCAAGCGTCTGCGTGACTTTGTCGACCGCAGACTTCAGCCGGGAGGCGATGGGCTTTGCCATCGAGCCAGGGACGTAGCTGGGAAGAAGCACCGTGATCGCCGGTGGCTTCGGACGTCCCAGACTACGTACCTCGCGTAATGTCAGCGGTTCAAACTGTAGTGAAAAAACCATGGCGGTACCTACCTTCCTTTGCCGCCTCTATACTTCCACCGCTGCGAATCCTCGTCACGGGCACGACACGGCCCGAATCCAGTTATCCGGGGGCAGAGTGCGAAACCATTCCACCTTGCAGAGCCACGAGCACCGACTGAGAGCACCAGTTCGGTGCACCCAGCCTCGCCGGGCCGGCGGAATCATTCCAGGGAACCCTGCCCCCTGATGAAGAGAGGCCGTTCCGTCAGTTCGACATCGTGCCGCTATACGTTTTCATCCATTGCTGGTAGACCAACATTCCAACCACTACCAGGAAATACAGGAACGTCACGATCGTCAGTCCCTTACCCCACTTGTCGATCGTGTGCATGCGGTTTTCCACCGCCACCTGTTGCCCCACCGTGCTGCTTTCCGCAGCTTCATAGTGGAGATGGAAGTCCTGCTTTTGTGAAATAGACGCGCGATAAATCGCGATAGCGATCGTGATGAGCGTCAGGATCGCCAAGACCACCAGGTGTGGAATCATGCTTTGTAATTCGCCGAACATGGGAAGCCATCCTTTCACCACGGCTTTAGGCAAGCCGGATGCCAACGCGTAACTGCTTGAAATGACGCACCTGTCGGCGGGTGGTGTGACGAGGGAGTGGGGCAAGCCCCACAGCGTGCGACCTTTCACCCAGATGGCTGTGGGGGTCTGGGTGGCGGAAAAGACCACAGTTTTCAACCAGATGACACATGTTTGACGATCTGGGAGTCCTGTTCGAACAAGCCGTCAGCCAGTCCGCGATCAGACACTCAGCCGGAAAGAGCGGATCCAGCCAAAGAGCCGAACCGGGGCACCCCCAACTACGAATACGTTCGCAGACTTCTGAAAATGGTGCTTGGCTAGTTAGTTAGCTTAGCGGCGGACGGCGCCGGGGTGGCACGAGCCGTAGGCGGTGTTGCCTTTGTAAACCACCCAGCCCTGGCCTTGCGACGATCCCGCACGAGGCCCGCCCGGGCCTGTGGAACATTGCCCAGGAGCCGGGGCAACTCGCGCTGCCGGCGAGAACCCGGTGGGAACGGCGCCTGGCGTGATGACCGAAGGAGGCATGGCTGCGGCGGATGGTGCTGCCGCCGAAGGTGCGGCATGCGGGAACAGGATCGCGCGAAACTCGGCAACCTGATTAAACGGCTTGGCTTCCTGCAGAGCTGCGATCACGGCGTCCGCGTCGGACTTCGAGCATCCAATCAGCTTCGCTTCGCACCGTAGCCAGCCGTCGATCAGGTGTTGGCGGCCATTGCCCTTGAGCCGGTCCGGCTGATCGCCCTGGAAGCCGACGCCCGCATAGCCTTCGAGGATCCCCTTGCGGCTGCGCTTGCGCTCGTGCATGTCGCGCACCAGCGCCATGGCAACCTGAACCGCCTGTTCGTCGGTGAGGGCGCCATTGAGTTGCGTCTTGCCGGAGGCCGATTTCGCCACCGGCGGAAGGTTGTGGATCAGGTAGCCTTTGCGCTGCACGTCCTGCCCCATGGCTCGCATGGCGGGGCTCTGGCTCTGGAGATTGCGCGCGTTGAAGCGGTAGAACTCGGCGGGCTCCACCTGGCCATAGCCCACGGCGGTTCCGGTATCGACCTGCGCGATGTTGTTGAAGAGGCTCTCTTCCCAGAAAATCGCGATCATCAACTCGGGCGTGAACGGGGTGGGCGCGATGATGCCGTTGTTCTTTTGAACCAGATCCCAAATGTAGGCAAACGAGCAACCGGGCTGAAATGCGCGAGCCATGAGAAGTCTCCTCCGAAACAGATTGTGTGTGAAGTTACGGAAGGGAGGGGACGTGAGATAAGTGCGGGATGGTGCGCCCAGAGTGATTCGAACACCCGACCTTCTGGTTCGTAGCCAGACGCTCTATCCAGCTGAGCTATGGGCGCTTGCTTGCTACTTTTTTAAGCTACCACAGCAGCCTTGCCGCCGTCCATCGCCTTCCTATTCAGTCAGGCGCGGGAGCCGGCGCGGATCTGTCACCATCCAGGAAATTGTTTTGCGGTGAGGCGTCTGCCCCGCGATTGACACCCGGGACAAGCGGGGACGCGCCTTAGATGGCCTTAGATGCGCGACCACGTTCCCACCGCCTGATCAGGGCAACCTGCGCGCTACGTTCGGGGTGATGCGCGGAAGATGCCACCTCGAAGGATGCCCGCTCGAAGGCCCATCGCTTCAGGACCCGTTGTTGGCCCAATTGCGGCGCTTCCGCGGACAAACGGGAGAGTCCATTCGCGAACGAGAGCGGCGCACGCCGAAGCATTCTCAGTCCGCCGCCCGCCGCCGACCGGATCACTTCTTGTCTCGGGGATGCTTTCCCGGCAGATCCGCGGGTGTCTCGTGCACCCGCTCCCGGAACCCGACGCCCATCGAACTGGCGATCGACACGCTATCCGAGCCATAACGCCCGCGGATGCGGTCCACCGCGCTGAGAGCCTTCTTCCAGCGGTCATGACGCTCCTCTTCGAGCAGGCTCAGTTGCCCTTCCTCATGCTGAAGTCCCCCGGCATGTACACCGAGGAGGCGGATCGCCTTGCCATTCCAATTGTCGAGAAGCAACTTGCGCGTCTGCTCAATCAGATCGATATCCAGTTGTGTTCCCCGATCCAGGGTATGCGCACGCGTGTAAGTGGAAAAGTCGGAATAGCGCAGCTTCAACTGAATGGTCCGCGCGAAGAGCTTATGCTCGCGCAAGCGGCTGCCCACCATCTCAGAAAGCCTCACCAGCGTGGATTCCAGCAGAGCGCGGTCCCTGGTGTCGACATCGAACGTCGTTTCGTGGCTGATCGACTTCGGCTCCTCCCCGTCTCCGATGTCGCCGTCGAACCAGCCGCCGGCATCCAGACCCTGGGCCTTGCCAACCAGCGCCAGTCCCCATTTGCCGAACTTCTCTTCGAGAAACCTGCGATCGAGCTTCGCCAGGTCGCCGATCTTCCGGATGCCGTAGCTGTGCAACGACTGTTCGGTGACCTTGCCAACCCCGGGCACCTTGCGAACATCCAGCGGCGCGAGAAAGCGCGCTTCGCACGATGGCGGGATCCAGAGCACACCGTTCGGCTTCGCCTGATCGGAGCAGATCTTCGCGAGCAAACGGCTGGTGGCAACGCCAATCGAGCAGTTGAGTTTCGTGGCGCCGCGGACCTGCTCATGGAGCTTGTGGGCTGCTGCCATCGGAGGGCCGTGCAAACGCTCGGCGCCGGTGAGATCGAGGTAAGCCTCGTCGATCGAGGCCATCTCCACTTGCGGGCTGAAGCGGCTCAGTACGGCGAACACTTTCCCGGAATGCTCGCGGTAGCGGCCCGGATGCCCTTCCACGAAGATCGCCTGAGGACAGAGCTTGTAAGCGGTGCGCAACGGCATGGCCGAATGCACGCCGAACTTGCGCGCGGCGTACGATGCCGCCGAGACAACGCCGCGCTGATCGGGCTTGCCGCCAACAACCACGGGCTTGCCCTTGAGTTCCGGATTGTACAACTCCTCCACGGAGACGAAGAATGCGTCCATGTCGACGTGGAGGATGGTCTTCATGGGGAGTACCGTGCCCGAATCACGCGCGGAATGCCGGCAAGATCGGGCCCGTAGCCGACTTCGGTCCAGGGGCCAGCCTCCAGCATCCCAAACACGCGCTCAAGGGAATTGTAGCCGAGTTCCGCCGCGAACCAGCCGCCGGGCTTCACAACTTCACAAGCGGCTGGGATCAGACGATCGTAGATCTCGGTGCCGGTAGGGCCGCCGTAGAGGGCCACGGCGGGCTCGTGATCGCGCACTTCGCGTTGCAGATAGGACTGATCGCCTTGCGGCACGTAGGGCGGATTCGAGACCACGACATCGAATCGCATGCCGGCCGCCGAGCAGAGATCGCAGCACAGGAGATGGACGCAGGCCCCATTGTCGATCGCGTTGCGCCGGGCTACCTGCAGCGCATCGAACGAAATGTCGGTTGCCCAGACGCGGGCCGTCAACTCCAGCGCTAACGTCACCGCGATCGCACCCGAGCCTGTGCCGATATCGAGAACTGTGGCAGCACCGGGGGCAAGGTGAAGCACCGTCTCCACCAGATGCTCCGTTTCCGGGCGGGGAATGAGCACTGCCGGGCTCACCCGAAACGGGCGGCCGTAGAACTCCTGTACTTTCGTGATGTACTGCGTCGGCTTGCCTTGCGTACGCTCGTGCAGGTAGCGCCCATAGTGGATCCAGGCGAGTTCGGTCAGCTCCTCATCGGAATGCGCGATGAGATACACACGATCGCGGCCCAGTGCGTGACAAAGCAGCACCTCCGCCGTAAGCCGGGGTGAAGACACGTGCGCGTCTTCCAGGATTCTTACTCCTTGGAGGAGCGCGGTTTGCAGGTTCACTGAGTGCTGTTGTCGCCTTGTTGCTTGAGCTTCTCAGCTTGATAATAAGCGATCAGCGCATCGGTGATCGGATCCACGCGGCCATCCATCACCAGATCCAACTGGTGCAGAGTGAGCCCAATGCGATGGTCCGTAACACGGTTCTGCGGGAAGTTGTAAGTGCGGATCTTTTCGCTACGGTCGCCGGAGCCCACCATGCTCTTGCGCTCGGCGCCGATTTTCTCCTGTTGCTTCTGCAACTCGAGTTCGTACAGGCGGGAGCGCAGGACACGTTCGGCCTTCGCGCGATTCTTGATCTGCGACTTCTCGTCCTGACAGGAGACCACCAGCCCGGTCGGGATATGCGTGATGCGCACGGCGGAGTAAGTCGTGTTCACCGATTGTCCGCCTGGGCCGGAGGAACAGAACGTATCGATGCGAACATCCTTGGGATCGATTTTCACTTCCACGTCGTCGGCTTCGGGAAGCACGGCTACGGTGATGGCCGATGTGTGGACGCGTCCCTGCGTTTCGGTCTGGGGAACCCGTTGCACGCGATGCACACCCGATTCGTACTTCAGCTTGCTGAAAACCTTGTTCCCGCTGATGAGCGCGATCACTTCCTTCAAGCCGCCCACGCCGGACTCGCTGGTATTGGTAACTTCCACCTTCCAGCCCTGTGTTTCCGCGAACCGGGTATACATGCGGAAAACCTCGTAGGCGAACAGGGTGGCCTCGTCGCCGCCGGTGCCGGCGCGGACTTCCAACATGACGTTCTTGTCGTCGAGGGGGTCGCGCGGAAGCAGCAGCAGGCGCAGATCGTCCTCGAGCCTGGCCAGTTCGGGCTCCAGGCGAACCACGTCCTCGTTGGCCATGTCGCGAAGCTCGGGATCGGACTCCTGCAGCATCAGCCGCGCGCCTTCCAGGTCGCTGGCCACCTTCTTCCATTCCCGGTACTTGGTGACCACCTCTTCCAACTCGCTGCGGGCCTTGGCGATTTTGCGATACGCATCGCCGTCGTTGATGACGGCAGGATCGGCCATCTGCGCGGTCAGATCATCAAATCGTGTTTCGATCTCGGAAAGTTTGTCTAGATATTGCATGGCGGGCAGAGCAGACGTTAGGCGATCACCAACTCGCCGCCCTGCTGCTTTTCGAGCGCCATCGCGCCTTCCAGCGCGTGGATTGCGACGGCGGTCTGATCGTCGGACGGAGGTTGCGTGGTGATCTTTTGCAGCCAGAGGCCGGGCGCGGTGAGCAAGGCCAGGAAACCACCGCGCTTGCGGGCGGCGTAACGGATCATCTCGTAGCTAAGTCCCGCGATGACCGGTAACAGCACGATCCGCGAGATGAACTTTCCGGCGAAGCCATCAAACGGCAGGAGTGCGTACACACACATGGAAACCACCATCACCACGAGCAGGAAACTGGTTCCACAGCGCGGGTGCAGCGTCGAAAAACTCTGCGCGTTCTCCACCGTGACCGCCCTGCCCGATTCGAAGTTGAACACCACCTTGTGCTCGGCGCCGTGAAACTCGAACACCCGGCGGATGTCCTGCCAGCGGGAGATCAGGTAGAGGAACGTGAGGAAGATCCCAATACGAATCAGGCCGTCGACGAAGTTGAATGCGATGCGATTGTGGACGATCGGCGCCACCTTCTCAATTTGAGACGTCAGCCACAAAGGCACGAACTTGTAGAGAAAGATGAAAAAGCCAAACGAGAAGATCAGGTTCAGCGTCATCGCCCAGGAGGAGAACTCCTCTTTTTTCTGGCCGGGCTTATCCTCATCGAGAGCGGCATTGGCGGAGAACTTCAGGGCGCGAACGCCCAGCCACATCGCCTGACCCAGCGTGCCGACGCCGCGCAGCACGGGGTACTTGAACATCGGATACTTTTCCGACACCCGGGCCAGAGGAGCTTCCTCGGTTACGATCTCGCCGTTCGGCTTGCGCACGGCAACGCAATACGAGTGGGGAGCCCGCATCATGACGCCCTCCATCACCGCCTGGCCGCCGACGAGGGTCTCCTCACCGCTTTCGAGAACCGGCAGCAGTTGGACATGGGCCGCCATGCGGAAGAAGTTTCGTAGGGAAGAAAAGGACATACCGCTCCTTGAGCTTAGTATAACGCGGCCCGCGCGGCGAACCGATCGAGGAGCCTCAGTTTCAATGATGTAACTGCCGGGCACGAAGTTGCAGGTGGATCGTATGTCCTGGCAACCCGCGGCCCGCTATGATCGTAAAAGAAGTATGGGTCCCCTGAACCGCTGTTCACGTCTCGCCGTCCTGGCGATCCCTATCCTGCTACTGGCAGGGTGCTCCAAACGGGTTACGACGGCCTCCGGTCCTCCGATGCCGCAGCCGGCTGTGGCCCAAGCCCAGGAACCGTCGCAAGCCCAGGAGCCGGCGCTCTGGAATCCGCCGGTCTTCCCGCCAGAGCCCAAAGCGGCAAAGCCGATGCCAACCGATGCGCCAGATCGTGCAGCGGAGTTCTACTTGATGAAGCGCGCGGGCGCCGGAGCCACGGACCTGCCCTACGAGAAGTACGAAGCGGCCGAAGGTCGCGTGGAGCGCATGCGTACCTACGCGCTCTCGAAAGGCGCCTTCGACCAGCCGTTCCGCAAAGGCGAGCGGATGGCCGATCTCGGGGGATGGCAGCCGCTTGGGCCGGGAAACCAGGGCGGCCGGTCGCGCCACCTGCTGATTCATCCCGGCAATCCCGACATTATGTACGTCAGCGCGGTGACGGGCGGCGTGTGGAAGACCACTGATGGGGGACAGAACTGGTTTCCGTTGACGGACATGTTTCCTTCGCTCGGCATCGGCGGGCTGACGTTCGAGCCGGGAAATCCCGACACCATTTATGCGGGCACCGGCTTCTGGTTCAACTCACAGTCGGGAACCAACGTTTTCGGCAGCGCGCCCCGGGGAGCTGGGATCTTCCGTTCCCGCGACGCCGGCGTCACCTGGGAGCGCCTGAATGCGCCCGAAGGCACGCACTTCCGCTTTATCAACGAGATCATCGTCAGCCGGCACGACGTCAACCGCATCTACGTCGCGACCTGGACTGGCATCTTCCGCAGCACCGACGCGGGCCAGTCGTGGAATTTTGTAGTCAATCGTTCAGGTCCGAGCCAGAATGGCTGCCAGGACATGGTGGCGCGCACCGATCAAGACACGGACTATCTGTTCGCATCCTGCGGCACCATCGCCGCCGGGTCGCCAGCCATCCTTCGCAACACCGATGCGGGTGGCGAAGGTGAATGGAAGGTGGTCGCCCAGCCGGCAGGGATGGCCAACACGACGCTCGCTATTGCTCCTTCGAATCAAAGCGTGATCTACGCGCTGGTGTCCAGCAATGGAACGGATCGCCAGGGTTGGGCGAGTTCCTTGGCGGGCGTCTACCGGTCCGTGAGCAACGGTGATCCCGAAACCTGGGAAGCACGCGTGACCAACGAAGATCCCGAGCCGCTGAATGCTGGTCTGCTGTCGAACAACAGTTCCTTTTTCGGCAACGTGTGTTTTGTCAACGGGCAGCGCACGATCTCCGGGCAAGGCTGGATTCACAATGCAATTGCCGTCGACCCGCATGATCATGATCGGTTGTTTGTGGGCGGCATCGACATCTACCGTTCTGACGATGGCGGCCGGAACTGGGGCATTGCATCCTTCTGGCAAGCGGCGGACGGGCCGAACGGCGCACATGCCGATGTGTTGGGTCTGGTGTTTCCTCCCGACTTCGATGGAGGAGCCAAACCCCGGCTCTACGCGATCACCGACGGCGGCGTTTATCTCACCGACAACGCGCGTGCGGAGGTCGCCACTGGGCCGCGTGGGGGCTGTTCGCCATTCTCGAATCGAGTGAGTTGGCGTCCGCTGCATGGCGGCTATCAGACGACACAATTCTACACGGGAGCCGTGCTGCCCGGCGGCGCTGCCTTCTTCGGCGGCAAGCAGGACAACGGCACCATGCGCGGAACCCTCGCGGGCCAGGCCACCTGGACCCGGCTGTTTGGCGGCGATGGCGCGGCGGTTGCCGTGGATCCTCGCAATCCGAATACGGTGTTTGTCTCGACGCAGAACTTCGGGCTTGTGCGCTCGCGCAATGGCGGCCGGAGCTTCACGGCAACCCGCAGAGGGATCGGGGAGCCATCGGCGAACTTCGCGTTCATCGCGCCCCTGGCGATGGATTCCTCGAACCCTGATCGCCTGTACGCCGGTGCAAGGCGCTTCTACCGGACCACCGATCAGGCCGAGAACTGGGACACGATCTCGACCGAGCTTTCCTCAGTCCAGGGCGCGGTATCGGCGATCGCCGTTTCTCCTTCCGATCCCACGAAGGTCGTATTCGCGACCAGCCAGGGTTTCCTGTTCCGCACCGACGATGCGCTCGCTGCGAATTCCGAGACGGTGTGGGAGGTCACGCGACCACGTCCCGGCTATGTCCCCGCGATGACCTTCGATCCCAACGACGCCAACACGGTCTACGCCGTCTACAGCCAGTTCAATACGGCTGTTGGACAGAACCATGTCTACCGTTCGAGAGATGGCGGCCGCACCTGGGAAGGCATCGATCGCGAGGGACCAAACGGCATCCCCGACATGCCCGTGCTCGCCGTGATGGTGGACCCGCTTGATTCCAATCGAATCTATCTCGGCACCGATCTCGGGGTGTTCGTTTCGATTGATGGCGGCGAGTCGTGGAATCGCGACCGCAATCCGTTCGCGGCAGTGCCGACCGAGCGGCTGATTCTGGATCGGACCGCCGGTGCCACGTATCTCTACGCGTTCACCTTCGGACGCGGAGTGTGGCGCACGCTGCTGCCGGGCACGGGTACGCCTTGTACCTACAGTCTTGGCGAACTGACTTCGGTGCCCGCATTTGGCGGTGAGTTCAGCGTTCCGCTACAGACTGCGGATGGATGCGCCTGGTCGGTAGTGCCGCAGCCTGGCGCTCTCGATGTGCAGAATGCGACAGGATCGGGATCGGGAGATGTGCAGGTATCCGTGGGGCTCAATACAACGGTGACTCCCCGGAACGTGGGCTTCTGGTTCCAGGATCAGACTGTGACTGTGCAACAGGCCGGCGCAATTGGCGTGCCCGCGGAAACGGACTCAGTTGAGTCAGCGGCGGAGGCGACCCTTCCGTATGTCGGCTTGCGCGACACCCGGAATGCGACGGCAAACCCTTCCGATCCGCGAGCGTCGTGTTCGAGCCTGCCGCCCGCCAAGACCGTATGGTGGCGGGTGACCGCGCCGTCCGATGGCGCGATGGAGGCCGCGTTGACGAGCCAGCGCTTCGACGCTTTTGGCAACGCTGGCGCTGTGATTGGCGTTTTCGCCGCGGAGGGAAGCCAGCCGGGCCGGGAGGTGTCCTGCGGACAGATTCCGCGAACGACGGGCATCGTAAGTCTGTCGCGGTTTCGCTTCCCGGTGACTGCGGGCGCGACCTACCTGGTGCAGGTCAGCGCCGTCGGGACAGGTGCGCAGGATGGAGGCTATACGGTGCTCGGCCTGCGGATGGCCCCTTAAGCTTAAGGATTGCCATTTCCGACGGAAAACGCCGTTCTGAAATGGTATGAAGCTGAAAGTCGATTCCGCGGGAAGATTGGTGGTGCCCGAGTCCATTCGGGAGCGGCTCGGGTTCGAGCCTGGCGTCGAATTCGAAGCTATCGAGACGCCGGAGGGGTTACTGCTTCGACGGGCGGCGAACGAGACGAGGATTCTGCCGCGATGGTGCACTCTTCGTTTACAACGGACGAGTTGCCGGAGACGTGTCGCGTGGTTTGGAAGCGGACTGCGATCAGAGGATTCGTGAGATCTGGGGCTCGTGAATAGTAAGCTCTTTTTCGATTCTGCTGGTCCTCATGGCAACGCGATCGACACACCCACTACCGACCGCTCTCAGGTCGAGATCTGCGCGATCCAGAACCAGGTCCGGTCAGCTTCGATTAGATTAGCGTGCTTTGCGCCTTGGCGAGAGACTATGACGGACCTCGTAACGGAGGATGCCGTAGCCAGGGAAATTGTCGTCAGTACACCCGCAACGTGAAGCCCCTTGACCGTGCAGTCTGGTCACGGTTGTACCAGAATGGAGGCATGTTCCGGCGAGAGTTCCTTGCGTCCATGGCGCTGCTCCCACTTTCTGGTGCCGCCAAGCCCGTGCCCGTTCGCGCGATCACTCAGGGCCCCAAGCATCACTGGTTCGGCTACTACGACAAACTCGAATTCGATCCCGGCAGCCGTTATGTGCTCGGCATGGAGGTCGATTTCGAGCATCGCTCGCCGCTCGCGACCGACAAGATCAAGGTCGGCATGGTGGATACGCAGGATGGCGATCGCTGGATCGAACTCGGGGAAACCACGGCCTGGAACTGGCAGCAGGGGTGCATGCTCCAATGGCTGCCCAACTCGAAGGACGAGGTGCTGTGGAACGATCGGGGCGAAGGCGATTTCGTCTGCCATATCCTGAACGTCCGCACGCGCAAGAAGCGCACCATCCCCTCGGCGATCTACGCACTGAGCCCTGACGCGAAATGGGCGATCACATGCGATTTCCGCCGGCTGAACGACAAAAGGCCAGGCTATGGCTATTCCGGCATTCCCGATCCGAACAAGGAAGTTGCCACTCCCGAGGATATCGGCATCTGGAAGGTCGACCTGGCGACGGGAAAACGCAAGCTGCTGATCTCCATTGCCGATGCCGCGCGTATTCCTTATCCCGGCGGTTATTCGAAGGGCGCACTGCACTGGTTCAATCATCTGCTGGTCTCGCCAGACGGCAAACGCTTCATCTTCCTGCACCGGTGGCGAGGCGAGAAGGAAGGCGCCGGCTTCTCCACGCGGATGTTCACGGCGAGCGCGGACGGCAAGGATCTCCACGTGCTGGATCCGCATGGCAAGACGTCGCACTTCATCTGGCGTGACAGCCAGCACGTGCTCGCATGGGCGTGGCATCCATCGGACGGCGACAAGTTCTACGTGTATCGGGACCGCACCAGTCAGGTGGAAGTGATTGGCAAGGGTGTGATGTTAGTAAATGGCCACTGCACTTACTTACCTGGCAATCGCTGGATTCTCAATGATACCTATCCCGACAAGGAGCGCCTGCAGCACGTCTATCTCTTCGATACGAAAACCGGAGAGCGTCATCCGCTCGGCGATTTCCATTCGCCGAAGGAATATGCCGGCGAGTGGCGTTGCGATACGCATCCCCGCTTCAGTCCCGATGGGAAGAAGGTGGTGATCGATTCACCGCATGGCGGCACCGGGCGTCAGCTTCATCTGCTCGACATTAGCGCCATCGTGGGCTGATGGTGCGTTGCGGCGCTTGCCCTGGGATTTCAACGCTCAGGCAGCCAGCCGGCGTGCGAACGACAGGCTGGTGTCCAGAAGATCCCAGCTTCCCGGCCAGAACGACAGATCGACGCACCACCAGTCCACCGCGGGAACCGCTTTCAAGTGTGGTCCGATCTTGTTCCAATCCAGAAACCCGGTTCCGAGGGGACAATGTGTCGTTGTCTCCTCGCCGTAGAGGGTGCCGTCGGTATCGGCAAGATGCACGTGCCCGATCCGCCCGCTGAGACGCCGCAGGAATTCCGGCACGCCACCGTCTAACGTCTCCGGATCGCCCTGCTGACGTGCGCCGACCACTCCGCACAGGTACGCATGGCCGGTGTCGAAGAGAATCTGGAAGTTGGAATGGCCCACCTGTTCGTACATCTCCACCACTTCCGACGGCTTGTTGAAGGCGAATCCTGGTTCAAACTCCCAGATAATGCGAATTCCGGCCTTGGCGGCTGTTTCGGCGGCATCGTGCCAAAGCGCCGCCAAGCGCCGCAACGAATCCTCGTATTCCGCGTCTGGGATGGAGCCCGGAGCGGCGATCGAATCGACACGGAGAGTTGGGCTGCCCAGATCGCGGCAGATCTCCAGATTGCAGCGGAACAGATCGAGATACCGGTCGCGATTTCCCTCCACCAGCGGGTTCACGGTGGTGAAGTCGGGCACGTAGCTCGACACCGCGAGATTGAGACCTTCCAGTAGCGACGCCAATTCCTTGCGCAGCGCGGAGGTGGGATAGCGGCCCGGCGTGACGTAGGGAGGGAATCCGCAGATCTCGATTCCGTCGTAGCCGGTGGCGGCGAGTTTCCTCGCAACCTCTTCCAGTGCAATGGGATTCCTGGAGTATGGGCCAAACGAGAACGCCCAACTTCCAAAGGACACTTTCATTCGAGTATCAGGCTCTCTTGGATATCATAGTGGAAGCGCGGCATCTCTGGGCCATCGAATCCCAGCTCCGCGTATTTTTTCATTTTCGGAACAAATCTCGAACACATGAATACTCCTTTTCAACTTCGCGGCAGGACCGCTGTGGTCACCGGCGGCGCCAGCGGAATCGGCGAGGCGACCTGCCGGGTCCTGGCTGCGGCGGGCGCACAGGTCTGCATCGCCGACCTCAACGGCGCGGCTGCGGACCGGTTGGCGGCGGAACTGCCCGGCGCCCGTGGAATCGCCTGCGACATCACTGACGCTGGATCCGTGGCATCGGTTTTCCGCACGCTGGACCGCGTGGACATTCTCGTGAACAATGCCGGAATCGGCCTGGTTGGCAGCATTGAAGAAACCTCGCAGGAGGATTTCCATCGTCTTTTCCGGGTGAACGTCGAGGGCACCTTCCTGGTGACGAAAGCGGCTTTGCCGTTGCTGCTGGACACTCGCGGCGCGATTGTCAACATCGGCTCGGTGGCAGGACTGGTGGGCGTAAAGCGCCGGTTCGCCTACTGCGCAACCAAAGCCGCCGTAGTTGCCATGACCCGGCAATTGGCCGTGGAGTACCCGACTCAGCTTCGGGTGAACTGTATCTGTCCTGGCACGGTCGAGACGCCGTTCGTTGAAGGCTACCTCGAGAAGTACCATAAGCACGAAAAGGAAGAGGTGCGCGCGCAGTTGAATGCCCGCCAGCCGGTCGGGCGGCTCGGGAAGCCGGAGGAGATTGCGCACATGGCACTTTATCTGGCTTCGGATGAGGCTGCTTTTGTGAACGGATCGATAGTCACGATCGACGGTGGCTGGACCGCCGCTTGACGTACCGTACCCGATTGAAGAGAATAGCGTTATAAGTTTGTTTGGCATTGCACCTGTCGGCAGTGCGAAGTTTGTCCGATAGGACACAAAGAGGTGATGATGCGCCGGAACATGGACCTCCGTGCAATTGCAGTACTTTCGACGCTCCTCAGCTATGCGCTTTCAGGACTGGCGCTGCTGACTCTGAATCCAGCGCGGGCCGCTGCGGCAAGTACTAGTACGCGGAAAGCCGCGCCGAAGACGCACGCCGCTGCGAAGAGGCCCGTAGTGCGGAAGGCAGTGCCGTCTGCCTCGAGGGCGTCCGCCCGGAAACCCGTGGTGTCCAGGGCTTCTTCGAAGTCGCGATCCCGAGGCCGTCGCGCGGTTGTCCGGCGCACGTCGTATCGTGGTGCTGGCAACTCGTTCATTCGTGGTGGCCCCTGGCGCGAACCAACCTTCGCCGATTCCTCCAACGGTGACGTTGTGGATGGAGAGGATCCCGTAGTGCGCCGGGCAGCGGTGGACGCTCTCGGTCCTTACAATGGCACGGTCGCGGTGGTGGATCCCTTCACCGGGCGTATCCTTACGCTAGTGAATCAGAAGCTTGCGCTCAAAAGCGGCTTCCAGCCCTGCTCCACGATCAAGGTGGTCGCGGCGCTGGCTGCCCTCAGCGAAGGCATCATCGACAAGACAACGACGTTCTCTTCAGTCAGTCGCCGTATGAATCTTACGGAGGCACTGGCGGTGTCGAACAATCCGTACTTCGCCACGCTGGGCGAGCGTCTCGGCTTTGATCGTGTGAGCTACTATTCGAGGCTGTTCGGTTTGGGCGAAAAGGCCGGCTTGGATATCGATGATGAGCAGCCCGGCGTTCTGCCTTCCGAACCTCCGCCCAGCGGATTGGGCATGATGACGAGCTTCGGTTCCGGCATCACGCTGACGCCTCTCCAACTCGCCGCACTGATCTCTACTGTCGCCAACGGTGGCACGCTCTATTACCTACAGCACCCGGAAACCAAGGAAGCGGTGGAAAGTTTCGTCCCGCGCGTCAAGCGGCGGCTCGACATCAACCAGTGGATCCCGGAGTTGCTGCCTGGAATGAGTGGCGCTGTGGAATGGGGTACGGCGCGCCGGGCCGGGGCGAACAACTCCGAGTCGATCTTCGGCAAGACTGGCACCTGCACCGACGAGCGTTCGCCCACGCATCTCGGGTGGTTCGGAAGCTTTAATGATGCGGGCCGCAACAAACTGGTGGTCGTGGTTTTGCTGACGGGTGGTGCTCCAGTGAACGGACCTGTCGCGTCGGGCATTGCCGGCGCGGTCTACCGCAATCTCTCCGAGCAGAACTACTTCGCGCAGATCCGCTATCTTTCGCCGAACGCGATGCTTTCCGCGGAAGCGCTCCGGTAGATCCGGACGCGCCTCAGAAAAACTATTCAGGCGTCCACGCCAGCGCGCACAGCTTCACGACGATATTCGTCTTCTTCGGCCGGACCGTGATGGTCTCGAACTGCTCGTTCGCAACGTTGTACTGCGCGGCCAGTGCTTCCGATTCCTGCTGAATCTGCTGCTTCAACTCCTCATACTGCTGGGTCAGGGTCTCCAGGTTCTCCTCGGCGAAGCCCGCTTGCTGCGATTGTTTGCGGATCCGGCTGACACCCTTCACCGCGCCCGCCGCCTTGCCGATGGCGGTCGACGTCTTCCGCGAGCCAAGCAGCGCGCCGAAGATGCTGGTGCCGATCGAAATCACGCTGCTGAGCATCTCCGATTGCGACTCCTGCTTCTCCTTCTCCAGATTCTGCTCCGCGCGGCGAATCTTGTCTTCGAGAGTGCGCTGCTTGGATTCGTACTTCTTCTGCAACTCGGTTACCGCCGTGTCACGATGCTCCCTGGCGACCGTCTGCAACCGGATGCGGAAGTCCCGCTCAGATTCCTCCGGATTCGACATTTCGCCAGTGGACGGGCTTTGGAACAGATCAAGCCGCTGATTCGAATACAGCCAGTTTGCGAAGTCCTTACTCCAAGTCGTGTAGCTCTTCGCTTTTCCAGCAGCCGGCGGCACCGCCGCGAAGCTTGCTCCCTCAGCCGGGGCCTGTTCCAATTCGCTGGCTTCGAACTCGGACTCCTCGGCGTCCTCCCAAGTGATCGGCGTCGCGTCGGAGGTGATCGGAGCAAGCAACGTCACCTTGCGTCCGAGATCGATGTTCTTCTTCGCGTCGAGGAACTTCACTTCGGCCAACGCAAACAGCTTTGGCGTGTACACCACACCGTCGGCTGCGCGCGCGGGCAGGAAGTACTGCGGCACATCAGGCGGCAACACCGGGCGAATGTTGCTGGCGCCATCGGGCGACGATGCGGACTTCGACTTCAGTGCCGCGCCCGTTGGCCCTGACGCCACAGGCTTGCGGCCCGTCATCAGCGTTTTGATTTGCCCACGCGTCAACGGACCGCGCAGGTACGACATTGCCCATCGCGTTTCGAACACCTGAGGTGCGCCGCGATGCACGTTGTTCATGAGGAAGATGCGATTGCCCAAGCCTGACAGCATCTGGTCCATCTTCTGACGATCGAAGCCGCCGCTCACGCCCGCGCTCGAAGCGACGCCCTCCAAGCCATCCAGCACGCGGTTCTTGTCGCGCTCAGTCTGCAGCCGCCCGATCCACCAGGTACCCGCGTTCGAAAGCGCCTTGTAGTCGAGGTCCACCGGGTTCTGGGTCGCTAGAACCACGCCGAGTCCGAAGGCGCGAGCCTGCTTCAGCAGTGTCAACAAAGGACGCTTCGATGGCGGCTCGCCGATCGGCGGCAGATACCCGAAGATCTCGTCCATGTACAACAGCGCGCGCAGACTGGTGGTGCCCGATTGCTGGCGCATCCAGCTCAGCGTCTGATTGAGCAGCAGCGACACGAAGAACATGCGCTCGGAGTCGTTGAGATGCGCAATCGAGAGGATCGACATGCGCGGCTTGCCCTGCGCGTTGTAGAGCAGCGATTGCACATCCAGCGGTTCGCCCTCCAGCCATGCCTCAAAGCCTGGCGACGCCAGCAGATTGTTCAACATCATCGCGAGTTGAAAGCGATCCTTCGAGGGGTAGAAAGCTTCCATGTCGAGCACGCCGACACGTGCCACGGGCGGCGTTTGGATCTGGCTGATGAGCCCCGGCAGATCGAGGTCCTGACCGTTGCGCCACGCGTTGTCGAACAGCGTGGAGAGCAGTATGTGCTCACGGCTCTGGATGGGATCGGCGGTCACGCCCAGTAGGCCAAGCAGCGCCGTCGCCGTTGCGCTGACACGCTCGCGGAACAACTCGCGGTCTTCCACCAGTTCCGCGGGTGGCGCCGCGAAGGATCGCACCACCGACACAGGAATCCCAGCGTCGCTACCTGGCGTGTAGATCGCGAACTCGCAGTTCTGCCGCAGATTCGCGATGCGTTGTCCATCTTGCCCCCAACCGGCGAGGCCCTTCTGCCACAACTCCGATTGCTGCGCCGCAAATTCATCCGCCGAGATCCCCTTCCGCCGCGCGTCATCTTCGTTGATCCACGGCCGGAAGTCTCCGGGCTGCAGATCGGGGAACGTCAGCAGCAGATTGCCGAGATCGCCTTTCGGGTCGATGATCAGCGCCGGAATCGAATCCATTGCTGCTTCTTCCAGCAGGCTCAGGCAGAGGCCGGTCTTGCCGCTGCCGGTCATTCCGACGCACACGCCGTGTGTCACCAGGTCCCGCGATTCATAAAGAACGGGGCTCTCGATTTGCTTGCGATTGGCCAGATCGTATTGACGGCCGAGGTAGAAGATACCGAGCTTTTCGAAGTCCTGCATGGCTTGCAACTCTATTAGTGTAATCGCCGCGAGGCCAGGCGTACGAATCCGCTACGATGAGGTGTTCATGTTCCGATTCCTGCTTCTGCTCTTCGCCGTACCTCTTGCCTTCTCGAATGATTCCGCGGAACGCGATCGCCGTCTTCGCACGGTCCTCACGACGCCGGGTCTCGTGGCGCTGTGGGACTTCGTTCATCGCGGCGCGGATGGCCGCTTCGACGCTCACAAAGCCAAGGATGTCTCACAGGACTTGCGGCTGGACGCGGTCAACTACATCCGCGATTTCTGGAATGCCGGACGGCCCGCTACCTATGCGGATTTCCCGCTGCTCGGCCGCGGACCATTTGGTCAGGCCATTCGCATCCGCAAGGAGAACGATGCCGATTTCCGTCCGCTGCTGATGGTCCCGCGCGAGCGCATGCATGATTCGCGCGTGGATGTGAAGGGACCTGGACGTTCCGTATCGATGGTGGTGTGGATGATTCGCGAGAGCGGTGGACATGCGCTTGCCGGTATCTGGCATGAAGGCACGGATCTTCAGGGCTCCGGTCCTTCGGTCAAACGGGTGGAGCAGGGGCGGAGGCAATACGCCTTATTTACAGGTCTCGCGGCGAATCCCGGCGCATCGTCGGCTCACGTATCGGAGAACGGCGCGAAGTCGTTCGGTGACCGCTACGCCCGCAATCTTTCCACTACTCCCGAGAAGATCCCAGAGGTTCCCGCTGACTCTCCTACCGAAGTGCTCGACGCCGCATGGACCGTCGCCGCCTTCGCATTCGACAACCGGCGCAACACCGTCACCTCATACATCAACGGCGTGGCGACCGACTTCTGGATCGAGAATCCCGGGAAGCATCCGTTCTTTCAGTGGCCCGCTCGCGGCTGGTTGCAGGCACAGCTTCATGCAACGCCCGGTGCACAGGAAGGCGAGGACGCATCCTTTCCACGTGACCAGTTCTATTCGCCGCCGGAGAAAAAGCCTCGCAAACGCACCGTTCTGTCCGAGGCTGGTGAACAGCGAGTGGAGTTGCACGAGTTCGAATTCACGAAAGTGCGAGTCACCCTGCGCAAGGATTCGAAACGCAAGTATGCGCCCGTGAATCGGGAATTGGTCTCGCTGCGTGCGAATCCCTTCTGGTTTGCTCACGACCTTTATTCGCCCGCAAGCGTGCGCGATGGTGGACCGTTCACCATTGGACGGGTGATTCACACGTCTCGCAGCATCGGTACCACGGGTTACATCGGCGGTGTTGCGGTGTTCGATCGCGCACTGCCCGCAAAAGAGATGGAGCGGCTGGCCCGCATCCGTAAGCCCATCGCACACACGCCGGCTCGATAGCCCGTAACAACAGAAACACGCAGGCCCAGTGGAGACGAGTTGCGAACCGCTGTATGCTCAACCTATGAAGCTTGCTGTCCTGCTACTCGGGTCCCTCTGTACGTTTGTTCTCGCTCAGTCGCTGACCTCCATCAATGGCGTGGTGTCTGATCCAACCGGCGCCGTGATTCCTGGCGCGCAGATTCTGGTTGAGAATACTGGCACTGGTGCGAAGCGCGAAGTCCAAAGCGATGCCTCTGGCCGTTATCTGATTCCTCAGCTTCCTCCGGGTACCTACAAGCTCACGGCGAAGAGTTCCGGCTTCACTGACGTGACCATCGCTGATCTGCGCTTGCTGGTGAACTCGCCCGCAACCATTCCCATCGTGTTCACCAAGGTCGGATCCGTGACGGAGAGTGTCTCCGTGAGCGCCGATACCACCAACGTCAACACGGTGGATGCCACCATTGGCAATGCCTTCGGCACGCGTCCGATTCTCCAATTGCCGCTCGAAGGCCGCAACGTCGTTGGCCTGCTGGCGCTGCAGCCCGGTGTGACCTTCACTGGCGAAACACAAACCAATTCCCGCAACGGCGCGGTGAACGGCGGCAAGTCCGATCAGGCCAACGTCACGCTTGACGGCATTGATGTCAACGATCAGCAGGATCGCTCCGCGTTCACCAGCGTGCTTCGCGTCACGCTCGATTCCGTGCAGGAGTTTCGCGTCACCACCACCAATGCGAATGCCGACTCAGGACGCTCCTCCGGCGCACAGATCGCACTTGTGACGAAAAGCGGCACGAATGAACTGCACGGTTCGCTCTATGAGTTTCACCGCAACACGGCGACCACTGCGAATTCTTTCTTCAACAACTCCGCCACACCCGTGGTGCCGCGCCCGAAACTGATCCGCAACACCTTCGGCGCATCGGCGGGCGGACCTATCCAGAAGAACCGCATCTTCATCTTCGGCAACTATGAAGGACGCCGCGATGCGCGTGAGAGCACCGTGAATCGCACCATCCCCACGGAGACG
Organism: Bryobacterales bacterium; assembly: GCA_016789785.1. Next base: position 33,331 of record JAEUQE010000044.1, read on the forward strand.
TTTCGTCAGGGAATCCTGCAATACATCCGGCGCGACAACTCGATCGGGCAACTGAGCCAGGCCGACATCCGAAGGATTGATCCACGCGGTGTCGGAGTGAGTGCGGAGGCGTTGAAACTCTTCCAGACCTATCCCACGCCGAACAACACCAACATTGGCGATGGCTTGAACACAGCGGGGTTCCTGTTTGTCGCGCCGACGCCGGTGCGCTGGAATACCTATATCGCCAGGTTCGACTTCAATCCCTTCGAATCGGGGCGGCACCAGTTTTTCATTCGCGGTAATTTGCAGAATGATCGCGATGTGAGCACGCCGCAGTTCCCCGGCGATCCGCCGAATCGCGTCAACCTGAATAACAGCAAAGGTCTCGCCGTTGGCTATACGGCGATTCTGAAGCCCACACTGACGGGCGTATTTCGCTACGGCTTCACAAGGCAAGGCGTGGAGAACAGCGGCACGCAAACGCAGCCGGCAGTCGGCTTCCTCGGGTTGGATGACCGCTTTGGTCTCACCACAAGCGCAATTCGAATTCTTCCGGCAAGCAACGCCTCGCAGGATTTCACGTGGATACGCAACGCGCACAGTGTTCAATTCGGCGCGGTGCAGCGCTTCATCCGGAACAACCGCAACAACTACAACAACTCGTTCCATTCGGCGCAGGTGCGCGCGTCGCGGCTTCGCGATGGCGGCGCGGCGCTCGAAGTGCCCGACCTGAACCCGCGCAATTCGGACGCCTATCGCACAAACATCATCAACCTGCTCGGCGTGATCTCCACCGGAAGCGCAAACTACAACTACGATCTGCAGGGCAATGTGCAAGCAGTCGGCACGCCAGTGTCGCGGCGGTTCCGCACTGATGAGTGGGAGTTCTACGTGCAGGACACGTGGCGGTTCTCGCGGTCTCTCACCGTTACAGCCGGCCTGCGCTACTCGCTGATGACACCGATCGAAGAGGCGGATGGCCTCATCGTGAGCCCGGTCCCGTCACTCGGCGCATGGTTCGATGAGCGCGGCGGCCTCGCACAACAGGGGCGCGCGCAGAGCACGGTGACGCCGATCCGCTACGTGCCCGTCGAGTCACCCGGCGGCCTGCCGTTGTATCCGCTGCACAAGAAGAACTTCGCGCCGAGACTCGCCGTTGCTTACTCGCCGCAGGCAAGATCGGGTCTGGGGAAGTTTCTGTTCGGCGATCCAGGATCCACTTCGATTCGCGCCGGTTGGGGCATGTTCTACGATCTGATCGGAAACAGCCTCATCCTTCGTTCCGACGCGGGCTCCTTCGGATTGCAGACCTCGATTCAAAGCGCGGGCAGCCTGTTCACCACCGAAACCGGACCGCGCTTCAACGGCGTGTACGACCTGCCAGGATCGCTGATTCCTCCGGCGCCGCGCATCAGCTTCCCCGTCGACGCTCCGTTCACCTTCGCGCGCGGATCAAACATCGACTCGCAACTCCGTCCGCCCTACACGATGAACATGAATCTCTCGATTGGGCGCGAATTCAAGAATGGCCTGTTTGTCCAAGGCTCATATGTCGGTCGCTTGTCGCGCCGTTCCTTGGCGCAGACGGATACCGCGACCCCTGCGAATCTCGTCGATCCCGCGTCCGGGATGACCTACTACCAGGCCGCGACGCAACTCGCGCTGCTCGCCAAGGCGGGTGTCCCCGTTAATCAGGCGCCGAGGATCGCGTTCTGGGAAAACCTCTGGACATCCGCGCCGAACTCGACGCTGACACCGACGCAGACTGCGTATCAGAAGTTCGTGCAGCGCCGCGTCGACTATTCCACAGCGCTCGAAGATCTCGATCGCTTCTGTGATCCGGCATGCTCCAAGTTCGGCAGGAACGCGCTGTATGACCGTCAATTCGCATCGTTGACGACGTGGCGCTCCATCGCCGGCGGCTCGTATCACGCCATGCAGTGGACCATTCGCCAGCGCTTCAAGGCGGGTGTGGAGTTCGGCTTCAATTACACATGGTCGCGTTCCATTGATTTGTCGAGCCGCGCGGAATCGGACGGCACGGGAGCGACCTTTGGCTTCATCACACAACCGTGGGAGCCCGGCCAGCACAAAGCGGTATCGGACTACGACATGACCCATCAGTGGAATGCCAACTGGGTGGCGGAGTTGCCTTTCGGCAAGGGCAAACGTTTCGTCAACCATGGCGGGCTGGCGGATGCGATCATCGGCGGCTGGCAGCTTTCAGGCGTTTACCGGCAGACCTCCGGCATGCCGATCTCCGTGTCGAACGGGCGTAACTGGCCGACGAACTGGCAGTGGCAGGGGTATGCGACGCCGATTGGCCCGGTGCCTGGTGTCGAGACCACGAAGAACGCGCCCGCCGTGACAGGACGCGGTGGCCCGAATCTTTTCCGCGATCCCAACGCGGGTCTTGCGGCGTTCGATTTCACGCTGCCGGGACAGATCGGCAATCGCAATGGTCTGCGGGGCGACGGTTATTTCACTATCGACTTCGGCGTGAACAAGCGGTTCGCGATGCCCTATTCCGAGAAGCACTCGCTGCAGATCCGTTGGGAGACGTTCAACGTGACGAACTCGGTGCGGTTCGATGTGTCGGCGCTGTCGTTGAGCTTGTCCAATCAGGGGACGTTCGGCCGCTACAGCGACGTGCTCACTCAGCCTCGCGTGATGCAGTTTGGCGCGAGGTACGAATTCTAGAAGCGGTGCGGCGGAGACTGGCTGCACAGAGCAATGGACGTTCACGCGCATCTTACTCACTGGGCGGAGGAAGAGATCGTCGCTTTCGAGGGCCATCAATCTTGCCGAATTCCTTCTCGGCCTTCTTGAGGTTACCCTTCACGATCCTTATGTCGTCGGAAGTTGGCAGACTCTCCGGCGTTTGACCGCTGATACTTATCATCGTGTCGCGTACGGTTTTGCCAACGCTCTCGGCAGTTTCCTCCAGTCGGCGCTGGCCGCGAACTGATTCGTTCCTGATCTTCGCCTCGGTCTGAGTGATGCGGAACAGGTTGGCGGCTAGTTCTTGGCGGCCCATGAAATCCAATACCGATCTCCCGAGCGCGACACCCTTAACTTGGCGCAGATCGTTCAGATCCAAGTTATACATCCCACGGTAACCGGCGTTCTGGAAAAACGCGTAATTCTTGACTCCAGACTCAAAGGCAGCAGCCGACAACGCCCGCTCCCGTTCAGAGATGTCGTCTCTAATCTGAACTCGTTCCACCTGTTCGGCGTTTTGAATGTACTGGCGAAAGGCCTCCGCCATTGTGACGAAGTACGCTTGCGCCGATGCCACTTCGGGCTTTCTCACGTCGCCATTGACGGCTGTAAGGTAACAGGCGAAGCGAGTGAGCTTGAAGTCCAAAACCAGATCGCCATCGATCTCCCTCTGGACCTGCGTGAAGTTCTCAACGACGGGAATGTTCAGGGAAGTACACGTCGCGATCGCTTTGTTTATTGGCTTCTGGAAGGCTTGGAAACTCTCGTATCCCAACATTCGCATGAAGTCGCGGGCGTACCAGAACTTCCCGCCATTGCTTTTCCCAAGATCCTCGAAACTGGGACGATCCTGATCCACGTGGAAGAGGTTCATCTGCGGGAGCGATCCATAGCCACTATGATACACCCCAACTCGGAGCGGGCTGCTCCCTACACTCGAACTCGCCAGTCAGGCCAGGCAGCTTCTGATTCTGAGGACCCCATGCAACTGGCATAGCGTCGCACTTGTGTTAACATCCAATCCGTGAAACCCTTGTTGCTCACTGCGATTCTGAGTGCCGTGCCCATGTGGTGCGCGGACACGCTCAACTTCGAATTCATCGATGTCGAAGGCGGACAAGCGACGCTGATCGTGACGCCCCGAGGCGAGTCCATGCTCATCGACGCCGGCTGGCCTGGCTTTGATGGCCGCGACGCAAATCGCATTGCGGCCGCGGCTCAGAAGCACGGCGTCAAGAAGATCGACTGGCTCATCGTCACCCACTTCCACACCGATCACGTCGGCGGACTGAAGCAACTCGCGGCAAAGATGCCCATCGTGAATCTCGTCGACCACGGGCCCTCGGTAGAAACATCGCCGCAAGCCGCCGCCTTGTACAAGGACTACGAGGAAGTGGCGGCAAAGGCGAAGCGCGTGACCGTCAAAGTTGGCGACAAGCTTCCGGTGAAAGGGCTCACCGTGGAAGTGGTCGCCGCGAATGGCGATCTGCTCTCGCGCAAAGGCGCAGCGAATTCCCTCTGTGCGGGCGTGGAGAAGAAGGCCGAGGATAAGGGCGAGAACGCGCGCTCCGTCGGCGTTCTGATGACGTTCGGCAAGTTTCGCTTTCTTGATCTCGGCGACCTCACCTGGAACAAGGAACTCGAACTCGCGTGCCCGGAGAACCGTCTAGGCAAGATTGACGTGTATCTCACCACGCATCACGGCATGGACATGAGCGGTCCCGCCGCGCTGGTCCACGCACTGTCGCCGAAGGTCGCGATCATGAACAACGGCGAGAAGAAGGGCGGCGCACCCGTCGCATGGAAAGTAGTGCGCGCGGTTCCCGGGCTGCAGGATCTGTGGCAGGTGCATTTCGCCGCGGCCGGTGGCCAGGAAAACAACACCGATGAGAAGATGATCGCGAACCTGTTGGGATCGGATCAGGGCAATTCCATTACGATGAAGGCACAGTCCAACGGCAAGTTCACAGTTTCGAACTCGCGCAACGGATTCGCGAAGAGTTACTAAAATGGCGAACACCGGCGTGGCTGTAGTGCAAGCGGGCTCCGTGCTCTTCGACACGCCCGCCACTCTCGATAAACTGGAGCGCTTTGCCGGAGACGCGACGGATCGCGGCGCGCGGATGGTGCTGTTCCCCGAGGCGTTTGTCGGCGGCTATCCGAAAGGCATGGACTTCGGCGCAGTGGTGGGACGCCGCACGGCAGAAGGCCGCCAGGATTTTCGCCGCTACTATCAGAGTGCGATCAATGTTCCGGGCCCGGAAACGGAGCGGATCGGTGAGTGTGCAAGAAAGCATGGCATCTGGCTCCTCACGGGCGTGATTGAAAGGGATGGCGGCACGCTCTATTGCTCCGTCCTGTTCTTCAATCCCGATGGTGAGATCGCGGGAATGCATCGCAAAGTGATGCCAACCGCGATGGAGCGGCTCATTTGGGGATACGGCGACGGCTCCACGCTGACCGTGCTCGATACCCCGCTGGGCAAGATCGGTTCGGTGATCTGCTGGGAGAACTACATGCCCGCCATGCGCCTGGCGATGTACTCCAAAGGCGTGGAGATCTATTGCGCACCGACGGTGGATGACCGGGAAACCTGGGCGGTATCGATGCGTCACATCGCATTCGAAGGCCGTTGTTTCGTTCTCTCCGCCGTGCAGCACACGGATGCCATTCGAGGCGGCAGTGTCATCGTGAACCCACAAGGCCAGTTGCTGGCGGGACCAGTCTACGATCAGGAATGTGTCCTTACCGCGGAGTTGAACATGGATGAACTCGCGGAAGGGAAGTTTGATTTGGATACGGTGGGCCACTACGCGAGGCCGGACATTTTCCGCCTCATCGTGAATGAAACGCCGACGCCCGCCGTCGTCACGGAGATCAAGGAAACATAATCATGCAAGTGCACATGGCATTCGGCAAGACGGGACTGGACGTGGAGTTGCCGGAGGGTTACGATTACCGGCTGCTGGAGGCAAGGTCGGCCACACCGCTCGACGATGCGAACGCTGCTCTGGAAGCCGCGCTCGATCGCCCGATCGCCGCGGCGCCTCTTGCGGAACTGGCGCGAGGAAAGAAATCAGCAGCGATCTCGGTCTGCGATATCACGCGCCCCGCGCCGAATCGCGTCGTGCTGCCGCATGTGCTGAAACGGCTGGAACAGGCGGGGATCGGCCGCGATGCGATCACCATTCTGATTGCCACTGGTCTGCATCGCCCGGCCACCGAAGCCGAGATTCGCGAGATCGTCGGTGAGGACATCGCGGCCACCGTCCGCGTAGTGAATCATCATGCACGCGAACTCAGTGAGCATCGCTTTCTCGGCAACACATCGAGCGGCACACCGGTCTTTATCGACGAACGCTTCGTGGCGGCGGACCTTCACATCACGCTGGGATTCATTGAGCCGCATCTGATGCTCGGCTTTTCCGGAGGACGCAAGCTGGTTGCGCCTGGATTGGCGGCGCAGGAGACCATCAAGGTGCTCCATAGCCCGAAATTCATGAGGGAAGCGCGCGCTGTGGAGGGATCCATTGAGGACAATCCACTGCATCGCGAGTTGCTCGAAATCGCGAGTCTCGCACGGCACGACTTTATGGTGGATGTGGCACTCGCGCGAGACCGGCGCATTGCGGGAGTGTTCGCGGGCAATGCAGTGGAAGCTCACAGGCGCGGCGTGGAATTCGTGCGCCGAGTGATGCTGGAGCAATTTGCCGATCCAGTGGACGCGGTGATCACGACGTCGGCCGGGTATCCACTCGATCTTACGTTCTATCAGGCCGTGAAAGGAATCACCGCCGCATCGCACATTGTCAGACCCGGAGGCGCGATTCTGCTGTTTGCACGATGCTCAGAAGGCGCTGGCGCACCCGAGTTCAGCCGCATGCTCCTTGAGAATCCGTCGAGCCGCAAGTTCCTCGATTCGATCGTTGGCACTCCGGTGGAAGTGGATCAATGGCAGTTGGAGAAGCTCGCTTTGGTGATGGAGAAGCTGCGGGTGCTTTTCCATGTGCCCGGCCTGGCGGCCGAGTATCATCCCACGTTGTGGGGTCCTGCGTACGGGACTGCCGAAGAAGCCGTCGCCGCATTGTTCCGCGAGTTGCCGAAAGGCGCGCGGGTGGCAGTGATCCCTGAAGGCCCCTACGTGCTGGCGAAGGTCATTGAAGGCGTCCAGGCATCAGCGCACTGATCACCTTCGCAATCGACGCGGCCCACGCTCCGGAGGGGTCCATGTCCGGATTGTAGTTCGTGACGCCGACGGCGATCAGCGGCAGTGACTCGCGCACCAGGCCAACCAGTTGCTCCGCGTTCTCCACGCTATCGATGAAATCGGTATCGATGTGCAGATAGATTCCGTCGACACGCGCCTTCAATTGATCCAAGGCCACCGGCAGCAATCCAAGCGTGTCCGATGCGTGCACGCTGACCCATGAATCTTCCAGGCGTTCGCGCTCACCCTTCTCGATGTCGCTGACGCCGGCGAGCACGATGTTGTGCTCCGCGATGGGCGGTCCGAAGCCGATACGCTCAGCGAACTCCTGATGGCAATGCCCCGCCGCGATCGCCAACGCCATGCCTTCCAGCGATCCGCTGATGCTTGTTTCCGGCGTGTGAAAGTCAGGGTGTTTGTCCAGCCACACAATGCCGAGCCGCGAGGTATCCAGACCCGCCATGGTGCCGATCGCGCTGTTGCAGTTACCTGCCAGCACCACCGGAATACTCTCCTGCTCCACCGCGTCCTTCACGGCGTAGCGCAACATGCGGTTAATGTCGATGACAAGTTCGATGCCCTTGTTGCGCATGTCTCGCGGGCGGATGTGTGTCACTTGCGGCGGCATGCCCTTGACGGCGAGCAGGGCATCCACACCCGCGCGCAGCAGTGCCGCGGGCCCTTTGCCAACCGCCACTTCCTCAAGGCCCATATGGTACGGCACTTCGAGAATCGAGTACATCCATTACCTGCGTTTCTGCAATAGGTCGCGAAAGAGCGCAAAGACCTGTGGGTAGTCTAACGCATTCATCATTTGCACCGGAGATGCTTCGGGTGCGAGCTTGCGGTCTAACTCCACCACCTTGCCGTATGCCGGCGCGAACCGCGTGTCCACGTCCAGATAGAGGCTCTCAGGCTTGGAGAATAACGCAGGATCAATCATCCACGCAGCCACAAGCGCATCCCACAGAGACACCTTGGCATCGGGATTCCTGGCAAAGCCCGGATAGCGTTCGCCGAAATCGGCACGGAAGCGCTCCGTGATGGGCGTACGCAACTGCACGATCTCATCGAAGCCGCGCTTGTCCAGCATCGCAAGATTGCATACATCCAGACCAAACATCACCTTCTCGCGAATTGCGGACCGAAGTACAATCTGCGCGGCTTCGGGATCGAACCAGAAGTTGAACTCCGCTTCCTTCGACGCATTACCGGCAACACGAAACTGCCCGCCCATGAAGACGAGCCGCTTGATCTTCGCCGCAATGTCCGGGCGCAGACGGAGCGCCATCGCGATGTTCGTGAAGGGACCAAGTGCGACGATCGCAATCTGTCCGGGCGAGGCGTCGAGCGCACGAATCAGATACTCCACGGCGTTGGACTTGCGGATGCCGGCTGGTGGCGTGGGCGGGAGTTTCTCCGCGAATGCCCCTCGAAACTCGATCGGCCCCCACTTCTGATGAGCCTGCTCCGCCATGCCCGGAGTATGCACCAACGGCAGTTCCGCGCCCATGTAGACCGGAATGCGGGATGCACCCATCAACTTCAGAATCTCCAGTGTGTACTGTGCGGTCTGCCGGCTCCACACATTGCCGCTGACCGTGGTGATCGCTTCCACACGAAATTTCGAACTCCGCAGCAGCATCGCGATCGTCGTGCCGTCGTCGCCGAAGAAACCGCAGTCCGTATCAATGAGGATGCGCTCTTGCGCGAGGAGGGGAAGTGTCATCACGAGTGCGGTAAGGATCTTCATGATTCGTGGAACTCGACGCCTTCCCAGCGAGCCACTACCGCCGACGCCAGGCAGTTGCCGAGCACATTCACCGACGTTCGCGCCATGTCGAGCACAGCGTCGATTCCAAGCAGCACAGCGACGCCCTCCATCGGGAGATTGAAGGTCGCCATGGTGCCGGTGAGCACCACAAGCGCCGCGCGCGGCACCCCGGCCACACCTTTGCTTGTCAGCATCAGCGTGAGCATCATGATCACCTGCTGCTGAATACTCAAGTCGATTCCAGCGGCTTGAGCCACGAATACCGATGCCAACGACAGATACAGCGTGGTGCCGTCGAGATTGAAGCTATATCCCGTCGGCAACACAAACGCCACAATATGTTTCGGAACGCCGAAGTGCTCCATGTTCTCGAGCGCACGGGGAAGCGCTGCTTCACTCGACGCCGTGGAGAACGCAATCACAAAAGGCTCTTTCGCCGCCTCGTAGAATCGCCGCAATGGAATGCGCGTGATCAGGATCACCGCGCCCAGCACGAACACCACAAAGATGCTCTGGGCCGCGTACATGGTGAGGATCAACTTGCCGAGCCCGAACAAAACGCCCAGCCCCTTATTGCCCACCGTCACGGCGATCGCCGCCCCGACACCGAAAGGCGCCAGATACATCACATACTTCGTGTAGCGGAACATCACCTCGGCCAGCGATTCACAGAACTCCACTACCGGTTTCGCTTTCACGCCGATCGTGGCGCACGCCGCGCCGAAAAGGAACGAGAAGACCACGATCTGCAGCACCTCGCCCTTCGCCATCGCGTCAATGATGCTCGACGGGAATGTGTGCTCCAGCACCGAGGTAAGCGAAGTGGCCGCCTGCGGAAGCTTCGGATCGCTGGGGCCTGCCTTCAACTCCATGCCCACGCCGGGCTTCACGATGTTCACCGCGAGTAGCCCGATGACCAGCGCTATGGTGGTGACCACCCAGAAGTAGCCAATAGACTTCGCGCCGATGCGGCCCATCGCCTTCACATTGCCGTTGCCCGCGATGCCATACACCAGAGTGCCAAAGATCAGTGGCGCGATGATCGACTTGATCAACCGCAGAAAGATGTTGCTGACGGGCGCGAGTTTCACCGCGAATTGCGGTGCGACCGCTCCCACAGCAATACCCACGGCCATGCCGACGAATATCCAAAACGTGATGGACAGCTTCTTCATCGTTCTCCCCATTTCAGCTTCGTCCGCAACACGTCGAAGAAGAGTTGCGACGGTGGACGGATGAGACTGATGGAGCTTTCGGAGCGGCGGCAGTACACGCGGTCGCCTTTCTTGAGATGCTCGCCGACTTGTCCATCAATGGTGAGGAAGGCGACATCATCCGGGTCATTGCAGATGATCTCGATGATGCTCGTATCCGGCACGATCACGGGCCGGTTGGTCAACATGTGCGGGCAGATCGGCGTGAGCGCCAGCGCTTCTACCGTAGGGAAGATGATCGGCCCGCCGGCCGAGAGTGAGTAGGCGGTGGATCCCGTGGGCGTGGAAATGATCAAGCCATCGGCCTTGTAGGAACAGACGAGATGCCCGTCCACGAACGCATCCATGTTCACCATACGGGCGAGATGGGCCTTTGTGATCACCGCGTCGTTCAGCGCTTCGTAGTCCGCCACACGCCGGTCATGACGGCGAATCTCGCACCACAGCATGCGCCGCCGGCCGATGCGGTGCTGTCCCTTCAGCGCGCGCTCGAGTTCGGGGAAGATGGATTCCACGGTGATCGCCGTAAGGAATCCCAAGCCGCCGAGGTTGACGGCGAAGATCGGGATGTCGCGTCCGGCGATCGCACGCGCGGCCGAAAGCAGTGTTCCATCACCACCAAGCACAATCATCAGTTGGGCGCCCTGCGGCACCAACTCGCGCGGCATCGGCTGAATTCCATTCCCGTATGCGGCGGTCTCCGCGTCGCAGCGGATGGCGATGCCTCGCGCCCGCAGCCAGGCAAGCAGATCAGGAACCAGTGTGGATGCTTGCGTGGCGGCAGGCTTGCTGATGATGCCGACCGTATCAATGATGGACATACAAGAGGAACTCCTGGTTTCCTTCGGTGCCGAGAATCGGGCTCGGAATCATAGCCGTCTGACAGCCCAGTGCTTCTGCGCACCGCCGCACCTTCTCGCAGGCCTCGTGCCGCAGGCCGGCGTCGCGTACGATGCCACCCTTGCCGACCATGCCCTTGCCCACTTCGAACTGCGGCTTGATGAGTATGATCATGACAGCATTTGGACGGAGCAGGGCGGGAAAGCGCGGCAACAGCAACGTGACGCTAATGAAGCTGACATCGCAAACCAGCAGATCCGCGGGCTCGCCGATATCCTCGGGCGTGAGATGGCGTGCATTGGACTGTTCGCGCAGGATCACGCGCGGATCACTGCGCAGCTTCCAGTCAATCTGTCCGGCGCCGGTATCCACGGCGTACACACGAAGCGCGCCGTGCTGAAGAAGGCAGTCCGTAAAACCGCCGGTGGATGCACCAATGTCGAGACACACCTTCCCAGCCGCATCCACTTCGAAGGCTTTCAACGCCGCTTCCAGCTTCAGCCCACCGCGGCTGACGTAAGGCAGCCTGCCCGTCACCTCCAGTTGTGCATCGGTGGGAATTGCCCGGCCGGGCTTATCCACACGCTGACCGTTCACCAGCACCTCGCCGGCAAGCAGCAACGCCTGCGCCTTCTCACGCGACTCCGCGAGTCCCCGCTCCACAAGAAGCTGGTCGACCCGCTGTTTCGCTGGAGGTTTCATGCGTTGCGGTGCACGATGAGATCGGCGAGTTCATGCAGCCGGGCCGCGCGTTCGCCGAAGATGCTCAGAGCCTCATGCGAGTGGCGAAGCTCCACATGCGCCATCTGCTTCGATTGTTCCAGGCCATAGACGGCGGGGAAAGTGATCTTGTGTTGTTCGGCATCTTTGCCGGCGGTCTTGCCGAGTTGTTCGGAGGACTGTTCGACATCGAGCACGTCGTCGACAATCTGGAACGCGAGTCCGATGTGTTCCCCGTATTGTGTCAGCGCTTGCAGTTCCTCAGCCGTCGCACCTGCATAGATTGCTCCCATGCGGACACTGGCTCGCAACAGCGCACCTGTCTTGGCGCGATGGATCGCATCCAGACGTTCCGCCGTCGGCGTTTCATGCTCACCTTCGATGTCGCGCACTTGTCCCGCGATCATGCCCTCCACTGTGCCCGAC
>JAEUQE010000450.1 GCA_016789785.1 Bryobacterales bacterium
GCCATGAAAATCCCGCTGGTGCTGAAGCCAGGCAGCGCGGAGCCATGGTCGCCATACCGCGTGATTCAAGCTTTCCTCAAGGCTGGTTGTCCGCCCGAAGTCTTCGGCTTCTATCCAGCCGACCATTCGGGGTCAGGTGAGATTCTGCGCTCCTGCAATCGCTGCATGCTGTTTGGCGACGTGGGCGCGGTGAAAGCATGGAAGAACGATCCTCGCATCGAACTGCATGGACCGGGATACAGCAAGGTGGTGATCGGCGAGGATTGCATCGATGACTTTGAGCGCTATCTCGACGTGATGGTGCACTCCATCGCCGAAAACTCGGGGCGTTCGTGCATCAATGCGTCTGGCGTGTGGGTGCCCCGGCGTGGACGCGAGGTGGCGGATGCGCTGGCGAAACGTCTGGCGCAGATTCAACCGAAGCCCGCCGATGATCCGGCTGCTCAGATCGCGCCGTTCGCCGATCCACGCGTTGCCGAGCGCATCTCCACGATGATCGACAAGGGCTTGTATGAGCCGGGCGCCGAAGACTACACGGCGAAGTATCGTGACGGTGGGCGATTGGTGAAGTTCGATGGCGGGTCGTACCTGCTGCCGACCGTGCTCTATTGCGACTCGCCAGAACACGGCCTGGCGAACAAGGAATTTCTGTTCCCGTTCGCAAGCGTAGTGGAGTGTTCCGAAGATCAACTCATCGAAGCCATGGGTCCGACACTGGTGGTGACCGCAATCACCAGCAGCGAGCGGCTGAAATCGCGCTTGCTAACTTCCGCGCATGTGGGACGTCTCAACCTGGGACCGATTCCCACGATGAAGATCGGCTGGGATCAACCGCATGAGGGTAATCTGTTCGAGCATCTCTATGCACGGCGGGCTTTCCAGCAGGTGGGCGAACTGGTTCATCAATAGACTGTCAACGGCGAGGTCGACATGAAAATCTACGCCTTCACGGCCGGCGCGGCGCAAATGTACTGCGGCAGTTGTCTGCGGGACAATGCGCTCGCCGCCGAGTTGAAGGCGGAAGGTCACGATGTCGTGCTGATGCCGGTCTATACGCCGACGCTGGTGGACGAAAAGAACGTCTCTGCATCGGAGCATGTGTTTTTCGGCGGCATTAGCGTCTACCTGCAGCACTATTCGAGTCTCTTCCGAAAGACCCCCTGGTTTGTGGATAAGCTTTGGGACTCGACGTTCGCGTTGCGCGCCGCTTCGAAACGAAGCATTCCCGTGAACCCGCGCTTTCTGGGTGAGATGACCGTGTCGATGCTGGAAGGGCTCAACGGTCCGCACAAGAAAGAGTTCGACAAAATGACAAGCTATCTCCAACACATGGAGAAGCCCGATGTCGCGACGCTGCCGAACTCGCTGCTGATCGCTATGGCGAAGCCTGTGCGGGAGGCGTTGGGCTGTCCTGTCTACGTCACTCTGCAAGGCGAGGATCTTTTCCTGGAAAGCCTGGAGGAACCTTATCGCAGCCGGTCATTGAAGTTGATTCGCGAGCATGTGGCGGACGTGGATGGGTTCGTGGCCGTGAGCGAGTTCGGCGCGCGGCTGATGGCATCGTATCTGGGGATCCCGAAGGAGCGGATTCACGTGGTGCCGCTGGGCGTGAATACCGCGGATCTCCACATGCGCCAGGACCGGAACGACGGTGTGTTTCGCATTGGCTATTTTGCACGCATCGCACCGGAGAAGAGTCTGCATCAGCTTTGCGAGGCGTACCGGTGGATGCGTCACGAAGGTGGATTGCCCCCATCGCGGCTGGAGGCGGCGGGCTATCTTGCACCGGAGCACAAAGAATATCTGAGCATCATCGAGAAGCAGATGAAGGCTTGGGGTCTGGATGGAGAGTTTCACTATCATGGCTCGCTGGACCGGGAGCACAAGGTTCAGTTTCTGCGCGGTCTGGATGTGATTTCCGTACCGAGCATCTACGCGGAGACGAAGGGCCTGTATGTACTCGAGGCAATGGCGTGCGGTGTGCCGATCGTGTCGCCTCGCCATGGCTCGTTCCCGGAGATGATTGAGCGGACGGGCGGCGGGTTGCTTGCGACGCCGAACGATCTGGTCAGCTTCGGGCGCGAGATCCTGCGTCTTTATCGTGACCCGGAGTTACGTCGCACGTTGAGCGAACGTGGATATCACGGTGTGCGCGAGCACTACACGACGGAGCGAATGGCGCACCGCGCCGTCGAGGCGTACGGCGGCGTGCGCGAGTATCAGCGGCAGGCATTGTAGTTACTGCGTGCGGCACTGGCGCACGGCGTGCTTCCATCCCTGCCACAAGGTCTCGCGTTGATCGGCCCTCATCGCGGGCTCAAACACGCGGTCGGCGCGCCAGAACTGTTCCAACTCATGCAGGCTCTTCCAAACGCCCGTCGCAAGGCCCGCCAGATAGGCTGCGCCCAGTGCCGTGGTCTCGATATCGGCGGGGCGCACAATGCGCTTGCCAAGAATGTCGGCTTGGAACTGCATGAGGAAGTTGTTGGCAGTGGCGCCGCCGTCAACACGAAGTTCGGCGAGAGGCTGGCCGCTATCGGCTTCCATCGCCTCGATCATCTCGCGCGTTTGATAGGCGATGCTTTCGAGTGTGGCTCTCACGATGTGCGCGCGTCCGGCGCCCCGCGTCAGACCGGTGATGGTGCCGCGCGCAGCCGAGTCCCAGTGCGGTGCTCCCAATCCAACGAACGCCGGCACAAAGTGCACACCACCAGAGTTAGGAACGGACGCGGCGACGCTCTCTGATTCCGCGGCATTCGCGATCAGACCGAGTTGATCGCGCAGCCACTGCACAGCCGCACCGGCGATGAAGATCGCGCCTTCCACTGCATACTGCGGCGTGGCAATCGTAGCGGCTCGCGTGCCAAGCAGCTTGTTCTTCGATAGCGGACGGTGCCCGCCGGTGTGCATCAGCCCAAAACATCCGGTGCCATAAGTGTTTTTGGAATAGCCGTCACGGAAACAGGCCTGTCCGAAGAGAGCGGCCTGCTGATCGCCGGCGATGCCTGCAATCGGTATCGCGGCGCCAAGATGCTCACTCACGGCCTCCGCTACCACGCCACTGGAAGGAACGATGGATGGGAGCATGGCCCGTGGAATGTCGAACAGCGAAAGCAGTTCATCGTCCCAATCACCGGATTCGAGATTCATCAGCATGGTGCGGGATGCGTTTGAAGAATCGGTGACGTGGCGTGCGCCGCTGGTCAACCGCCAGATGAGCCAGGTATCCACATTGCCGAAGAGCAACTCGCCGTTGCGTGCACGCTCTCGCACGCCCGGAACGTTTTCGAGAATCCAGCGAACCTTGCTGCCGGAGAAGTATGCATCCACCACCAGGCCGGTCTTCTGCGTGATGGCTGCGCCGTGCGACGCCGCGAGATCGTTGCAGAAAGCTGCCGTGCGCCGGCACTGCCAAACGATCGCGGGAGCAACGGGCTTTCCGGTCTTGCGATCCCACACAATGGTCGTCTCGCGCTGATTCGTAATCCCGATGCCGGCGATCTGATTCGCAGTGATGCCGGCCTTCGCGATCACGCGCCGCGCCGATTCCAGTTGCGCACTCCAGATCTGCTCCGGATCCTGCTCCACCCAACCCGGATGCGGATAGATGCAATCAATGGGCATCGA
>JAEUQE010000451.1 GCA_016789785.1 Bryobacterales bacterium
GCCATGAAAATCCCGCTGGTGCTGAAGCCAGGCAGCGCGGAGCCATGGTCGCCATACCGCGTGATTCAAGCTTTCCTGAAGGCTGGATGTCCGCCCGAAGTCTTCGGCTTCTATCCAGCCGACCATTCGGGATCGGGCGAAATCCTGCGCTCGTGCAATCGCTGCATGCTGTTTGGCGACGTCGGCGCGGTGAAGGCGTGGAAGAACGATCCTCGCATCGAACTGCATGGACCGGGATACAGCAAGGTGGTGATCGGCGAGGATTGCATTGATGACTTTGAGCGCTATCTCGACGTGATGGTGCATTCCATCGCCGAGAATTCGGGGCGTTCGTGCATCAATGCGTCTGGCGTGTGGGTGCCCCGGCGTGGACGCGAGGTGGCGGACGCGCTGGCGAAACGGCTGGCGAAAATTCAACCGAAGCCTGCCGATGATCCGGCTGCACAGATCGCCCCGTTTGCCGATCCACGCGTTGCCGAGCGCATCTCCACAATGATCGACAAGGGCTTGTATGAGCCGGGCGCCGAGGACTACACGGCGAAGCATCGCGACGGTGGGCGATTGGTGAAGTTCGATGGCGGGTCGTACCTGCTGCCGACGGTGCTCTACTGTGACTCGCCAGAACACGGCCTGGCGAACAAGGAATTTCTGTTCCCGTTCGCAAGCGTGGTGGAGTGTTCCGAAGATCAGCTCATCGAAGCCATGGGCCCGACACTGGTGGTCACCGCAATCACCAGCAGCGAGCGGCTGAAGTCGCGATTGCTAACTTCCGCGCATGTGGGACGTCTCAACCTGGGACCGATTCCAACGATGAAGATCGGCTGGGACCAACCGCATGAAGGCAATCTGTTCGAGCATCTGTATGCACGGCGGGCCTTCCAGCAGGTGGGCGAACTGGTTCATCAATAGACTGTCAACGGCGAGGTGGACATGAAAATCTACGCCTTCACGGCCGGCGCGGCGCAAATGTACTGCGGCAGTTGTCTGCGGGACAATGCGCTCGCCGCCGAGTTGAAGGCGGAAGGTCACGATGTCGTGCTGATGCCGGTCTACACCCCGACGCTGGTGGACGAGAAGAACGTCTCTGCATCGGAGCATGTGTTTTTCGGCGGCATCAGCGTCTACCTGCAGCACTATTCGAGTCTCTTCCGCAGGACTCCTTGGTTCGTGGATAAGCTGTGGGACTCGACGTTCGCATTGCGCGCCGCATCGAAACGCAGCATTCCCGTGAACCCGCGCTTTCTGGGCGAGATGACCGTGTCGATGCTGGAAGGGATCAACGGTCCGCACCAGAAAGAGTTCGACAAGATGACAAGCTATCTCCAACATATGGAGAAGCCCGATGTCGCAACGCTGCCGAACTCGCTGCTGATCGCCATGGCGAAGCCTGTACGCGAGGCGTTGGGCTGTCCCGTCTATGTCACGCTGCAGGGCGAGGATCTGTTTCTGGAAAGCCTGGAGGAACCCTATCGCAGCCGGTCATTGAAGTTGATCCGCGACCAGGTGAAGGACGTGGATGGGTTCGTGGCCGTGAGCGAGTTTGGCGCACGGCTGATGGCATCGTACCTGGGGATCCCGAAGGAGCGGATTCACGTGGTGCCACTGGGCGTGAATACCGCGGATCTGCACATGCGCCAGGACCGGAACGACGGTGTGTTTCGCATTGGCTACTTCGCGCGCATCGCGCCGGAGAAGAGTCTGCATCAGCTTTGCGAGGCCTACCGGTGGATGCGTCACGAAGGCGGATTGCCTCCATCGCGGCTGGAGGCGGCGGGCTATCTGGCGCCGGAACACAAAGAATACCTGAGCATCATTGAGAAGCAGATGAAGGCTTGGGGCCTGGATAGCGAGTTTCACTATCATGGCTCGCTGGACCGGGAACACAAGGTTCAGTTCCTGCGCGGTCTGGATGTGATTTCTGTACCGAGCATCTACGCGGAGACGAAGGGTCTGTATGTGCTCGAGGCCATGGCGTGCGGTGTGCCGATCGTATCGCCCCGGCATGGCTCGTTCCCGGAGATGATTGAGCGGACGGGCGGCGGGTTGCTTGCGACGCCGAATGATCTGGTCAGCTTCGGGCAGGAGATCCTGCGCCTGTACCGTGAGCCGGAGTTGCGCCGCACGTTGAGCGAACGTGGATATCACGGTGTGCGGGAGCATTACACGACGGAGCGCATGGCGCATCGCGCGGTAGAAGCGTACGGCGGCGTGCGCGAGTATCAGCGGCAGGCGTTGTAGTTACTGCGTGCGGCACTGGCGCACGGCGTGTTTCCATCCCTGCCACAAGGACTCGCGTTGATCGGCGCTCATCGCCGGCTCAAACATGCGATCGGCGCGCCAGAATTGTTCCAACTCCTCCAAGCTCTTCCAAACGCCCGTCGCAAGGCCCGCCAGATAGGCTGCGCCAAGCGCCGTGGTTTCGATGTCAGCGGGGCGCACAATGCGTTTGCCAAGAATGTCGGCTTGGAACTGCATGAGGAAGTTGTTGGCAGTGGCGCCGCCGTCGACACGAAGCTCGGCGAGCGGCTGGCCGCTATCGGCTTCCATCGCCTCGATCATCTCGCGCGTCTGATAGGCGATGCTTTCGAGCGTGGCTCTCACGATGTGCGCGCAACCGGCGCCCCGCGTCAGCCCGGTGATGGTGCCGCGCGCGGCCGAGTCCCAGTGTGGTGCTCCCAATCCGACGAACGCCGGCACGAAGTGCACGCCACCAGAGTTGGGCACGGACGCAGCGATGCTCTCGGATTCCGCGGCATTCGCGATCAGACCGAGTTGATCGCGCAGCCACTGTACAGCCGCGCCGGCAATGAAAATCGCTCCTTCCACCGCGTACTGCGGCGTGGCAATGGTTGCGGCTCGCGTGCCAAGCAGCTTGTTCTTCGATAGCGGACGGTGCCCGCCGGTATGCATCAGCCCAAAACATCCGGTGCCATAAGTGTTTTTGGAGTAGCCGTCACGGAAGCAGGCCTGTCCGAAGAGAGCGGCCTGCTGATCGCCGGCGATGCCTGCGATGGGAATTGCGGCGCCGAGATGCGCACTCACGGCCTCCGCGACCACGCCACTGGAAGGAACGATAGATGGGAGCATCGCACGTGGAATGTCGAACAGCGAAAGCAGTTCATCGTCCCAATCCCCAGATTCGAGATTCATCAGCATGGTGCGGGATGCGTTGGAAGAATCGGTGACAGGGCATGCGCCGTTGGTCAACCGCCAGATGAGCCAGGTATCCACATTGCCGAAGAGCAGTTCGCCGTTACGTGCACGCTCCCGCACGCCCGGAACGTTTTCGAGAATCCAGCGAACCTTGCTGCCGGAGAAGTATGCATCGACGACCAGGCCCGTCTTCTGCATGATGGCTGCGCCGTGCGACATCGCGAGATCGTTACAGAAAGCAGCCGTGCGACGGCATTGCCACACGATCGCGGGTGCTACTGCCTTTCCTGTCTTGCGATCCCACACAATGGTGGTCTCGCGCTGGTTCGTGATCCCGATGCCGGCGATCTGATTCGCAGTGATGCCGGCCTTCGCGATCACGCGCCGCGCCGATTCGAGTTGCGCACTCCAGATCTGCTCCGGATCCTGCTCCACCCAACCCGGATGCGGATAGATGCAATCAATGGGCATCGA
>JAEUQE010000452.1 GCA_016789785.1 Bryobacterales bacterium
TGCTGGCGGATGAACTCGGTTTGTTTATTGTCGCGGACGGCATGGGCGGCGCCCGCGCGGGCGAGCACGCCTCGAAGCTCGCCGCGGAGACCGTAGCGGAGTACCTTTACCGGTCCGGCAAACGCGACCCTGAAACGCTCGGCAAAGCCTTCGAAGAGGCGAATCGCGCCGTGAAGAATGCGGCCGCTTCCGATTCCGGCATGGAGGGCATGGGTACCACCCTCGTTGCAGTACTGGAGGCCGGCGACGATATCCTGATCGCCAGCGTCGGCGACAGCCGCGCCTACCTTCTCCAGGACACCGAACTGATGCCCGTCACCGAAGACCAGACCTGGGTCAATGAGATTGGCCGGCGGCTCGGGATCGACGAAGAGAGTCTCAAAACGCATCCGCTGCGGCATGTCCTGACCATGGCGATCGGTGTCAGCACTCCCCTCCGCATTCATTCCTACAAGCTGCGTTTGGGCTCGGATTCGACAATTCTTCTCTGTTCGGACGGCCTGCACGGCGTGGTGGATCTCAGAACCATCGAAAGCGTGATAAAAAGTCCGCGAACTTTCGAGGAGAAATGCCACTTATTAGTTGATGCAGCGAAGAAGGCGGGCGGGCCCGACAACGTCACAGTGGTTCTACTGCGGCCAACTTCCACCAACTAGACCAGTCCGAAGACGGCGCACTTGGGCGCCGCTCTTTACCCATCCATGGCTTTGCTGGCTGATCGCCGCAACGCTGTTCCACGCACAAGCGTCCAGCCTGCGCATCGAAGTGCTGGAAGGCGAAGGCGCCGTCCATCGCATGGGCTCTATCGCCTACACCGGCGCGACCGTTCGCATCGTCGACGCCACAGGTACCCCCGTCCCCGGTGCGAGAGTCACATTCCAACTCCCCTCCGAAGGCGCCACAGGCGTCTTCGCAAACGGCGGATTGACCGAGGAAGCGGACTCCGGCGCAGACGGCCAAGCCTCCGTGTGGGGCATCCGCTGGAGCACGGTTCCAGGCCCGAGCACGATTTCCGTGGTCGCGAGACTCGGCGAGTTCTCCGCCGGCACAGCCGTCCGCGTACAAGTTGTTCCCGCAAGCGGAGTTGCCGTCACGGCCCCGCGCACGAGTTCTCCACGCCAGTTGATTCCCCGGCACGCAGGTCCCGTCCCAACGGCGCCGGCGGAAGTACCTGCCGCGGAAGCAACATCCACAACCGCCGCGGTCCATGAGCAGCCGCCGGCGTCACCTCCCCAAATCCAACCGCAAGCCGCCTCCCCCGCGCCAGCCATCCGCGCAAGACACAGCGATGCGGCACCCGCCGCCGCTTCCTTCGAAGTCGCAATCCAGGACGCGATGAAGCATGCCCCGAAACAGGCCTCAATGGCTCGTCCAACCCAACCGAGCTTCGAGGTCGAAGTCAATCAGCGCAGCGCCATCGAGCCTGCCTCCATGGAGGAGACCTCATCCATGGTGGCCACACAGAACCGCAAACCCGGCGTGATTCTCAGCCCAACCTTGGAACCAATCGGCAGCATTGATGGACCGCGCTCCAAGTGGCTTTGGATCGGACTCGGGCTCGCCGGCGCGATCGGCGCGGGCTTTGCGTACCGCATGATGCAACAGCGCACCCCAACGGCTCCCGCGGCAGCCGCCGTGACCGCGCCTTCCCTTTCTCTCAGCCAGCCAACCATCACCATAGGCAAGCCATGATCTGCTTCCTCACGCTCTTCCTGCTCGCCGAAACGGCATTGGAGCTGCCGCGCCTGGGATACCTTCCATCGGAGGATGGGACACTCCGCCCGCTCTACGGTATGCGCGGGAACTTCGTGCTCGGCGATCCTCTTCCGGCGGGCACAAAGCCTGAGCCGATTGCGAAGAAGTCTGCACGAACAGTGGTAAAGGAGGACGGCCGGCACTGGATTGTCGAGATCAATTCCAAGACCGAGCGCATCCGCACTGCCCTCCCACCGGGCCGCTTGTATGCGATCGATTCGGAAGATCGCTTGTGGTGGGCCGACGAGAAACGCATTTCCTGCGGCGAGCGCGAGTGGGCTGCGCCAGCCACTGTGTGGGCCTTTGTCATGTTGCGAGATGGCTGGATGGTTGTTCGCACCGCCGAGGGGGATCATGCCGCACTCTGCGGTGATCGCGACTTGTATCTGCTGCCGAGGCCCGAATGAGATACGCATGGCTGCTTGCATTGCTTGCTCCCTTCGCGGCGTTTGCGCAACTCCAGGTGTACACGGTCAGCGGCACCACGGAGACGCCGATCGCCGGCATCGTGGAACTGGGCAGCACCGCCAGCGGTGACATCCTGCAAGTGCAGTTTCGTGTGCGGAATCGGGGAGCGGTGCTCAATCCGCTCACGGCGCTCTCCATCGCCGGATCCGGATTCCGTCTTCATCAGGCACCGCCCATTCCGTTCCCATTGCCGCCGAACTTCTCGGTCGATTTCTATGTTCAATTCCAATCGAGCGACGCGATTGCCGACGCGCGGGCCTCGCTGCGTCTGAACGATCTCACCGTGACGCTCATCGCGGAGGCGCGCGCGGCGCCAGTGGTGTCGGTACTGCAAGAGGATGGCTCGCTGACGCGGAGGCTCGCCGGCCAGTCCACGGTGTTTGCCGCCGTGGAGCGCGATCGCGCCAGCTCGCGCACCTTTGTCATCGAGAACCCTCATCGCGCCGCTGTGATGGTGAATCTCGCGGTGTCGGGCGAGAGCTTCCGGCTGGCGACGATTCTCCCCCAGCCGCTGACGCTTGGACCTGGCCAATCGCAGTCCTTCGAAGTTCGCTTCGAGCCCGCGGGCACTGGGCTGAAGCGAGGAACGCTGTTCGTGGAGGATCGCACCTTCCCGCTCGAAGGCGTTGCGAGTGAACCTGCGCCGCCCCGGCCGTCGATCGCCATTCCCTCAGGCGCCATCGAAAGCAGCAAGCAGATTCGGATCGCGGTGACGTTTGACGAAGCGTCGCGCGCGGAAGCGAAAGGTCAACTGCGCTTCGAGTTTCAGCCGGCGATGCAGGGGCCCGATGATGCGGCCGTCGTGTTCCTTCCGGTCAACCGCCGGTCCGTGGAGTTCCAGGTCAAACCAGGTGACAAGGCTGCGCAGTTCGGATCGCAGCGTGACGTGGTTCTGCAGACGGGCACCACGGCAGGCACGCTGCGATTCATTGCGGAAATGAGCGGTTACCGCGCGGAGGCCGTCGCGGTCATTGCTCCCGCGCCAGCGGTCCTCGACAAACTCACTGCATTCAAAACCACCGCCACCCTCGACATGACCGTAACGGGTTTCGACAACACGCGCTCCATCTCGGAGATGATCTTCACGTTCTATGACACGAACGGAACACTGATTCCGCCAGGCGCGATCCGCTCTTCGGTGGGACCGCTCTTTCAGGATTACTTCCGGAACACCACGGTGGGTGGAATGTTCTCCATGCGCGCCATCTTCCCTGCGACGGCGTCCACGCAATCGGTCCGCTACGTCGAGATGGAAGTCACCAACAGCGCCGGCACATCGAAGACGCAGCGCATCGAGTTTTAAGCACGAGATCGGGGTCCACCCGGTGGTCTCGGACTCCCGGGCGGTCTCTGGCACGGTGTTCTGCCGCGTTTGGATATGCCGGTCTCACTGATCCC
>JAEUQE010000453.1 GCA_016789785.1 Bryobacterales bacterium
GCGGCTCGCGCGGAACGTGTGGTGTTCCGGTTCTTCAAACGGATTGGTGCAACAGGCGCGCATTCCGTGGCGATTGCCGGCAACCACGATTCTCCCGATCGATTCGAGGCTTGGGGCGCGTTGACGGAGTTGGTGAACGTGTGGGCCATCGGGAGGCCGAAGGCTGCGAACGATGGCGGCGTGCTGGACCTCAAGATGCAGTGCGGCGAGCGTGCGGTGATCGCGGCGGTGCCCTTTGCTTCGCAGCGGCGATTGGTGAGTGCGCTCGATGTGGCCGATGGCGATGATGTCGCGATGAAGAAGTACGCGGACCAGATGACGCGCATCGTGAGGTCGTTGTGCGGAAGTTTTCGTAACGACGCGGTGAATCTGCTCTGCCTGCATACGCACTTGGAGGGCGCGATTAAGGGCACATCGGAGAGACAGGTGCATCTTGGCGAGGATTGGGCCGCGCTGCCGGCAACGCTTCCACCGAATGCGCACTATATCGCGCTCGGACATATTCACAAGCCGCAGACGATTCCGGCGCCGTCACCCGCTTACTATGCGGGGTCGCCACTGCAGCTCGACTTCGGGGAAGCGGGGATTGAGAAGTCGTTTGTGGTGATCGAGGCGCAGCCGGGTCCGAGGCCAGCGAAGATCGCGCGCGTTGCGTATGTGGGAGGCAAGCCGCTGCGCCGATTCGCCGGAACCTTGCAGGAGTTGGAACAGAAGGCTGAGGAATTGAAGCAGGACGGCTGGCTCCGTGTAATTGTGAAGGTGGATAAGCGCGATCCTGACGTGAACCGCCGTGTGCGGAAGTTGCTGCCGAATGCGGTGAGTGTGGATGTGGAAGCGCCGGCGCTTAGCAGCGATGCGGAGCCTGCATCGAGCGATGATTCGTACGCGGAGTTTCACCGCCAGAGGCACGGGAAGGCGCCAAGTGCGGAGTTACTGGCGGCGTTCGATCAACTGCGTGCGGAGGCGGAGAAGGAGTAATGCGGCCGATTCGGCTCAAGGTGGAAGGCTTCACGTGCTATCGCATGGCGCAGGAGATCGACTTCACGCGGCTCCGCCTGTTTGCGATCGCGGGGCCGACGGGCGCAGGCAAGTCGAGCTTGCTGGATGCGATCACGTTTGCGCTGTATGGCAAGGTGCCCCGGCTTGGCGGGCAGAATCTGGATGAGTTCGTTTCGCTGGGTGCGTCGAGAGCCGCGGTGACGCTTGACTTCGAAGTGCAGGGCAAGCCGTACCGCGTAGTCAGGACGATGAAGCCTGGGACGGCAAAAAGGGCGCAACTGGAGGACGCCGGCAGTGGGGCACCCCTGGCTGATGGCATCGGTGATGTGAACGAGAAGGTTGAGGCGCTGCTGGGGCTTCAGTACGACGCGTTTGTACAGTCCGTACTGTTGCCTCAAGGCGACTTCGCAAAGTTTCTCAAGAGCAAGCCCGCCGAGCAGCGGAATACCCTTCGTGAACTGTTGCGGCTTGGTGTTTACGAGAGGATGCGTGAACTCGCCGCAAAGGAGGCTGGCGAGTTGCAAGCGAAGATCGACGCCGCGAGGGACATGCTGAATGGTCCGTATGCGGGTGCGACTGAGAAGAACCTGGAAGGCAAGGAAGCTTCTCTGCTGGCGGCGCGCGGACAACGGGACGAGGTCGCGATGGAAGTTGAGAAGCTGCGCGGCGAGTTTGATCGGGTTAGGAAGCTGCGGGCTCAAGTGGAAGAGCGAGATCAGTTTCGCGTACGGCAAGCAGAGATTGAGCGGAAGCAGCCGGAGATGGATGCCGCCAGGCAGGAGATTGAGCGAGCGGAGCGGGCCGCCGCGGTAATCGAACTGCTGGATGAGGCTGCGGCAAAGGGCAGCGCAGTTCAGGCTCTGCGGCACAGCGCGAGTGAACTGGAAGCGAAGCTCGCGAAGGCAAGCAAGGATGTGGATGTGAAAGCGGCGGCACTGCGGGAAGCGGAAGCCGAAGCAGCGGCGCTGCCCGCGAAACGTGAGCGGGTGTTGAAGTTGGCCGCGGTGATTCCGGCGGCGAAGGAGCGTGCCGATTGGACGGCGAAGCAGGCAGCGTTGCGCAAGAGACGCGACAAGCTGCGGGAGGATCTGGCGAAGCAGCAGACGGGTCTGGAGAAGGCGAATGCCGATCTGAAGTCGGCGTACGAGCATCGGGATCAGTTGCAGCAGAAGCGAGCAGGCGTGGATTACGATGCCGCGGTTCATACGATCCTTGCGAATGCGAGAGCCGCTGCGTTTGCTCTGAGCGGCGCAAGAGAGAATGAGCAGAACTCCTTTGCGCCGCTGGCAGCCGCGCGGAAAGCGGAGCAAGAAGCGAGGGCGGCGCTGCATGAAAAGGAACAAGCCTTGAAGCTTGCGGAGGATGCTCTTGTAGGAGCCGAGCGCAAGTTGCTGGACGCGGCCGAGGCGTTGGAAGCGATGCAGAACCAGCATCGGGCCGCGGTGTTGCGAGCCACGCTGGAACCCGGTTGCACGTGTCCTGTCTGCGAGCAGCCTGTGAAGAAGGTGCCTGCGGCGGAGACGCCCGCCGCGTTGCAGGAGGCCGAGCAGAAGAAGCGCGACGCCGAGGGAGAGAAGGGCGTTGTTGCGAAGCGAGCGGACGCGGCGCGCAAAGCGATGATGCGCGCGCAGGCGGCTTCGGACGCGGCAAGAAGCAGAGTGCTGGAGTGCGAAGTGATAGCCGGGAATGCACGCCGTAAGTTGGAAGAGGGCGAGCGTGTTCTGCGGGCGGCAATCGCGCCATTTGTTGCTCCGGCGGATGTGTTGCTCGAAGTATTCGCCGAACAGGAGTTCGCGGCACATGATCAGCGGAAGAAGCAGTTCGACGAGCTGACGAACGAACTCGCGGTGGCCGAGAGGGGCGCGGATCAGGCGAAGGCGAAAGCGGCACTTCTGGAAGCTGGAGTGTCAGCGCACGGCAAAGAGATCACCGGTCTCGACGCAGACATTGAGGAGGCGGAACACAAGATCGAGGAGTACGGAGTGAAGGTGGATGCGGCGGGATCTGAGGATCCCGAGCAGGAAAGCCAGCAGATCCAGGCTGAGATCACGAGGATTGAGCAACGAAGGGAGCGCAGCAAGAAGGCGCACGACGGAGCCATGCAGACCAGGCATGCCGCCGAAGTGGAATCGGCGCAGAAGCGCGCGGAGCTTGCGGCGGCGGAGACCGCGCTGACGGCTGCACGTGTCTCCGCGGAGAAAGCACTCGCGTCGGCGGCGTTTGGGGATGAGGCGGCGGCGCGGTTCGCAAAGCGCTCCGTGGAACAGATCAACGAATCGAAGCAGCGTGTGAAAAGGCACGAGGATGATGTGGTGGCCGTCGCGGCATCGCTCAAGAAACTGGAAGGGGAGCTTGCGGGAGTCCACATCACGAAGGATGAAGTGGAGCATGCGGCGAAGGCGGTGGGCGACGCGGAAGCTGGAGCAAAGAAGATCGATGAAGTGATCGGCACGCTGAAGGGCGAGATCACAAAGCTGAGCGTAGATGTCGCGAAGGCGAATGAACTCCGCGCGGAGCAGAACACCAATCAAGCGCGCCACGAGCTCGTGCACAGGCTCTCGCTCGATTTGCGAAGTAACGAGTTCCAACAGTTTGTGCTT
>JAEUQE010000454.1 GCA_016789785.1 Bryobacterales bacterium
AGCACGGCAACTTCACGTTGGATGAGGATGTGAACGGAAAGCTGAAGTCGTGGAAAGTGCCCGAGAACACCTTCACCGCTGCGAAGAAGGTGACGCTGCGAGGTCTGCTGAGCCACACCGCCGGGCTCACCGTGCACGGTTTCCCGGGCTACGCGGTTGGGGCGCCAATCCCAACGTTAATCGACATCCTGAAGGGCACCGCGCCGGCCAATACGAAGGCAATCCTGGCAGACATCGAGCCGGGATCGAGGATGCGCTACTCCGGCGGTGGCTATACCGTGATGCAGCAACTCATGATGGACCGCACCGGTTGGAGCTTTCCACAGATCATGGAGCGGATGGTGCTGTCGCGGCTCGGGATGAAGCGAAGCACCTATGAACAGCCGCTTCCGAAGGACTGGCACTCCAACGCAGCCACCGCGCATCTGCGGGATGGCACGCCAGTGAAAGGCAACTGGCATGTGTATCCGGAGATGGCGGCCGCGGGCTTATGGACCACGCCATCAGATCTGGCTCGTTGGGCGATCGAACTATGGAGTGCCTATCGCGGAACATCGAACAGGATCCTCGAACGGAATACGGCACGGGAAATGTGCACCCGGCAGAGCATCCAAAGTGGTTCCGTATCCGCGGGGCTCGGTGTCCAATTGCACGGAGACCCGCCGGTCGCGTTCGGTCACGGTGGATCGAATGAAGGCTTCAAGTGCAATCTTCTGATGTACCTCGAATCTGGCAACGGAATTGTCGTCATGACGAACGGCGATCGGGGCGAAGCCATCGCCTCGGCAGTGACCCGTGCCGCGATCGAAGAATACGACTGGCCTGCGCTCCCGAAATAGCCGGGCCTTGTGGCGCGGCTTACTCGTTTCGAAGGGCGGCCATCGGATCGACGGAGGAAGCGCGCCGGGCGGGCAGATAGCATGCAACCAGCGTCACGAAGAGCAGGACCGCGGCGGAAAACACATAGGGGCGCCAGTCCAGCGAAGAAACGCCGATCAACATCGATCGCATGAAGCGCGTCAGCACCATGGCCGTTGCCACTCCGGCGGCGATGCCCGCGAGCGACGACGTCAACCCGCGCCGCAGTACATCCGAGAGAACATCGCCTTGCGTGGCTCCGAGCGCCATTCGTAGTCCGATCTCGCGCGTGCGGCGGCTGACCACGAATGCAACAACGCCATAAACACCGATTGCCGCCAGTAGCAGCGCGAGCGACGAGAAGGTCACCAGCAGCGTCAGTTGGTTCTTGCGCGAAGCAAGATGCCTGTCAATGATCTCATCCATCGTGCGCACCTGATGCACGGGCAGTTCCCGGTCCACCGCCGCGAAGGCGTCGCGCACACTCGCCATCACCGTTTGCGGATCGGTGTGCGAGCGGACAATCAGGTAGGAAGCGAAGCCTCCGCCCTGGGCGCCGGACTGCGCCGTGGGGATGTAAGTCGAGAGTTTCATTTCAAGCTGCAAACCTCGCTCGCGAACGTCGCGCACTACCCCTACAATGCTCATCCATTTCGCCCCGCGGCCAAACCGAATGCGCTTGCCTAGCGGGCTTTCGTTCGGCCAGTACCGGCGCGCGAAGGTCTCGTTGATCACGGCCACGAAAGGCGCGGATGCCGTGTCGCGCTCGTCGATCAGGCGTCCTTCCAACAGGCGCACGCCGAGGGTCCGCAGATACGCTCCCGTGCCCTCGCGGTAATGCGCATCCAGGCTCAGATCCTCAGCCCGGCCCTCAATCTCGATGCCGTTCGTATTGCCGGTCGCGGTAAACGGGGGATTTGTGCAGAAAGCCGCGGACGCGACGCCCGGAATCGCCGACACCTTCTCGATCACGCGCTGATGCAAAGACTCACGATCTTTGTACTCGCTATGCTTCTGGCCGCCGAACGAGGTACGCATCGTCAACAGACGGTTCGGTTCGAAGCCCAACTTCAGCCCCTGCAGATACCTCAGCGTCTCGATCAGCAGCCCGGCGCTGACGGTCAACACAACGGCTACCGCGACCTCCGCCACCACCAGAAGATTGCGAAAACTCCCGCTGCGTCCTCCGACGTCGCCCTTGCCGCCGAGCTTGAGCGCCTCGTTGAGAGACTGCGACGCTGAACGCCATGCCGGTGCAAGGCCGAAGAGGACGCCGGTCAGGATCGACACGCCTGCCGCAAAGAGCAGGACGCGGCGATCCATGGCGAGTGTCATGTGAGCCATCACCTGCGGCGGAATCATCACTTCGAGTACCCGCACGCCTGCATACGCCAGCGCTACTCCCAATACTCCACCCACAAATGCGAGCATCAGGCTCTCTGTTACTAACTGGGTAATGAGGCGCGTGCGGCTCGCACCCAGAGCCCTGCGCACGGCAACTTCGCGAGCCCTGCCGGATGCGCGCGCAAGCAGTAAGTTGGCGAGATTGGCGCAACCGATGAGCAGGACCGACGCGGCGGCTGCCATCAGCACCAGTACGCCCATTCGCACCTCCCCTGTAACTTCCTCATGCAGCGGAATGACAACGGCCCCCAGCCTAGAGTTTGTCCGGGGATACTCCTGTTGTAACTGCGCCGCGATTGCCTGCATGTCCTGCTGGGCGCGTTCGATGGTGATACCCGGCTTCAGTCTGCCAACCACTCGCAGGTAGTGGCTGCCACGATTACTCCAATCCTTCGCTGTAAAGCCGGCGGGTACCCAGTAATCCGTGGTTGCATCCGGGAAGCGAAAGTTGGAGGGCATCACGCCCACTACCGTGACGTTGAGCCCGTTCATGCGAATATCGCGGCCGACGACCTTCGGATCACCCCCGTAGCGGCGCACCCACAGCCCATGGCTCAGGATGACGACGCGCGGGTCCGGCTTGTCTTCCTCGGGAGTGAAGGCCCGGCCCAGGTGTGGCGCTACTCTCATCAAAGGGAAGAAGTTCCACGTCACGCCACTGCCCGTCGCCAGTTCCGGCGCCCCATCTTCGGTCAGCGTCGCCTGGCGGAAGCGGGCCGCTGCGACATCAGAGAATGAGCGTGTCCGGGCCTTCCAGTCGACGAAATTCGCGGGAGCCGGAGTATTCCTCGCGAATCCGATGTGCGAAGCGTCTTCCCAGATCATCGCCAGTTGGCCAGGCTCTGGATAGGGAAGCGGCCGGAGCAGCACGGCGTCGGCCACTGTGAAGAGCGCCGTGTTCGCACCGATGCCGAGAGCAAGAGTGAGAATCGCGACAATTGTGAAACCGGGGCTTCGCAACAGGAGCCGGGAGCCGAAGCGGAGATCGGAGAGCAGGTTGCCCATGTGGGTCCTATACGTGGAACTCGCCCAAGGGGTTCTCGCGAATTTCGCAAGGCTGAGACGAATTTCCCCAGGGTGTGTCAGGGCTCCCGTTCCCGGTATCCGGTTTCTACCGATTTTCATACGTTGCGGCGGAGGCGTATGCGAACGGTGCGAAAAATCGGATATTCTTGATGCAGATCATTTCAAGA
Source organism: Bryobacterales bacterium (assembly GCA_016789785.1). The sequence continues at coordinate 3,456 of JAEUQE010000454.1, forward strand.
CGATTGGCACTCCACTTGCTCTGGATCAAGCATCAAGGTCTTCGTGTAGCCGGGAGTTCGGGGTAGTGAAGGAGTTAAAGACACAGCTAACGAACGCGCTGCTGGTGGTCCTCACCGTAGCAGCCGTCATTGCTGCGGGCAT
>JAEUQE010000455.1 GCA_016789785.1 Bryobacterales bacterium
AGCACGGCAACTTCACGTTGGATGAGGATGTGAACGGAAAGCTGAAGTCGTGGAAAGTGCCCGAGAACACCTTCACCACGGCGAAGAAGGTGACGCTGCGAGGTCTGCTGAGCCACACCGCCGGGCTGACCGTGCACGGCTTCCCGGGCTACGCGACCGATGCGCCCATGCCAACGTTGACTGACATCCTGAATGGCGCGGCGCCGGCGAACACCAAGGCGGTTGTCGCCGATGTCGAGCCCGGGTCGAAATGGCGGTATTCGGGCGGAGGCTACACCGTGATGCAGCAACTCATGATGGACCGCACCGGCTGGAGCTTTCCACAGATCATGGAGCGGATGGTGCTTGCGCGGCTCGGGATGAAGCGAAGCACCTATGAACAGCCGCTTCCGAAGGATTGGCACTCCAACGCGGCCACCGGGCATCTGCGGGATGGCACGCCAGTGAAAGGCAACTGGCATGTGTATCCGGAGATGGCGGCCGCGGGATTATGGACCACGCCATCGGATCTGGCGCGGTGGGCGATCGAACTGTGGAGTGCCTATCGCGGAACATCGAACAAGATCATTGAGCGGAACACGGCACGGGAAATGTGCACCCGGCAGAGCATCCAAAGTGGTTCCGTATCCACGGGGCTCGGTGTCCAATTGCATGGAGACCCACCCGTCGCGTTCGGCCACGGTGGATCGAATGAAGGCTTCAAGTGCAACCTTCTGATGTACCTCGAATCTGGCAACGGAATCGTCGTGATGACGAACGGCGATCGGGGAGGAGCCATCGCATCGGAAGTGACTCGTGCCGCGATCGAAGAATACGGCTGGCCCGCGCTCCCGAAATAGCCAGGTACTTTGCGGCGCTTACTCGTTTCGCAACGCTTCCATCGGATCGACCGAAGAAGCGCGCCGGGCAGGCAGATAGCACGCAAGCAGCGTCACCACAAACAGGACCGCGGCGGAATACACATAGGGGCGCCAGTCCAACGAAGAAACGCCGATTAACATTGATCGCATGAAGCGCGTCAGCACCATGGCCGTTGCCACGCCGGCTACGATACCCGCGAGCGACGAGGTCAACCCGCGCCGCAATACATCCGAGAGGACATCGCCTTGCGTGGCTCCGAGCGCCATTCGCAGTCCGATCTCGCGCGTGCGGCGGCTGACCACGAATGCAACCACGCCATAGACACCGATCGACGCCAATAGCAGCGCGAGCGAGGAGAAGGTCATCAGCAGCGCCAGTTGGTTCTTGCGCGAAGCGAGATGCCGGTCAATGATTTCTTCCATTGTTCGCACCTGGTGCAACGGCAGTTCTCGGTCCACCGCCGCGAAAGCGTCACGCACACTTGCCATCACCGTTTGCGGGTCGGTGTGCGACCGCACAATCAGATAGGAAGCGAAGCCTCCGCCCTGGGCGCCGGACTGCGCCGTGGGGATGTAAGTCGAGAGTTTCATTTCAAGCTGCAAACCCCGCTCGCGAACGTCCCGCACCACCCCTACAATGTTCATCCATGGAGCCCCACGGCCAAACCGGATGCGCTTGCCTAGCGGGCTTTCGTTCGGCCAGAACCTGCGAGCGAACGTCTCGTTGATCACCACCGCGAAGGGTGCGGATGCCGTGTCGCGCTCGTCGATCAGGCGTCCTTCCAGCAGCCTTACGCCGAGCGTCCGAAGATACGCTCCCGTGCCCTCGCGGTAATGCGCATCCAGGCTCAGATCTTCGGGCCGGCCCGCAATCTCGATGCCGTTCGTATTGCCGATCGCGGTAAACGGCGGATTCGTGCAGAAAGCCGCGGATGCGACGCCGGGAATCGCCGCCACCTTTTCGAGCACGCGCAGGTGGAGGGACTCACGATCTTTGTACTCGCTGTACTTCTGGCCGCCGAACGATGTACGCATTGTAAGCAGACGGTTCGGTTCGAAGCCCAACTCCAGCCCCTGCAGATACCTCAGGCTCTCGATCAGCAGCCCCGCGCTGACGGTCAACACAACGGCCACCGCGACCTCCGCCACCACCAGAAGATTGCGAAAACCCCCGTCGCGTCCTCCGACGTCGCCCTTGCCGCCGAGCTTGAGCGCCTCGTTGAGAGATTGCGACGCCGAGCGCCATGCGGGTGCAAGACCGAAGAGGACGCCGGTCAGGATCGAGATGCCCGCCGCAAAGAGCAGGACGCGCCCGTTGATGGCGAGTGTGATGTGAGCCATCACCTGCCGCGGAATCATCACTTCGAGTACCCGCACTCCGCCATACGCCAGCGCGACGCCCAAAGCGCCACCCACAAATGCGAGCATCAGGCTCTCTGTTACTAACTGGGTGATGAGACGAATGCGGCTCGCGCCCAAGGCTGTGCGCACGGCCACCTCGCGGGTCCTGCCGGATGCGCGCGCCAGGAGTAAGTTGGCGAGATTGGCACATCCGATCAGTAGGACTGACGCCGCGGCGGCCATCAGCACCAACACACCCATCCGTACATCCCCGGTAACTTCTTCATGCAATGGAATGACAACGGCTCCCACCTTAGTGTTTGTACGGGGATACTCCTGTTGTAACTGCGCCGCGATTGCCTGCATATCCTGCTGGGCGCGCTCGATGGTGATACCCGGCTTCAGTCTGCCAACCACTCGCAGGTAGTGGCTGCCTCGATTACTCCAATCCCTCGCCGAAAACCCGGCCGGCACCCAGTAATCCGTGGTGGCATCCGGGAAGCGAAAGTTGGCGGGCATCACGCCGACAACCATGACGCTAAGCCCGTTCATGCGGATGTCGCGGCCGACCACCTTCGGATCACCCCCGTAACGGCGCACCCAAAGCCCATGGCTCAGGATCACGACGCGTGGGTCCGGCTTGTCTTCCTCGGGAGTGAAGGCCCGGCCCAGGTGTGGCGCTACTCCCATCAAAGGGAAGAAGTTCCAAGTCACGCCACTGCCCGTCGCCAGTTCCGGCACCCCATCCTCCGTCAGCGTCGCCTGACGGAAGCGAATGGCCGCGAGATCGGAGAATGAGCGTGTCCGGGCCTTCCAGTCGACGAAGTTCGCAGGAGCCGGGGTATTGCGGGCGAATCCGATATGGGAAGCGTCTTCCCAGATCATCGCCAACTGGCCAGGGTTCAGATAGGGGAGCGGCCGCAGCAATACGGCGTCGGCCACAGTGAAGAGCGCGGTGTTGGCCCCGATGCCGAGAGCAAGGGTGAGAATGGCGACAATTGTGAAACCGGGGCTTCGCAGCAGGAGCCGGGAACCGTAGCGGAGATCGGAGAGCAGGTTGCCCATGTGGGTACTATACGTAGAGCGGGCCACGGGGTTCTCGCGAAGTTCGCAGGGTTGAGACGAATTTTCCACAGTGTGTGTCAAGGCTCCCGTTCTCGGTATCCGGCTTCTACCGATTTTCATACGTGGCGGAAGGGGCGAGTGCGAATGGTGCGGAAAATCGGATATTCTTGATGCTGATCGTCTCACGGCGATTGGCAGTCCACTTGCTACAGAATGAGCATCAGGGTCGTAGTGTAGCCGGGAGTTTGGGGTCGTGAAGGAGTTAAAGACACAGCTAACGAACGCGCTGCTGGTGGTCCTCACCGTAGCAGCCGTCATTGCTGCGGGCAT
>JAEUQE010000456.1 GCA_016789785.1 Bryobacterales bacterium
TCCAGCAGTCTGTCCTTGTTTCCGCCGGTAATGTCGATGGTGCCTCGATTGAGATAGTAAATTGCGCGGGGCTTTGGAAGAGTAAGGAATGCCCTGACATGGGTATGATTCGGAGACGGCAACTCATTGATTCTAAGCACCGGATTGTCGCGCGGGTTTAGCGTGGCGGCACCCGCGGCAACCCCTTTCAGCACGCCGGTCGCGCCGCTCGGAATTTCCCTTTCCGCCAGCCAGGTACCGGCAAGATAGCGATGCTCGCCGCTCATGCTGACCAAATAAGCGCGAAACTCGTCCGTTGTTTCGACCAGTGTTACCAGCCCGTGAAGATACACGTGAAGGAGTTTCCCGCCGGGCGCAGGCTCGTTGGCGGGAGCAAAGCCGGGGAGAGTAGCAGGCATGAATCGCCTCCTGGACACAAAGTCACTAAGTGTTCTTAGTGACTCATGATCTTCCGGCTTCGTCACTTTGTCAAGAGTAATTGAGTTCTGTATCTTTTGCGGCGCTGATCTTAGGGCGCCCCGTACAATTGGAAGGCTGCCCAGTAGTACGGATGCGACGTACTCGGATTTCTCCGAACATGGTGGGATGCCCGGCGGAGGGCCTCGCTTGGGGCGAGTCCGTCGCGCAGGCCGCGATAGAACGACGACACGATGGTTGCGGCGGTGCGGGAAGGAACGTCCCACCGGGCGGCGATCACTCTGGCCGCGCCGGCGTGAAGAAAGGCACGCACCAAGCCGTCCACATCGAGCACACCGGAAAACTCTCCCGTACCCGCCGAGCACGCCGACAGCAGCACCAGATCCACGTTTCGGAGGTTGGCCTGTGCAATCTCCCGCGACGTCAGCAGCCGTGCGGGGTGGCTTGCATCTCCTGCCAGAACCAACGCGCCGAAGCCGCCGTATGCCACTCCGTGCCCGGCAAAGTGAAACAGGCGGTGCTGGGGTGCGAGTTGGAGCACGTTGTCGATGGTCGCATTCGAGCCCGAGACGTGGCGCGCCCCGCGAAGGTCCCGCACAAGCTCCTCCGCTTCCCGGCGCGCCTCCGGAAGCGGCGGGAGCAGCGTCCGCAAATCAGCGCCAACAGCCGGCTCGGACACGATCAGCGCATTCTCCTGCGCCACAGGCCTGTTGCCGAGTTGGGCCTCTTCCCAACCATGCACCTGCACGATCCCGTGATGATCGGCGAGAACATCTCCGCGTCCACTTTCCAGCGCGGCCCAAGGGATGCGTGCGAGTGGCCCATCCGCGTCCACCACGATCGAGGTTGCACCACGGAGTGACCCAGCCAGTGGACCGACGAGCGCCGCATACAAACTCCGGGCCATCGCGCGAACCTCCGTCTGGGGCGAATCCGGATCCGAAAGCAGTGCGGCGAAACGGTCGGCGAGGCCGATGACCGTGGCTGCCGGCATCCGGTGCATCGAAACCCGCCCGTCGCGCTGGGCCCAGGCAATCATCTGAGACCCCGCATGGGCGTACGAGAGCCACGCAACGCTGGGGTCGCGGGTGGCCACTGGCGCACGAGTGCGGTGCGCGTTGCGATAGGTCTGCCACAATGCGAGCGTTCCACTCTTGTCGAGTGCTTCCGCCTTCAATCGCAGAAGCCCTTTCCAGGATTCCGCGGTCTCCTTGATCAAGGCGTGCCTCTGATCCGCCTCGGAGACTTTGCTTGCCCGCTCCAGTGCCTCCTGTACGCTCCGGTCGAAGTGGCGGGTTGCGTTGGCGGAGTCGCCCACCGCGGCCAGCGCCTCACCCATGGCCGGCAGAAGCAGGAGACGGTCCTGATAGACGAAGTTCAGATAGGGGAAGCGGTCGCGGGCCACCAGACGCTGCAGACGTGCAAGAGACTCTTCCTTCCTGCCAGCCTGGAGAGCGGCATGCGCCGATGCAACATCCTGCAAGCTCTGAATCTGCTGCGCATCAAGTTTGCCAGCGGCGATTCGCCCGGCCTCCGCGAACGTGCCTTCCGCGGCGGCATACTGCTGACGCTCCATCTGGATGATGCCGAGTTCCATCAGCACTTGTGCTTTCAAGCGCGGGTTGGGTAGGGGCTCAAGTACCGCCATCGACTCGCGAATGAACAACTCCGCGGCAAGTGGCTTGCCTGTGATGTGGCAAGTGAGCGCGAGCGGAACGTAGAGATTGCTGGCGAGATTGGGAGGCAGCACGCTTTCCCAAAACAGGCGCAGACTCCCGAGCGCCCGTTGCCATGCCTGACCCGGCGCCGTGTGGCTGCGGAATGGCTCAGTGGAAGATGCGCTAGCTCGAAGGGCGAGGCCGAGGTAGCCTGAGCGGGGGATCTGCCGCGCGGCTTCATCCCTCTCCTGTACGACGTTCACGTTGCGCAAGCCGGTGCGGCACGATAACTCATCGAACCAGGCGCGGTTCGCGGCCCAGGGCCACCGTCTGCGGGTTGCATCTTCACGAAGACCACTGAGAATCTGCATGCAGCGCAGACCTGGATCCGTTCGTTGCAATGCATAGCCTGCCTCGATCCTTGCGAGCGCCACTCCCGCCGCGTTGCCGGCCTTCGTGAACTCTGCTTGCGCACGCGTGGCCCGAGTGAGAGCGGCCTCGTGATCTCCCGTCCGATTGGCGGCGGCCGCCGCTGCAAGATCCTTACGGGCTGCCGGCGGCAGTGGCGATTTCAGAAGATCTCGCAGCATCTGATCGTCCCGCAAGCCGGCGAGGTGCTCAGCGAGTCCGCGCAAAGCGGCGGCATCGAGTTCACCGGCGGCGAGCCCCTCGCGGATCGCCACGTGCAGACGCACTTCCTCCGAGCCCGGCGGATCCTGCTCTGACGGCGGCCGGCTCAACATCGCCTTGACGCGGAGTTCCCGCTGGATCTTGGTTTCGAGCGAACGAATCCTCGCTTCGATGGCGCGGCGGTCCTCGCCGTTCGCATGATCCAGCGCGGCTCGCCAGTGCATGATCGCGGAGTGAGGAGCAGGAATCAGTTCGCAGATCAGCGCGGCGTTGGCGTGAGCCTCCTCCGGCAGCGCGCGCACGCCGCCGAGGAACTCTTCGAGAGCATTGCCGAGATCCCCCGCACGGTCCTCGGCTCGCGCCCGAAGACCATAAGCGATCCCCAGCGCAACACCCGGCAGCGCATTTTCCGGAGCGAGATTTTTCGCGATCCGTAGGGTCCGGATCGCTTCCTCAAAGCGCCCCTGCAGCAGAAGAACGCGTCCTCGCAGAATGAGCGATGCCGGAGTTGCAGTGAACTGGCGAGCGCCGGAGTCCAGCAGTTTGAGTGCTTCCGCCGCGGCGCGCTGCTGTGCCGCGTCCGGAGGCAAGGCATCGTTCAACGAAGCAATACCGGGCCATCGAAAACCTCCGCCTGGAGAAAGCCCTCGCATGACCCATCGCGCTCTTAGGGGAGACAGCGCGCCAGTGACCTGCATGGCCGCGATCACTGCGATCGCGATCGATGCGCTGAGCAAAGTCCAGCGTGAAACCCGGCTCATGCGCCCCGCCGGTCAGCGAGGCTCGTGACAGAAGCCGCAGTCATTGCTCGCTTTCATCTGTTCGTGGCACTTCATGCACGCACCCATCGTGATGTTGCCTTCGCGATAGAGGGCGTCGCG
>JAEUQE010000457.1 GCA_016789785.1 Bryobacterales bacterium
CAGGACCGCCTCTCGCGTTTCCTCGATCTCAATTCGCCGATTCCGGAATTGCAGGGTGCGAATGCTCCGGTATTGCCGGCCGCTGCCACTGCTCTGCGCACGGGCAACCCTGTGTACAACGGTGCATGGATCTTCACTGATTCTGAGAATCGGGGCTCCTGGAACGCCCAGAGGTTGTTGCTCATGCCGCGCGCCGGTCTTGCGTATCGCGTCAACGACAAGACTTCGTTCCGTTTCGGCTACGCGCGCTACCTGGTGCCATCGACGCTCACCGATGGTCTCGACGTGCTCGGCAGCGTGTTCTATCCGGGCTTTGAGGCGACCACTCGAGGGTTGCCGCTTCTGACGGGTGTGCCGCAATCGCGTCTGAGCAATCCCTTCCCGGGTGGCCTCGTGCCGGTGAGCGGAAAGAGTTTCGGACGCTACACGGACTTGGGCGGTTCGCCGATTTTCTACACCCAGGACTTCCGCGTTGGCACCAACGATCGCATCAACTTCAGTATTCAGCGCGCACTACCCGGCCAGTTACTCCTGGATGCGACTTACTTCCGCAACTTCGGACGCAACGCTCCGGTGACGCGCAATCTCAATCAGGTGGATCCCCGCATCGGTTACACGCGTGGCGCGGCGACGGCGGCCAACGTGCCGAATCCGTTCTTTAATAAGTTGTCCGCGGACAAAATGCCCGGCCAGTTGCGCACGCAAGCCAATGTGCCCGTGACGCAACTCTTGCGCCTCTATCCGCAGTATGGTGACATCCAGCAGCGGCTCACCGGGTTGGGCGACAACCGCTATCAAGCCCTGCAGATCTCCGTGCAGCGTCCGTTCGTCAACGGCTTCAATCTCGTGCTTGGGTACAACTACAACCGCGAGCGCAACACAGAATACTACGACGAACTGGATAACTTCCTCGACAATCTGACTTACCAGCCAGCCGTCAATCCGCGTCATCGCTGGACCGGAGCGACGATTTACCAACTGCCATTTGGCAAGGACCGTAAGTTCTTGTCGAGCGCCAACAAAGTGGTGGACGGCGTCTTCGGCGGCTGGTCATTGAGCGGGCTCTTCTCAGTCAACACGGGCCAGTATCTTCGCTTTGGCGGCTTGCTGGTGGATGGCGATCCGTCGCTCGACAACCCGACCAAGCAGCGCGCCTTTGACACTTCGAAGTTCCAGCGCCTGCCTGCGTTCACACGCCGCACCAATCCGCTTCAGTACGACGGCGTCAAGGGCATGCGTTTCAAGAACGTGGATCTCACGCTCGCCAAATCGTTCGCGGTCACTGAAAGGGTGAAGTTCGAACTGCGGATGGAGAGCTACAACGCACTGAACAACTTCAACGGCGACCTTCCCAGCACGGCGTTTGGCACATCGGCCTTCGGCGCAATTACCAACCAGATGCCAGGCTACGTCGGCCGCCAGTTCCAATACAGCGGACGCTTTACTTGGTAGGCTTCGCGCTCCTCCTTCTTGCGGCGCAGGACTTCGCGGGTTCGAAGTCCTGCGCCGTTTGTCATTCGGAGATCGCGCGTTCGCAATCCGCCACACATCACGCCCAGGCGCTCGGACGCACTCGCGATGGCCGCTGGGCTTTTGGCGCGGGAGCGCAGGCGGTGACCTACGTGTCGCAATCGGGCGAAGACGCATATCTCGAACATGGACTCTCCTGGTACAAGAAGTCCGGCGGGCTTGCGCTTACTCCCGGCCACACGGCGAAGGAGGGCGTGACCTACCGGACGTTCGCTCCAGACGCGAGCATTCTTCGATGCTTTCAATGTCACTCGACCGGCAGCCTGAGCCTCACCTCTGCTCGTGCGATCGAACCTGCCGAGCCCGGTGTGCGCTGCGAAACGTGTCACGGCCCGGGCGCCGAGCATGCCGCCAAGCCATCGCCCGCCAACATCCGCAATCCCTCCAAACTGGCGGCGGCCGAAATCAACGATCTCTGCGGCCAATGCCATCGCATGCCGCCGGCTCGCGGTGCGGCCACGAACTTTGAGAATCCCTGGAACGTCCGGCATCAACCCGTCTACTTTAGCCAGAGCGCTTGCTTTCTGAAGAGTGAAGGCAAGCTCTCGTGCCTTTCGTGCCACAATCCGCACGCCGATACGAAGCCGGCCGCCAGCGCGAAGCCAACAGCAGATGCGAAGTGCGCCGAATGCCACGCCAAACCGAAACACGTGGCGGATGTTTCAAACAATCGCTGCGTCGAATGTCACATGCCGGTTGTCAACCCGTCGCCGTTGCTCGGTTTCGCGAACCACTGGATCGGCGTCTACCGGCTAACGGGCCCCCGCGCGAATCTTCTGCGCCCGGTCGAGCAACGGCCTCGCCGCTGATTCACGGCCTGTCTGCGCGAGCAAATCGGCAAGGTTTTCGAGCGCACTCGCGGTCTGCGGTGAGGTCGCACCATGCGCCTTCTCCGCGATCGCAAGCCCTCTGCGGAACAGACGCTCCGCAGTGACAATGTCCCCCTTGATGGCATTCGCGGCGCCTAGGACACCGCACGCCGCTCCGACGCGAGCATCTACAGGCCCAAGCTTCTTCTCGAACGCCACCAGCGCCGCCGATGCGAGCTTACCAGCCTCCACGTCGCCGCGAGACACCAGCAGCGAAGCCAAGTTGAGCCGTGTCGCCGCCAATTCCACATCGAGAGGAGGCAGCATCTTTGTACGAAGCTCCAGCACGCGGCGGTACATCCGCTCCGCGGCGGCCGCATCGCGCTCTTCCAGCGACACCGCCCAATTGTGAAGCGCAGTCGCTCCCTCCGCGCCGTCCACAAGGGCGATCGCTTCTTCCCGATACGCTTCGGCCTTCCCGAACTCGCCTCGGCCTGCCAGATAGAGCGCCAGATCGCGAGCACTCTCCCTGGTTTTCGCGGCATCCTTGCCGAGCGTCTGCTCTCTTTGTGTGAGCGCCTGCCGGTACAGATGCTCGAAGCTGGGCTGTTGCGCATGGAGCGCGGCGGTCAGCAGGATTAGCGCTCGCCTGGCCATCCCTCGCTCACCTTTCCACTCAAGCTTTTCAGAAATGCGAGGAGGGCACGCTTCTCCTGCGACGTCAGTTCCAGCTTTCGGATATCGCTGTCCAACTGCGGATTCGCGCGTCCGCCCTCGTCATAGAAATCGATCACTTCCTCCAGTGTGCGCAGGCTGCCATCGTGCATGTAGGGCGCTGCGCCGGCCACTTCCCGCAAGCCTGGCGTCTTGAAGGTGCCACGATCCTCCGGGCGCCCGGTCACCAACACACGCCCTTCGTCCTTCCACTTGCCATTCTTCCAACCAGTGCCTGTGTTGTGAAACCGTTCGTCGGTGAAGTTCGTGCCCACATGACACGTCACGCAGTTGGCCTTGCTTCGAAACAATTTCAGCCCCAATTGTTCCTGCTCTCCTAAGGCCGCGCGGTCGCCGGCGACGAAACGATCGTAGGGAGAATCGCCGCTCAGGATCGACCGCACATAGCTTGCCAGAGCGAGCGCGATGTCTTCGGTCGTCACGTCGCGCCCGAACACCGATCGCATTCGCTCGCGTAACTGGACGTTTTCCCGCACACGCGGCGCGATTTCGTCCGGCAGCAGAT
>JAEUQE010000458.1:0-2368 GCA_016789785.1 Bryobacterales bacterium
AACGTCTACTTCATTCCAGCGGCGGTGGAGGAATAATCTGTGTATCGTATTGCAGCACTCCTGACCTTGGGCGCCGCCTCCCTCTTTGGGCAGACGCAGGCGCCCTTTAACATCCGATTCCAGCAAGCCCAGAATCTTGCGGTTCTCGCCGATGGCGGCACGGCCACTTTGACCGCCGACGCGATCGGCTCACCAGCATCGGGCACGCTCTCGTTGACTTACCGGGGAGCCGCCACCACGCAGATCACCATCAACAGCGTGGAACTGGTCGGCTCGCTTGACTTCACACTCGGCGGTTTCGCCCAAACACTTCCGGCAACGGTGAATGGCGGCGAAACCGTTTCCGCAACGGTCCGCTATGCGCCCACGACGGGCAATCGCGTGACCTCCCGCGTAGTGATCAGCTACACCGAGAATCGCGCCACGGCGAGCATCACGCTCAACCTGGTCGGCGTCGCGCCCGACTTCGCGTTCAGCTACACGCCTCCCGGCGGCAACGCGCAGCCGATCGTCTCCGGCGGCACCATCAGCTTCCCGCAGACCGCGGTGGATACGACCGTCAACGCCGTGCTGACGATCGTCAATCGTGGCAGCGGCGCAGGCACGATCAATGGCATCGCCTCCACCGGCGCCGCCTTCCAATTGGTTGGCGCTCCGCTTCCCGGCACATCGCTTGAGGGCGGAAGGGAACTGCGTGTCGGTGTTGCCTTCACTCCGCGGCAAACAGCAGCATCCACAGGCTCAGTAACCGTCGAGTTGTTCAATCAGCGCCTCACCTTCAATCTCGAAGGCTCCGGCACCACCGCGCAGTTCCTGTACGAGATCCTCAGCGAGCGCGGAGCATCCGTGGTGCAGCCGGAGCAGTTGATTTCACTTCCCGACGCAGCGGTGAGTGAGCGTAGTTCCATCACCGTCCGTGTGACGAACTCGGGGAACGCGGATGGCCGCATTGCAGTGATCACGGCCTCGGGCACGGCGCTCACGCTCTCCGATCTTCCGCCGCTTCCCGTGGTCCTGCAGCCGGGGAATCGTTTCACGTTCACCGCGACCTTCGCTCCCACGCAGGCCGGGCGCGTGAACGGGCGCCTGCGCGTCGGCAACGATCAATTCGACCTCACCGCCAATGGCCTCGGCCCCGTGCTGACCTTCGCTTATTTGGTGTCCGGTGTCTCGACCACGGTGCAGGGCAATGGCGCCGTGAACTTCGTGCCAACCGCGGTGGGCGCAAACTCGATGGTGAACTTCCAGATCACGAACACGGGTACGGCGCAAGGCTCGGTGAACAGCATCAGCATTGCCTCCACTGGCACGATCTTCGAGTTGACCAATGTTCCCGGGCTTCCGGTGACGCTCGCTCCGGGCGCAACGGCCAGCTTCGGTGTGCGTTTCGCACCCGCCGTGGTTGGCGCGGCGACGGCATCTCTTCGTGTGGATACGAACACCTTCACGTTGAACGGGGCCGGTACGTCGCCCGCGCCGCTTCCTGGCTACCGCTTCGAAGGTGCGAGCGGCACGCAGGAACCCTTGCAGCAGCCTGCGGTGTCGTTGACGCTGGCGAGTGGCTATCCGCTGGCATTGAGTGGCACGCTGACCCTGGCGTTCAACTCGGATGTCTTCGCCAATGATCCCGCCGTGCAGTTTGCCACTGGTGGCCGCACCATCGCGTTCACCATTCCGGCGAATACAACGCGCGCGGTCTTCGCCAACGGCGCGCAGCAGATCCGCCTACAGACCGGCAGCGTCGCGGGCTCCATCACGTTGACGCCGAGCTTCGTCACGGATGGCGGCATCAACCTGACGCCTGCCACTCCAGCCACCGTGACACTGACGGTGGCACCCGCGGCGCCGCGCCTGCTCAACGTGAGTATTTCAGCGAGAACCAACACCACGCTGACTCTGTTGATCAGCGGCTATGCGACGTCTCGCGCCGTAACTGGCATGGAGTTGCGCTTCACTCCGGTATCCGGGGAGAACGTCAGCACCACGCAACTCGCATTGAGTGTCGAATCGGCTTTCCTCGCCTGGTATCAGAGCCAGGCATCGCAAGCGTTCGGCAGTCTGTTCACGGTGACGGTGCCACTGACCATCACCGGCGACGTGAAGAACGTGAACACTCCGGTGGATACCGTGCAATCCATCGCCGTGACGGTGCGGAATGCGACGGGAACGTCGAACTCCGTATCGGTGAATCTGCAGTAGAACCAATCCGGAAGGCTTCGTGGTGTGACGCTGCGGAGCCTTCCGCTTCTTCCCTCCTGAGCCTCAACACTCTTCACTCTTACATGTTGGCGCAGCGTAAGCGCAGGCACTCATGCCTGCCGCGCCGAGACTCGTCTCGGTGCAGGGCGAGGTGAGGAAAATGCGCGAT
>JAEUQE010000458.1:2377-3528 GCA_016789785.1 Bryobacterales bacterium
GGTGGGCGCAAACTCGATGGTGAACTTCCAGATCACGAACACGGGTACGGCGCAAGGCTCGGTGAACAGCATCAGCATCGCCTCCACTGGCACGATCTTCGAGTTGACCAATGTTCCCGGGCTTCCGGTGACGCTCGCTCCGGGCGCGACCGCCAGCTTCGGTGTGCGTTTCGCACCGGCCGTGGTGGGCGCGGCAACGGCATCCCTTCGTGTGGATACGAACACCTTCACGTTGAATGGGGCCGGTACGTCGCCTGCGCCGCTTCCCGGCTACCGCTTCGAAGGTGCGAGCGGCACGCAGGAACCCTTGCAGCAACCCGCTGTGTCGTTGACGCTGGCGAGCGGCTATCCACTGGCGCTGAGCGGCACGCTGACCTTGGCGTTCAACTCGGACGTCTTCGCCAATGATCCCGCCGTGCAGTTCGCCACCGGTGGCCGCACCATCGCGTTCACCATTCCGGCGAATACCACGCGCGCGGTCTTCGCCAATGGCGCGCAGCAGATCCGCCTGCAGACCGGCAGTGTTGCGGGCTCCATCACGTTGACGCCGAGCTTCGTGACCGATGGCGGCATCAACCTGACGCCTGCCACTCCAGCCACCGTAACGCTAACGGTGGCGCCCGCTGCGCCACGCCTGCTCAACGTGAGTATTTCGGCGAGAACCAACACCACGCTGACACTGTTGATCAGCGGGTATGCGACATCTCGCGCCGTAACTGGTATGGATCTGCGGTTTACTCCGGTTTCCGGGGAAAACGTCAGCACCTCGCAACTCGCATTGAATGTCGAATCGGCTTTCCTCGCCTGGTATCAGAGCCAGGCATCGCAAGCGTTCGGCAGTCTGTTCACGGTGACGGTGCCACTGACCATCACCGGCGACGTGAAGAACGTGAACACTCCGGTGGATACCGTGCAATCCATCGCGGTCACTGTTCGGAATGCGACGGGGACGTCGAACTCGGTATCGGTGAATCTGCAGTAGAACCAATCCGGAAGGCTTCGTGGTATGCCACTGCGGAGCCTTCCGCTTCTTCCCTCCTTAGCCTCAATACTCTTCACTCTTACATGTTGGCGCAGCGTAAGCGCAGGCACTCATGCCTGCCGCGCCGAGACTCGTCTCGGTGCAGGGCGAGGTGAGGAAAATGCGCGAT
>JAEUQE010000459.1 GCA_016789785.1 Bryobacterales bacterium
TAACTAACCCTCAACGTGCAGGAATTGCCCAAACGCTGGTGAGCGAGTAGTCGACCACTCCAACTCCGGTGTTGCCGTTCGTCAGCCGGAACCGGAAGGGTTGGAGTGCGCCGCCGGCGTTGCTGACGGTGAGGCGCAACGCTGGGGCAGGCGCTCCAACTGGTGACGGCGGTTGTGGTGGTAGATCGACGGCGCCGGCGGTGGCTGGGACGTGGCAGAAGGATTCGCCCATCGAGATGGTCATCATGTCGCCCGAAGTATATCCCGCCGTGTTCCAGTCGATGCGCGTCGGCCGGCCGGGTTGGGGTGTTGGGACGACGAAGCCCGATGCCAGTGACGGTACTGGTGGGACCCGGAAGGGCACGTCGAAGGACTCCACGTCCTTGCCGCCCTGACCGGTGAGCCGCCACGAACCGGGGGAGAGGAAGGAGGCCGGAGGAAGATCGAGAAACCTGAATCGGGGGTCGCTGTCCCGCAGCGCGATCACGAACGCAAGCTGCCTGCTCCCGGCCGGGCTTTGTAACATGGCTGTAAGTCCTGCGTCTAAGTGGGGACGAGGCAATGGTATGCGGAAGCCGGTCCTCTCCTGGCCCGTTAGAATCAGCCACGGCGGATAACAGCGAAAGCCACCGGAAGGTGACTCCGCGGCGATGGTCATATCGCCCAAGGTTTCGAAGGTTAGGATTGCCTCGGGCGGGCCAGGGGGGTGCACGAGTGGCAGGGAAGGCGGGGAGGGGGGCTGAAAGGCGGTGGAGTCGAACCATCGATCCGGGCCTAGGGTGAGTATCCGCAGGCGCGCCAGGGGGATCTGCCGCCCCATGTCGAGTAACCCCAACTCCGTTAGACTTAGTTGGAACGGATGGGCACATGCCCCGCGGCCCGTGCTCTTGGGTATACGGACGGTGTTTGACTCGACACCAGCCACTCGAACCGATACCGGAACATAGCAGCCATCCGGCACCGAGGCCAGCATCCGGAAACGAACCTCTTCGTAGCCCTTGAGGCCCGGCACGAACGCCGCCCATTCCGGGCGCACCGTGACGCCGCCGACGATAACCTCGACGGATCTGAGGGGGTTGCGTCCGAGCCCGGATCCCCGCAGAGATACGAAGTCGCCAGCGATGGCGGGAGACGTCAGGCTGAGTTTTGTGCGGCCGCTGCCATCGAACCGCTCGGCGGCAGCGGCAAGCGAGCCTTCCGGCGTGTAGAGCATGCGGAAGCCCGAGCCAACGATGCGAACGCGGCCTGAGCGCTGAGCGTTGGAGGAGTCGTACAAGATGACTCGTGCGTCGCCTTCCGGAATGTCAGGAGGCAGGATCGCGAGCGGCTGGTCGTTCTCATTGGGTCCGACAATCTCGGCGTAGTAAGATACGCCGTCTGCCGATGAGATCAATTCAAGTCCTTGCGGGAGGCCGCCGGGACCCGGCGCGGTAGACACAATGCGCACCAAGGTGCCTGGTGCGAACTGAGGTGCCGGAGGAGTATCTGGTGCGAAGTTTCCCAGGCGGATAAGGGGCGTGCCGAAGGCGTCGGCGATGTGCATGAGAATCACTTCGTCCCGAATTTGTTGGCCCACATGCGGAAGGGGGAGTGTGACAAGTAGGATGAGTGTCCGCATCATTGCCGCTTTACCTCCAATTGCGTGATGGTCGAGGTCTGGTAGGTCACCAGACCCACTCCAGCGCCATCCCGCACCGTGCTGAATGAGAAGCGTGTGGAATCCGCCGGGGACCGAAAGACTGTAAGCTGAGTGTCGAAGAACAGGTCCGCGGGAAGTTCGACGCCGGTCTCCCGCGCGATTTGTGCGAGTGGGATGGGGATTCGCCCCACGCGGGCTCGGGTGAAGCAGGAAACGATCGCGAATCGCTCGCGGAAATGAAGATAGACGAGATCCCGATCGGAGTAACTCGCGCCGGTCCACTCGACGACAGGGTCTTTGTCGCGTGAGTAAGTCAGCTTGAACGACTCGGGAGTCAGCTTGAGGGCGGGTGGGATTTCGAACTCGAAATCGATCGGGCCGACAGCCGCCCCGCCGCGGCCGGTGACCTGCCAGGAGCCGGTCAGATCGGCTGAGGTTGAAGACGCGTAATTCGAGAAGAGAAGCAAGTTGATGCGGTCTGTGCCTCGTTTGAGTTCGACGAGGATTCCAGCGTCGGGCGGGAATGTGAAACGAGAGGCCACGGGAAAGAAGTCCGCTGGCTGCGGGTGAGAGATCTCACAGCCCATCAACCGTTCCGTGGTCCACTGCGGCTGGGTGAACCGGTCAGTGGAGCGCGGCACCGGCAAGATTGGAGATACCCAGACGGCTGGCGGACTGAAGTTGAGCATCACGGAACTGTTGCTGGAAGCGTCCATGGTTGGGGTGTAGATCCGGTATTCGGACTGAATGAGCAGTTCGGCCGATGGAAGATGGGTTGACCCCCGGTCCAGGCGCTCCAACTGATCCTGTGTCAGGTTGAGTGCGTGCTGGCAGGGGCTGCCACTCCGTTCGGCGATGGGCAGGGTAAGTACCTGGAGCACTGTAGCGCCGCGGAAGATTCGCAGCGGGACATGGCAGCCGTAAGTGGTCCCCAGCGGAACCAAGGCAGTTACTTCGTCCACGCCTGCCTCGACGTTTCTTGCGGACGTAATTCGGGCGCGGACGCCGCCGAGTTCGATGGCCAGTGTGGAATCCGTGGAGGAGGCACGGCCGAGCCCCGTGCCACGGATCACGACCGGTTGACCCGCCGTAAACGGACGGAGAAGGGAACTGCCCTGGACGGCTCCCGTAAATCGCATGGGAACGATGCGTAAGCGGGCGGGGCCACTTACTTCGTCGAATTCGCTGGTGAAGTAAGCCTCAGCCGGGCCAAGCGGCACGTTGTCCGGCAGAATCACCGATGGCGTTTCGCAGCGCGGGTTCGCCACACGAAGCTCGATTGCCGTGCGGGACCCGGTTGGGCGGACTTCAAGAGTTCCCCGCAACGAACACTCGTTGGGGCTCGTGCGGCTGGAAATACGAGGAATCACGACAATGCGGGCGCCCTGCGCGAACTCGTTATCCGCTCCGTTGCCGTCCGGGGACAGGCTCGGGCGAGAAGGTTCGCCGACGAGGGAGAAGAAGGATCGCCATTGGGAAGCCGTAGGGCGGGAATAAGGGTGTGCCAGTTGCAGGGTCTGTGCGTTTGCGAACGCGCAGCCCGCCAGCAGCGCCAGCACAGCCTGGAGTAAATGGCGCATTTGGCCAAAAGTGTAGCGAAAAAACGAGCCGCGCGGGCGGATCAATTGTGAATTCCGGCGAAACTCACAGATCGCACAACGTCGTGGCTTCGTCCAAAGACTTCAGCGGTGTGCGCTTCGGGATGAACTCGTGCGCGAAGTAACCCTTGAAGCCGGTGTCGAGAATTGCCTGCACAATCGCCGGATAGTAGAGTTCCTGGGTGGTGTCGATCTCGTTGCGGCCCGGCACGCCGCCCGTATGGAAATGCCCGATCCACTGAATACTGTCGCGAATCGTGCGGATCACGTCGCCTTCCATGATC
>JAEUQE010000045.1 GCA_016789785.1 Bryobacterales bacterium
GGGGAGCGAAAGGAGATCGGGCGGGCCGTTCAAGCAAGCTTCGCTGGAAGCGGTCCGGTTGAGCGCTAGCGTCGTGAGGGTGGCAACACCATTTGCGGCGACGCCCGCAAGGGCAGGATCCTGAGGGGCGAAAATCCCAAAGGGGAGCGGCAATCGGATAGGATTCAGCGGCCGGAGCGCCAGAGCGCAGGTTACGGGTTGTGCGCGCGGTTTGCCGCAAGGCGAGCTGAAAAGCAACCGGGCCCGGTGGGAAACCAGCGGGATCGGGAGTGCAACAACCGAACGTGCCTGAGGCAGGTGCTGCGGGAGCGCGAAGTGGAAAGCCAGGATCGTTGACCCGGCCGGGGCAAGAGTGAGAGCTTGCGTCCCTGTTGGCGAGAGAAAGGCGACCACGAGCGATCGGTTTCAATCGGTCTGGCCAGCAGGCGGACTCGGATGCGTTGAAGCGTAGTCGCCGAAAGCGATTGCGGGGAGCAGAAGAGAAAACGCCCGGTAGATCCGATTGCCAGCTTCACGCCGGGTTAACACGGTGGGTGAACGGACTGCCGATGTGGGTCACTTGGAACCTTTTCCTTTTTCACCCTTCCATTTCATTCCCCTTCGGAGTATTCTTTTCACGTAGACAGCTCTCATTGGAGGCAGCAGGATGTTTCTGATTTGTCGCCGAGTGATCGCAGTTTCCTTCTTCTTTCTTCTTGTTAGTGGCCCCTGCCAGGCAGACCGTTCCATTCACTCTTTCGCTGGACGCACCTGGCGTTTCGAAGTGCCAACGGGCTTGGCCGTGGATGCGCCCCTTGGCGAAATCTCAGGTGTCGCCGGCGGTCCCGACGGCAGCATCTACCTTTCTGACAGCAGCAATCATGTCGTCGTCAAGATTGACCAATCCGGCGCATTGAAGATTGTCGCCGGCACGGGTTGGCCTGGGTTTTCCGGTGACGGCGGCCCCGCATCGCTCGCTGAATTGAACACGCCGCGAGGCATTCGGATTGGACCAGACGGTTCTCTCTACATCGCGGACTCCGGCAATATCCGCGTTCGGAGAGTGAATTCGGACGGTTCCATCGAGACAATCGCGGGAGGCAGGCTGACCTACCGCGAGGGCCTCCCCGCCACCGAAACCGGAATCCCGGCCGCATCCGATCTGGCCCTGGACGCGGCGGGCAACCTGTACATCGCGGGCAGTGGGATCTTCAAAGTCGCACCTGATGGCATAGTCACGACCTTCGCCTACCCCGACATCCCGCGCGGGGCTCCCATTACCCCTCCGTCGCCCGGTCCCCTCGTCCGCAGCCCCGTCGCTCTTGCAATTGGCCCTCAGGGAGATGTTTACGTCGCCAATTATTCGGGCAGCGTCCAACGAATCACTCCCGCGGGTCAATCGAGAGAGATCTACAACTCCTTTCGCGCCACTGCCGGATCCCTTCGCCCCATAGGCGGACTCGCGCTTGATCTGGCCGGGAACGTCTATCTCAGCTTAACCTCCGAAAACCGGGTGGTGATGCTCGGCACAGACGGCACTGAGCGCCTGGTCGCAGGTTCCGGGTCAGAGGGCTTCTCTGGCGACGGTGGTCCGGCAACCAACGCTCGGTTGAACGCGCCCCGGTCGCTTGCCTTCGATGCCAAGGGCTATCTGCTGGTGGCTGATACGGGCAACGGGCGCGCACGAGTGATTGATGAGAGACGGAACATCACTACCCTCGCTGGGAACGGACGGTATCGTGCATCGAACGATCTCCACCCGGCAACCAACGCGTCTCTCAAGTCTCCGCGTGGTGTGGCCGTCGACCCGGCCGGCGTCGTCTACATCGCCGATACGGGCCACCACCGCGTGCGGCGCGTTTCCCTGGATGGCTCGATCTCGACCGTCGCCGGCACCGGCGTGGCGGGCTTCCAAGGCGAAAACTCGCCCGCGATTGAGGCACGGCTCTATGAACCTGCGGGGGTCGCGGTCCACCCAGATGGCAGCATCCTGATCGCGGACCGCGCAAACCACAGGGTCCGCCGTTTCTCTCCTGGCGGTGCCATCCGCACCGCCGCCGGCAATGGCGGATTCGGCTACAGTGGGGATGGCCAACAAGCGACGCAAGCCGAGATGAGTCTGGTCGCCGGTCTCGCTACGGACCGCGCGGGCAACATTTACGTTGCGACCCACTCGGACGCGAATCCCCTTCGTAAAATCAGCCCCGATGGAATGGTGAGTTCGGTGCTCGGCACACCAGTACCACCCCCGCCCCCGGCCTTCATCCCGAACTCCATCACCCTGCCAGACCCTCGCTACGGTGTCGCGGTGGATCCCTCCGGCTCCCTCTACTTTTGCCAGAAGTGGGAACGCCGTGTCTATCGCATGTCGCCTCAGGGCGTCATCACCACCGTCGCCGGCACCGGAAACCCAGGTTACTCCGGAGATGGCGGCCCCGCCATCGCGGCAGACCTCGGGGCCCCCCAGAACATCGCCTTCGATAGGGATGGCAACCTCTACATCGCCGATCGCGCCAGCCGCCGCATCCGCAGAGTCGATACCTCGGGAATCATCTCAACTGTCGCGGGCAATGGCCGCCCCGGCCTCCCCACCGAGGGCGCGAACGCCTTGGACACTCCCATCGGCGACCCCTATATGGTCGCAATTGGCCCGAACAATGAGATCTATATCGCCGACCCGGAAAACGACCGCGTCTGGGTCATACGCGAAAACAGAAAGCCTGGCTTACCACTGCCGGATTGACTTACCCCTGCAGGATGGATGTAATCGGCGTCTCCGTCTGCGATAACTCCCGCAGATAGTACTCCTTCTGCTCGTTCGCGACTTTCAGTGCCGACTCCAGAAACATCCCGTACACCACCGCGCCCACACCCGCCAGCGCCGCCACAATCGCATAGAATACCCACTCCATCTCCCATGCGTCGCGCCCGAAATAGGCAAAAGCCTTGGCGAGGTTCGTTCGGGAGCGCTGGAAGGCAGCCCTGACATGCCGCCGCCGGGTTATCAACCCGATCTCTCACATCACACGGACATGCTGCCCTTCCCAGACTCCGGCGGGGATGCTATGCTTCCAGTGAAATCGTAACGCCACGCCTCAATGCCCTCAAAACCCACTCCGCCGCTGCACGAGCGGCTACCTATCCCGCCCCAACTCATTGAACGCCGCATCTACCTGATCCGTGGCCACAAAGTCATGCTCGACTCCGACCTAGCCGAGTTGTACGGTGTAGCCACGGGCAACCTGAACCTCGCTGTGCGCCGTAATCGAAACCGTTTCCCTGAGGACTTCATGTTCCAACTCACGGTTGAGGAGCACGATTCTTTGCTCTTGCAGTTTGCAAGAGCAAAAGGTCGTGGCGGTCGTCGGACACCACCCTATGCGTTCACCCAGGAAGGCGTGTCCATGCTCTCGTCGGTCTTAAACAGTGACCGCGCGGTGCAGGTCAACATCGCTATCATGCGCGCTTTCGTAAAGCTGCGTGAGGTGATGGCTAGCCACAAAGACTTGGCGCACAAGATAGAAGCGCTTGAACGCAAGTACCAAGACCACGACGAAGAGATCCAAATCATCTTCCAGGCCATCAAAAAGCTCCTTGAGCCACCCGCGAACCCGAAATTCCGTATCGGCTTTCGGACTAGCGACAACCGGTAGGCTTTCGGCTCCGTCTGAGTTCGGTGCTCGGTATTACGAATACCACGCCCGCCCCCGGCCTTTCATCGCCAATTACGTGGTCCTACCAGAGACTCAGTACGGCGTCGCTGTGGATCCATCCGGCTCCCTCCACTTCTGCCAGACCTGCGAACGCCTTGGACACTCCCATCGGCGACCCATACATGGTCGCCATCGGTCCGAACAACGAGATCTACGTCGCCGACCCGGAAAACGACCGCATCTGGGTCATACGCGAAAACCGAAAGCCGGGTCTACCCCTGCCGGATTGACTTACCCCTGCAGGATGGATGTAATTGGCGTCTCCGTCTGCGATAACTCGCGCAGATAGTATTCCTTCTGCTCGTTCGCGACTTTCAATGCCGACTCCAGAAACATCCCGTACACCACCGCACCCACACCCGCCAGCGCTGCCACAATCGCATAGAATACCCACTCCATCTCCCATGCATCCCGCGCGAAATAGGCAAACGCAAACGGCGCACCGATGAGCGGATAGATCAGTAACAACAGAAATCGAAAACGCCCCGGGTTCCCGCGCTTCCAACTCTG
Source organism: Bryobacterales bacterium (assembly GCA_016789785.1). The sequence goes on from JAEUQE010000045.1 coordinate 4,203, forward strand.
GTTCGGATCCACCGGCTTCGGATACTTGAACGAACTCCAGTTCCCGATCCCCAGCAGATACGTCAGAATGGCCAGCGCCACCAGATACCCATCCAGCGCCACCTGCACCGACCTCATAAATCCCACCGCGAAACACACCGCCGTGATCATCATCAGTTCCAGCAGCACCAGCGCGACTGCCGCGATATTCTTCGCCACCAGCACATCCACAATCGGTACCGGCGCCAGCAGATAAAACGAAACCGCGCTCCGGTCAAAACCAAAATAATTCCAAATCAGTGCATCACTCAGAAGTAACATCGCATAAGCGCATACAATCACGAAGAAATGGTCCGGTGCGAAACGGCCCCGGTACTGCATCGGAAACCAGATCAGAATTCCGAACGTAAACCCCATCAGAAACAACAGCCGGAACGAAGAGGAACGGAAAAGCGTGCGGAACTCTTTCTCCACCATCACCGCCACCGGGTCCCGCAGCCAGCTTCCAGGAAGACGGAACAGCCAATCACGCCAGCCGGCGGCAGACACCTTCCCGCCCGAAGCCCGCGCCGCCTCCTCGTCGAAATGCAGACCCTTCTCGAACATCCATCGCCCGAATCCATACGCCACCGCCGTCCATACCACCACACCCACCCAGTTCCGCCAACCCAGATCGCCGGTCACAATGTGCGCCGTCGCCGTCCACGGCCACACCACACTCGGTAGATCCTTCAGCAGCGCACCGAGCCGGCGCGCCCCCTGCGACATCAGCACCACCTGCGGAAGCGCCGCCATCAACGCAATGGCCAACACCGTCAGTTCCCGCGTCTTCTTCTGCGAAAAGAACCGCACCAGCGCTTCCCGCACGCCCGCCGCCAGGAACAGGTTGAATGCCAGAAACGGCACAAACACGATCGCGGGCCATAGCGGCAACACCGGACTCCGCGCCAGACCCACCGTCATCCCCGCCAGCAGGATGATCATCTCGAGCCCGGTGCTCAGGCGCAGCAGCACCTCAAGCTGAAACAACTGCGAATGCGGCACCGGATACACCCGCAGCCGCTTGATCTCCAATGACGCGCCCGTGCTCACCATCAGCACGGGAATCACCTGCCAGTACAGCAGCGCAATCAGCAACCCGCCTGCAAGAAAGCTGTAAGCACGCTCGGTATTCGTCGTCTCGCTGAGAAAAAGCACGGCTGCCGCCGCGGCCATGCCCCATAGCCCGTACCAGACGGCGCTCCCGATCGCCACCGCGACCATGCTGCCTTTGCGGGCCCTCGGAAAGACGTTCCACAAACTTCGCCACTGCGCCCACAGGATCGCCCGAGCCTGGCCGCTCAGAGCCATTCCAACGCTTCCTTCTGCCGTGTACCGCCCACCGCGCGCACGAACAGGTCCTCCAGCGTCTCACTGCCCAGCCGCAGCTCCGCCATCGAGTTCTCCATGATCAGCTTGCCCTGATGGATGATCGCCACACGGTCACACAAACGTTCCACCACTTCCAGCACATGCGACGTCAGAAACACCGTCGCCCCTCGCCGCACCTGTTCGAGCAGCAGATCCTTCATCATGCGCGCACCCACGGCGTCCACGCCTTCAAACGGCTCATCCATCAGAAAAAGCTCGGGCCTGTGAATCATCGACGCGGCCATGGCCACGCGCTTTCGCATGCCCTTGGAGTACTCGCCCACCAGTTGCCGGGAAGCGCCGTCCAATTCAAAAAGCTGCAGCAACTCCACCGCCCGGTCCCGCGCAACGCCCCGGTCCAGACGGTACATCCGGCCCACAAATTCAAGGAATTCGAACCCCGTCAGTTGCTCGAAAAGCAGCGTTTCGTCGGGCACCAGCCCAATCCGGGCCTTGATGTCGATCTCCGATTGCGGCATCGGCAACCCGAGCATCTCAATCGACCCCGACGTCGGAGGCGCAAGGCCCATCAGCATCTTGATGGTCGTCGTCTTCCCCGCCCCATTCGGCCCGAGAAACCCAAAGAAACATCCCCGCGGCACCGTCAGATTCAGGCCGTCCACCGCCGCCTTCTGCCCGTAGTGTTTCCTCAGTTCGCTGATCCGAATCGCTGGCGAGCCTTCCATCACGCTCCTAGATGCTTGGCCAGGAAGGGAATGCCGCGAACGCCGTGCCAGGCATGTTCGCCTTCAAAGACCTCACTCTCCAATCGGCCGCTTGCGCCCATCACTTCATACACCCGCTTCACCTTGGCGAAGCTCTCCCGAAACGCCTCGATCGGGAAAATGTCGTCCTTCGTTCCGGACTCCGCGAAAAAAGGCCGCGGCGCAATCAACCCCGCCACATCGTGCATTTCCGCCCACTCCAGAATCCCCGGAACGTAGTTGTCGATGCAATGGGCGATCGAGAAGATGCTGTCCCGGAAGGTGTTCAGATAGCCGCTCGCGAACGCCGCACGAATGCGCGGTTCCAGCGCCGCCGAAAACACCGTGATCGTTCCGCCGCCCGAAATGCCAGTCACGCCGATGCGCTTTGAATCGATATCCGGACGCGTTTCCAGATAGTCGATCGTGCGCATCACGTCGCGCACCCGCCACCCGATCATCGTCTCCCCAAGCAGCAGAGCCGCTCCGGCCGTTGGCTGGCATGCCGACCGTCCCAATCCGCCCTTGCTCGTTCGCGCATCCCTGCGGCACCCGAACGCCATTTGCTCAATGGCCACCGCCGTCATGCCCTTCTCCACTACCTGGATCGCGAAGTCGTGCTGATACCCGGCCTTGTCCGTGCGGTCCCGGCCCTTATCGTCGATACCCACGATATCGTCCACGCCCCGCCCGTGCCCCGGCAGGCAGATGACCGCCGGGTGCTGCGATTGGCCGTTCTTCGGAGTAAGTATGTACCCCAACACCCCGAGCCCCGGCCTGCTGGTAAATACGAATTTCTCCCGCCGGTAACCAGGAAATTCCCGAGTTTCCAGGATTTTCGCATCCAGCGCCTCGGACTTGTCCAGCGCCGCCAGACCCACTAACTCGGCCACCTTCGGGCGTAGTTTCTTCTGCCACGCCTCTGCCTGCTTCGCCGACCCCGCCTGAAACCGCAGTTTCATCGGCGCCTGCGCGTAGCGCTGCTGGGTCCACGCCACCGGATCAAAGTCTTTCGGAGAGACCTTCCCCTCAAACCCGTCCAGCGCGCCCGTGTATTTCGCCGCTGGCTGCGCGAACGCACTTACTCCAATCGCACCCAGCCCCACCTGTCTGCGAGTCAGTTTCCCGGGCATGTTACAGATTCACTTCCACCACTTCGTCAAAGATATCTTTCGGGAGCGAGATACCCGCCACCTGGATCCGCTCCATGATCTTCGGCGTGTAACCCGTCCAGCGGAACCGCCCCTGCACTTTGCCGGCATCGCTCACGCCCGTGCGGTCGAAAAAGAAGATGTCGCGCGTCACCACACGGTCCTCTTCCACGCCGGTAACTTCGGAAATACTGATGATCTTGCGCGACCCGTCCTGCATGCGCGTCACCTGCAGCACCAGCTTGATCGCGCCCGCAAGCTGCTGCACAATCACGCGGTTCGGAATCTCCAGGTCCGCCATCAGGATCATCGCTTCCAATCGGGAGAACGCGTCCTTCGGAGTATTCGCGTGGATGGTCGTCATCGAACCCTCCACACCGGTGTTCATCGCCTGCAGCATGTCCAACGCTTCCGCGCCGCGGCACTCGCCCACGATGATGCGGTCCGGACGCATACGCAACGCGGTCCGCAATAACTGGCGCTGATTGATCCCGCCCGACTTGTTCACATTCGGCGGGCGCGTCTCGAACTTCACCACGTGCCGCTGCTGCAACTGCAACTCCGCCGTATCCTCAATCGTCACGATCCGCTCATCCTCCGGAATGAACCGCGACATCGCGTTCAACGTCGTCGTCTTACCGGAACCCGTTCCGCCCGAAATCAGAATCGACGCCTTCGACTGCACACACGCCGCCAGAAACCGCAGCATCGATTGCGTAATCGTCTTGTTCGCGGTCATCTCGTCCGACGTGATCACGTGCCGTCCGAAGCGGCGAATCGAGAGCGCCGGTCCATCCAGCGCCAGCGGCGGAATGATCGCATTCACGCGCGACCCGTCGAGCAGCCGCGCGTCCACAATCGGCTGCGCTTCGTCAATGCGGCGCCCCACCTGCGACACGATCTTCTCGATAATGTGCAGCAGGTGCTGATTGTCCTTGAAGCGGATCGGGCTCAGCGACAGCTTGCCGCCGCGCTCGATGTAGACCTTGTTGTAGCCGTTGACAAGAATATCCGAGATCGAGGGCTCCTTCAGCAGCGGCTCCAGCGGCCCCAACCCCAGCACTTCATCCAGCACCTCCTCCACCATCTTGTTGGCTTCGGCGGTGGTCATCGGCAACCGCTCGTCTTCCAGCAGACGTTCCACCACGCGCCCGATCTCGGCCCGCACCCGGTCCTTCGGCAGCGACGACACCTTGTCCAGATTCAAAACGCCGATGAGCTTCTTGTGGATCTCGGACTTCAGTTCGAAGTAGCGGTCAGCCGTGCGGACGGGGCCCGCCGGACCGGCAGCCGGCCTCGGGGGCAAAGATCGGAAGTTGCTACCCACGGAATCTCCTTGGAATAATCGAGTTGCCTTTCATTATACGGCTCATGCGTAGAAGACAGTTCCTCAAATCGGCAGCGGCGGGAACGGCGGGCCTTGGCGCGCAAACCGCGCCTGCCTCCCGCCCGCCGAACATCGTGTTCGTGCTCGCCGACCAGTGGCGCGCCCAGACGCTTCCCTCCTCCGGCGATCGCGATCTCAATGCGCCGAACCTCGCGCGGCTGGCCAACGAAGGCGTCCACTTCGATCGCGTCTATGCTTCCTATCCCGTCTGCACGCCCTCCCGCGCATCGCTGATCACCGGCCGCTTCCCGCATGCTTGCGGCATGCCTCGCAACAACCTGCTGCTCCCCGCGGATCAACCGTCCATCGCGGCGCAACTCCGGGGCGCGGGCTACGCCACCGGCTACATCGGCAAGTGGCATCTCGATGGCGAAGAGAAACCCGGCTTCGTCCCACCCGGCCCTCGCCGCCGCGGTTTCGACTACTGGGCCGCCTTCAACCGGGGCCACGACTACTACCGCTCCACCTACTTCCGCGACGAGTCCACGCCGATCCTTGCCGAAGGCTTCGAGCCCGATTATCAGACCTCGCTCGCACAGGACTTCATCCGCCGTCAAAAACAAAATCCCTTCTATTTGTTTTTGTCCTGGGGGCCGCCGCACACGCCTCGCCGTCCGCCTAAGGACCTTTACGATCCCGCGCAATTCCGTCTCCGCCCCAACGTACCTGCCTCGTATGAGGCCGAAGCGCGGAAGGGCCACGCAGGTTACTACGGCCTCTGCACCGCGCTCGACACGGCCCTCGGACGGCTATTGAAGACGCTGGATGAGGAGCAGCTCACACGCAACACCATCGTCGTCTTCACCTCCGAACACGGCGACATGCTTGGCTCGCACGGACTCGAATACAAGAATGTCGCCTTCGAGGAATCCGCCCGCGTCCCCCTGTTGATCCGCTATCCTGGCGCTCTCGAACCCGGCGCGCGAAGTGACATGCTGATCTCGAACATCGACCTCATGCCGACGCTGCTTTCGCTATGCGGCGCACAGGTCCCGTCCGAGGTGCAGGGCCGCGACCTCTCGGCCTTGCTGCGCACCGGCAAAGGCGCCCGTCCCGAGTCCATCTTTGCTGAAGGACAAATGGGCGGCGAAGGGGAGTGGCGCATGGTGGTCCGCGGATTTGACAAGTTGGTTGTCAATCGTGCCGGCGAGATCACGCACCTCTTCAATCTCGGCGAGGATCCCTACGAGCAGTCGAACCTCGTCAACTCGCGGGCACACCGCCGGGCGAAGGATGAACTGCTTGCACTGCTTCGTGACTGGCAAAGGAGAACTCAGGATGGACGAACAGGGTCCGGACTTCGCACACGTGGATGAATCGCTGCGGTTCATCGGCGTCGTGCGATCCGAAATCCGCGAGCGCAAAGCGATGCCCGCATTCGGCGTGCCGGCGGTGGTCGAACTCTTCCCTGATTTCGCGGACGGCCTGCTTCACATCGGCAAGCACTCGCATTTCTGGGTTTTGGCGTGGCTGATGGTGAAGCCCGAGCGCAACGTGCTTCAAGTGACTCCTCGTGGTGCGCAGGAAGGTTCGCTCCACGGTGTGTTTGCCGTGCGCTCCCCGGCGCGCCCGAATCCGATCGGACTCACGGCCTCCAAGCTCGTGCGCCAGGACGGCTTGAGGCTCCATTTCGATTGCCTCGACTTCCTTGACGGCACACCGGTGCTGGATATCAAGCCGTACTTCGTCACGCGCGACCTGATTGCCGCCGCGAACAACGCCACCATCGGCCGCCCTCGCGATGAAGCCGCGCTACTCGATTCGTTACGCTATCAAGCGGCACACGGGTTGCATGGTGACCATGCCGACATCGATCTCGCCATCCGCATCCTCCACCAGTACCGGCTGCAGCACACACATCTGGCCGAGCCTGCGCAGTGGACCATCATCGCCCCGCGCACGAGGCCCTATCTCATCGACGCGCTGATGGCCTTGACGCGCACCACCTTCACGCGCGGCCTCTCGCTATGGGACGACGCAGCCGTCTCCGTCAACGGCATCCGCTACGGTGCCTGATCTGTCTGACTCATGCATCCGTAACGCACGCTTCAGCGTGTCGCGCCGAGAATCGTCTCGGCGCCTGTGCCCGTGAGCCGAATCGTGTCGAAGGCGAAACTATCTACTGCCGCAACAGCGCTGCTGGTGAGATCGCTGCCGTTCGCGCAACCGGACGCAAGGCCGCCACGATCAGCATCGCCACCAACAAAACAGCCGTCCCAATCAATGCCCATGGATCGGCCGGAGTCATCTGATAGAGTTGGACCCTCAGCATGCCCGCCGCGCTGACCGCAAGCCACGTTCCGGCCAGCAGACCGACACCCACCGGCCCAGCGAACTCCCGCACCAGCGCCACTCGCACCGCGCCCGGCTGCGCCCCCAACGCGAATCGAATCGCGAAGTCGCGAGCCTGCAACCGCAGCGTGTAACTCATCACTCCATACACGCCTACCATCGTCAGCACGCCCGCCAGTACCGCAAACACCGTCAGCAGCATCAGCGAGAAACTGCGCAACGCAAGCGACTCACGGCGCAGATTGTCAAGCGCACCGTGCATGCGGATGACGGCATTCGGGGCAACTGAACGGATTGCCGCTGACACTTCGTGTGCCGCCGCCTTCCCTCTCACCAAAATCGTCATCTTCGTCGACACGTTCAAGGAGTAGATCACCGGCTGCGGACTCGTCTCAAGCCCCAGGTCCCTGACATCCCCCACCACCCCGACCACCTCCACTTCCTTCGGATGGCTTGTGCCCGCATTCATCACAATCTTGCGGCCAACCGGACTCCTACCGGCAAAGTAGCGCCGCGCCAGAGCCTCGTTCACCAGAAGCCGGTCCTGCCCGTAGTCGCGCTCCTCCAGAAGCCTCCCTGTCCGAAGCGGAATCCCGAGCGTTGCAAAGTAGTCCGGCGTCACCCAACGCATCTGCGCCACGGCCGTTCCAGCGTCCCGCTTGGCTTCTCCCGCCACCTCAAAGCGGCTCGCGAATCGATTCGTTTCCGAGGGGCGCAATGCCTGCGGAGCCACGTTCACCGCAGCCACGGCCACTACTCCGGGCAACGCACGAAGCGCGGGCTCGATCTGCTGCCGGAACGCGCTTTCACTTGCCTTCCAATCCGGCCGGTACTCGGACCAGTCCACAGCCAGCACACCTTGCGCCTGAAATCCGGGATCCTCGCGCAGAAGCATCGCATAACTGCGTCCCAACAAGGCAGCCGTGGCGATCACCGCCAACCCCAGCGCCAACTCGGCAGCCACCAGCCACCGTCCAAATCCCGAACGCCTCCGTTTCGATGCCTGATGCAGATCAGCGTGCAGTGCATGAAATACCGACGGCAAAGCCACAAACACAGCCACTGCCACGGTCGCCAGCAGACCTGCCCCAATCGCCCCCGGCGATACCGAAGTGGCGGCCAGCCGCGGAATCTCTGGCGCCAGCCGGAGCAAGAGCGGCAATGCCGCTGCGGCGAGAACCGCACCCACCACTCCCCCTGCGACCGCGACCGCCACATTCTCGGCCAGCACCAGCCTCACCACTCGCAGCGCGCTCGCGCCCAAGGCGAACCGCACCGCAAACTCGCTCGTCCGCCCAACCGTTCGCACCAGCACCAGATGCGCCACATTCCCGCATGCCAGCAACAACACCAGCGACACCGCAGCCGCGGCGATCATCAGCGTTGGGCCAGCTTCCCGTGTAATCCAGCCGGCAAGCGGATTCACGGCCGCGCCGAAGCGGGAGTTCATGTCCGGATGCCGTTCCGCCAATGCACGCGCGATCGCCGTCATCTCGGCCTGCGCAGCCTCGCGGCTGACACCCGGCTTCAGGCGTGCAATCACCTCCAACGCATGGAACCGCCGCGACTCCGTCAAGGCGATGTCCAGAAACCCCAACCCCATCCACACTTCGCCCCAGGATGGAAGAACTTCGGCTTGCCGTACAACACCCACCACCGTCACCGGCCAGTCCATCAGCCGGATTTGGCGGCCAATGACTTTCGCATCACCATTCAACCGGTGCCTCCAAAGCGACTCGCTGATCACCACCACGGGCTGCTTGCCACGCTCCTCCTCCGGCGTGTAGAAGCGCCCCATCAGCGGCTGAACGCCGAGCATCGGATACATTCCAGCCGACGCTTGCACGATATGCACGTCATGCATCTGCCCATCGTCGCCGCGCATGCGCCATTTGTTCATGGCTTGAAACGTGTGCGCGGCGATATTGGAGTAACTCCTCGCCATCTTCTGCCAATCGAAGAAATCCGGCGCGGAGACCTGCGTTGCCGGGTAGTCGGGATGGGTCTGCCCAATGTGGACCAGCCGGCCCGGATCGCGATACGGCAGTGGATCCAACAGCACCTGTTGAAGCACCGTGAATACCGCGACGTTCCCGCCAATGCCGAGCCCGATCGTAAGAATCGCTGACGCCGTGAAGGCAGGCGCGCGAAGCAGCCTGCGAATGGCCGTGCGCATTCACTCATGTTAGTACACGTTTCGTGAGTAAGTGATCGGACCGGCGCAAACATCAGCCAGCCACAAAACCACGGCAACCGGACTCCGCTAAGATGGTCAGCGCAGACTTGTTCCACGGCCCGCACCCACATGACCGAACTCGAACGCATCTTTCACGGCGCTCTCGAACTCCCGCCCTCCCACCGGGCCGGCTTCGTCGAGAACGCATGCCGCGGTAATCCGGAACTGGCCGCGCAAATCGAGTCCCTGCTCCGCCATCAACAGGAACCCACTGCCCAACTCGCGGCCGCCATCGAACCAGCCGCCGCGGAATTCAGCGCCACGCAACACTACTCCGGCATCCCTCCAGGCACCGCCCTCGGACCCTACCGCATCGAGCGGAAACTCGGCGAAGGCGGCATGGGCGCGGTGTATCTCGCCGAAGATCCCCGTCTCCACCGCAATGTCGCCATCAAGGTAATCCGGCACCGCCTCGGCGACGGCGACGCCGCACGCGCACGATTCCATCGCGAAGCCCGTTCCGCCGCGGCTCTGGCGCATGGCAACATCGCCGTCCTCCACGACTTCGGAGAAACTGCCGGCATGCCCTGGCTCGTCATGGAGTACGTTCCCGGCTGGCCTCTCCGCTCACGTCTCCGCGACGGTCCCCTCGGCGAAGCACTCATCCGCAAATACGCCAACCAACTGGCAGCCGCTCTCGAACATGCCCACTCCCGAGGTGTCATTCACCGCGACATCAAACCCGAGAACATCCTCCTCACGGAAGACGGCAACATCAAGGTCATCGACTTCGGAATTGCCACCATGCTTCGCGACCCTGCCCAGGATCGCGATTCCCTCGGAACGCCCGCTTACATGGCCCCCGAACTCCTCCGTGGAAGCCCCGCCTCCGAAGCCTGCGATGTCTACAGCATCGGAGCCGTTCTCTTCGAGATGGCCTACGGCACCCGCCCCTCTTCCGGTTCCGAAAGCACGTCCGGCCGCCAACTCAATCCCTCGCTTTCACCGGCCCTGGCAGCCTTGATCCAACGTTGCCTCGCAACAGAGCCGGGCCGGCGATGGCCCGATGCGGCTCGGTTGCTGGCAGCGCTCCGGTCTCTCCCGGAAGCTGACCCGACGCCCTCCATCGCAATCACTGACCTGGTGAACCTCAGCGGGGATCCCGCGCACGACTGGCTGGGGACCGGTATCGCCGAGACGCTCGCCGCCCGCTTTGCCAAACTCCCCGGGATCCGCGTCACCAACCGCGCCCGCGTGCGCCAAACAGCGTTGGCACTGGATGACCCCGCCTCGATCGGGCAATCGCTGGAAGCCGCCTACGTCGTTACCGGAAGTTTTCAGTGCATCGCCAACCGCGTCCGCATTACGGTCACGCTCACAACCACCGCATCGGGAAGCGTCCTCCTCGCTGAGACGGTGGATGGCAACTACGACGAGTTGTTCGATCTTCAAGACCGCACCGCCGCTTTGGTCGCTGGTTGCCTCCCGAGACCAGGCATGGCGGGCCCGCCAGTACAGCCGCCCGCCGACACTCGCAACATGAGCGCGTTTGAGCACTACACGAAGGGCCGCCGGCTCATGTGGGAGATGGGTCCCCGTTCGCTCAGCGGCGCCATCACCCACTTCGAACAGGCGCTTGAATTGGACCCCGGCTACGCCCATCCCCGTTCCGCGCTCGGCACCACCTATGCCCTGCTCTTCCTCAGAACCTCGAACGTGGAGGACGTTCAGCGCGCTTCGGTTCACCTCGAACGCGCCATCGCCATCGATCCCGAACTCGCCGAGCCCTATCCATGGCTGGCATATGTACGCATTCGCAAGAACGATCCGCGTGGCGCTTTCGCGGCCGGCAAAAAAGGTGTGGAACTGCAGCCGGATCTCCCCGAGGCGCAGTATTTCTATGGCGGCCTGCACTACATGATTTCGGAATCAGGAGGCCGCGTGGCCAAAGGCGTCCAGGCGCTCGCCGAAGCCATCCGTTTGCAGCCGCGCTTCCACCCGGCTTGGCTCGTGCTGGGCGCGGCAGCCGCGTTTGGAGGCCGGCATGACTCCGCCATCCAAATCCTCTCATCGGCGATCACGTTGGAGGATTGGCCTGAACTTTCCTATCGCTTCGTCGGGGCCCAGACACTCCGTGCCACCGCCTTGTTCCGGCAGTTCCGGTGGAGCGAGAGCCGCCAGCGTTTCGAGGAAGCCATCACCGCACTGAACCACGGCCCGGAGCACGTGTACAAGGAATGCTTCCTCGTACTCAGCGCGTGCGGACTGGGCGACATCGCTCTCCGTCTCGGAGATCCCACCGCGGCCTTGAACCACTACAGGCATGGCTGGAGAATCGTCAAGGAATCGCCACGAATCGCCGGTAATGCACGTCTGCTCCTGCGCGCCTCCCTGGGACTCTCCGCGGCCTACGCGGCACAAGGCGAAACGGCACGCGCCCGGCATCTCTATGAAGATTGCCTCGAACAACTGCCATCGGCCGCTACTACTTCCACAGTGACATTTGAGTGCGGACTCGCACAGTTGCATCTTTGCTTCGCAGTCGCGGCTTTGCGGTTGGGAGAAGCGCAGCGGGCCGAGGCGCACGTGCAGAGCGCGGCGGAGTATCAATGGCAGGATCTGCCTTGGCTGCTGGGCGATCCCGAACTCGAGCCCCTGCGACACACCGGGCCCTACCGTGCCCTGGTGACGGACCTCGAAGCGGAATCCGATTGGGATGCCCCCGTGCCCAACCTACCCATTTGACCGCTCGTGGCCAAGTTCACGCGCGAGCCACGCCTTCGCAAACTGCCAGTCCCGCACCACAGTCCGCAGCGAAACGCCGAGAATCTCCGCGGCCTCCTCATTCGAGAACCCCGCGAACAGCCTCAGTTCGACGAGCTGACCCTTTCTTGGATCGAACTTCTCCAGGCTGCGGAGCGCATCGTCCAAGGCAGTCAGCTCGACGGAGGATTCAGGTGCAACCCGTAGTGCGTCCTCGAAATCCACTTGAATCCAATCGCCTCCACGTTTTGGCCCGCGGCGGGCACGCGCATGATCGACAAGGATCCTTCGCATGATTTGTGCCGACAGCGCAAAAAACTGACTGCGGTTCTCCCATCCGCTCGGTTGCACGCCCAGCAGGCGCAGATACGCCTCGTGCACCAGTGCCGTCGTTTGAAGCGTTGGGTTGCCCGGCTCCCGGTCCAGATAAGCCGCCGCAATCCGCTTGAGTTCCTCCATCACGACGGGCATCAGCAGATCGAGCGCGCCCCGGTTGCCGCCTTTCCATTCGGACAGTAGCTGTGTGATCTCCGAGGGATCGAGCGCCATCCTCAAAAAATAACATGATGGATGGCGCGTACCGCCCTTCGGCTCCGCTCGCTAGTTTGAGGAGGTTCTTACCAATGAACGAACGACGTAACTTCTTGCGGGCCGCCAGTGTTGCTGTTCCGGCGGCGGCAACTTTGCTACTCACCAGCGGAGTATCTCAGGCTCAGGATGGCGACGTGAGGGAGTTTCTCGGCGCATGGACCACAGTCCATTCCCTGCCGTTTCCCCCGGGTGCTTTTCAGGAATTTCTGGTGTTTTCGAGCGGCGGTGCCCTGATGGAAACAAACTCTTTCCTGAATAACCGCAGCAGCCTGGATTTTTCTCCTTTTGGGTTACCCGCGTCCCTTAGCGCCAGTGACGGTTTCGGCAACTGGGAACGCACCGGCCCCGGCAGAGTATCGGTGGCGTTTCGCAAAATGCTCTTCGATGGGGACTCCAACTTCATCGGCGAACTGCGCGCCGCCGGCACACTCCGGAGTGATGGGAAGAAACTCACCGGCGAGTGGATCGTGGAAGTGCGAGATCCCAACGACAAGCTCCTGGTGCCTCTCGGCCCGGCGACGTCCGAGGGCACTCGCATCGCCTGACCGTTGCCACGTCGGCCCGGCGGAACCACAGCCTCGCCCGCCGGCTGAGCGGAGCGCGGTAGAGCCGCCCATCCTTGCTCGGCTCTACCCCTTCCACTCTCAATGTTCGGTAGTCGATGTGCCAGAATGAGGGAATGCCGAGGCTGAGAGAGGCGGGGGGTGTCGCACAGACGGCTGCAAGCGCAGTGGAAGTGAGCCGCATCCTCTCCGCCGAAGAACTCCAGCCACTCCTCGACCGTATTCTGGCAAGCCGGCATTTCGCTTCTGCGGGGCGGCGGAAGAAGTTCCTGACGGTGGTCACCAACTACTATCTTTCCGGCCGCGCGGACGAATTGAATGAGTTTTGTCTCGCGTCGGAAGTCTTCGGTTTCGACCAGCATTACGACCCGGCGGGGAACGCGAGCGTGCGCGTCTGTGCGCATGACGTCCGCAAGCGTCTGAAAGAGTACTTCGAGCAGGAAGGCACTGGCGAGAGGCTCCTGCTTCAGATCCCTCCGGGCGCCTACAAACCCTTGTTCCTGGAACGGGAACTGATCGCCCCACCCGCTCCCGTTCCGGCAGATCCGATTCCGCTCGCGCCCGTCCGCTCGCGCTGGCGCTGGATCCTGCCGCTGATCGGCGCCGCCGCCCTGGTCCTGACGGGTGCCGTGGCAATCAGCCTGCGCTGGCTGCCCGCTTCCCTACGCACGAGCGCCATTTGGAAGCCTTTTCTCGAAGGGCAAGGGCCGATTCTGGTCGTGATGAGCAACCCGCCCCTGTTCCAGTTCCTGTGGGCCTCCGATCCCGTCCGCTCGCGCCAGAATCTGATTCCCCTCGGCCCGGAGGCGTTGGCCGCCATTGAGCGGCAACTGGGACCGAATTCCACGCGCATGCCCTACCTGGTCTTCTCGCCCGAAGACTATACAGGCATGGGCGAGGCCCTCGGCCTGATGCATTTGACTCGATTCTTTTCCCGTGCCGAACGCGAGATCCTCGTCAAGCAAAGCATCACCACGGGCACCGAAGATCTCAAGAATCACCATGCCGTGCTGGTGGGCGGCCCCCTTTCGAACCAGTTGCTTCCGCGGTCGGAATCGCTCGATTTCGACCTCGGCGGCAACTTCGTGCTGAACCGCAACCCGATGCCTGGAGAACAGCGGGAGTACCGCCTGACCGTGGACCCCGTCTCCGGCCAGCCAGCCACGGACTGGGCAGTGATCACCGTCGCCCCGGGGATCGCGCCGGGCCGGGTGGTGATGGTGCTCGCGGGAATCCGGTCCGAAGGCACCCAGGCTGCCGCCGAGTTCGTGACCGAACCTCGTTATGCCGACGAGTTGCAACGCCGCCTCGATCAGAAGCCTGCCCGTTTCTTTCAGGCGCTCGTCCGTGTCGAGGTGAAGAAATGGCAGCCGGCCGCTCTCTCCCTCATCGCAGTGCACCCTCTGGCTGACCATTAGTCTGTGCAAAATCGTTAGACAAAAGCCTGTTTCCCGAGCCCGCATAACTGTTACGTTAACCGTTAGCCTCCCCTCATCGGAAAAGATCCTCCAGGGTTCGGGTGTATACCTGTTTATACACGTCCGCAATGGAACTCGAAGGGGTATTGAAAAAATGACTGCCGTTCGCAACCTCGCGCTGACTCTTCTAATCCTCGCCGTGCGCTTATCCGCACAAGGCTTGACCGGCCAGATCTCGGGAACGATTGCCGACCCAAGTTCCGCAGGGGTGCCCAACGCCTCAATCGAACTCCGGAACACGGCCACCGCACAGGTCCGCCAAACCGTCAGTGACGCTTCGGGATCTTTCATTGTCACTGAACTGCTCCCCGGGACCTACACCCTGAAGGTCACCTCTTCCGGCTTCACCACTTTCGAACAAACTGGCCTCGTGCTCACAGCGACCGAACGGCTCGTCCTCCGCACCATCACCCTTCGCATCGGAGACGTCGTGCAGACCACCTCCGTGGAGGCCGAAGCCGTCCGCGTCCAGACGCAAAGTGGAGAGCGTACTGGGCTGATCACGTCGAAACAACTTCAGGACGTCCCGCTCAAGGGACGCGACTACGCCGGGATGTTGCGCCTGCTGCCGGGAGTCAGCGACACCTCGGACCGCGAGGCGCCACGCAGCTTTGGCTTCCGGTTCGTCGCTGCCAACGGTGGCCGCAGTACTTCGGTGAGCGCTTCGCTCGACGGCGTCTCTCAAATGGATACCGGAAACCAGTTCTGGCCTTTGTTCACGCCTCCGGTGGAAGCAATCGCGGAAGTCAAGGTTCTGCTGACCAACTATCAAGCCGAGTACGGGCGCACAACCACTGGCATTCACGTGGTCACTAAAGGCGGCACGCGGGAGTTTCATGGCGGCGCTTACTACTTCAAGCGCAATGAGGCTCTGAATGGCAATGAGTTCTTCAACAATCAACTTGGCGTGAAACGGCAGCGCTACCGGTACGACAACCCTGGCTATTTCATCGGCGGCCCCGTGCTGATCCCGGGCCTGACCACCAAGCGCGACAAGCTTTTCTTCTTCTGGTCGCAGGAGTTCTTTCCCCGCAAGACACCGACCGGTCTGCGGCGAATCACCTTTCCCACCGCGCTCGAACGCCAGGGGAACTTCTCGCAGACACTCGACACCAATGGCACGGTCATCCCCATCCTCGATCCACTTAACAATCGCCAGCCGCTCCCTGGGAACCTCGTCCCTGCCAGCCGCATTGATCGCCGCGGCCAGGCGCTGCTGAACTTCTTCCCGCAGCCGAACACCCAGGACCCGCAGCGCCTGCTCAACTACGTGTTCGATCTTCCCGTCGACAATCCGTATCGCACCGAGGTGCTGCGCGTCGACTGGAACATCAGCTCGAAAGCGAACTTCTACACCCGCGGACTCAACAACAGCATGTCGCAGTCCGGCGACGCCTGTTGTCTTTCCGGCATCACCTTCCCTCACATGCCGCTCGACTACCGGTTTCCGGGCAAAGGATTTGTCAGTTCGCTCATCTATACCTTTAGCCCGACGGTGGTCAATGAGTTCAGCGTGGGCCTCAGCCGGGCGGACCAGAGCCTGGTGATCGGCCAGGATGCACTCGACCGCAACAACCGGGAGAAGCTGAACCTCGGGCTACCGCAGTTCTTTCCGCAGGCCAATCCGCGGGGCCTGATCCCGAACGCGACCTTCGGCGGTGTGCCCAACGCGCCCTCCATCAGCATTGAAAACCGTTTCCCCTTCTTCGGCACACAGAGCACCTGGAACGTCAGCAACAACCTTTCGAAGATCCAAGGCAAGCACCATTTCAAGTTCGGCTTCTATCTGGAGAAGGTTGCGAGAAACGCGCAACGAAGTGCCGTCTTCAATGGCGCTTATGACTTCGGCCGCAACGTGCTGAACCCCTTCGACACCAACTACGCGTTCTCGAACGCCTTGATGGGCACCGTAAACACCTACACCGAGTCCGACCGGCATCCCGTGGCGAATGCGCGCTACAACAACTTCGAATGGTATGCGCAGGACACCTGGCGGGTGAACAAACGCCTCACCCTGGAACTGGGTATGCGCTTCCACCGCTCCATTCCCACGTTCACCGATGGCAACAAGCTCGCTGCGTTTGTCGTCCAGGATTTCGACCAGGCGAAAGCCCCGCTGCTGATCCAACCCTTCCGTGCCACGCCTACCAGCGCGAGAATGGGCCGCAATCCGGTGACCGGCGAGATCGTCCCGGAGGTGAAGATCGGCACGTTCGCCCCGGGCTCGGGCAACATCATCAACGGAATGCGCGTTTTCGATGACGTCGCACTGACCACGCCCGGCGTGAAGCTCGGGCCGCGTTTCGGCTTCGCCTGGGACGTCTTTGGCACCGGAAAGACCGCCGTGCGTGGCGGCTTCGGCATGTTTTTCAGCCGCCTAGCGGATGACAACGTGATGGGTTGGACTGAACAGCGGCCGTTGGTGAACACCTCCACCGCTTTCTACACCACGATTCAGAGTCTGCTCAGCACGCCTCTCAGCGAAAGCCCGGCCTCCGTTTCGGGCATGGAGGATTCCAACAATCTGCCTTCCACCTACAATTGGAGTTTCGGAGTTCAGCAGGACATTGGATTCGGAACCGTGGTGGATGTCGCCTATGTCGGTTCCGTCGCCCGCCACCTGCTGCACAGCCGGAACCTGAATGCCACCAACTACGGGACCAACTTTCTCCCGTCCGCGTTGGACAGCACAAACGGACGCCCGTTGCCGGTGAACTTCCTCCGGCCGTATCGTGGCTACGCCGACATCAACTATCGCGAACTCGCCGGCTCCTCCAATTACCATTCCCTCCAAGCTCAGGCCAACCGCCGCTTCACGCGCAACTTACTCTTTGGCGCCACTTGGACCTGGTCGAAAATGATGAATTTCTCCGATGAAGACTTCGGCTCGGTGAATCCGGTTCTGAACTATCGCCGGTGGAACTACGGCAAGAGTGGCTTCGATCGTACGCACAACGTGACGGCGAATTTCCTCTACGATCTGCCGAAGTTCAGCGGGAGTTGGAGCAACGCCTTCAGCCGGACGGTCCTCGACGGCTGGCAGATCGGTGGTGTCGCCCTCTTCCTGAGCGGCGCGCCCACTGGTTTCGGCGCAAGTTTCGTGCAAGCGATCGACCTCACCGGAGGGTCGGGCATCGACGCGCGCGTCAACCTCACCGGCAACCCGAGCCTGCCGTTGCGCCAGCGCGATCCCATGCGGTTCTTCGACACCAACGTCGTGCAATCGCCACCGATCTCGGCCTTCGGCATCGGAAACGCCCCCAAGGACGCCGTCCGCGGTCCCGGCCTCAACAATTGGGACCTGTCGCTTTACAAGAACGTCGCTTGGGGCGCCAATGACTCGCGAAGGATTCAGTTCCGCTTTGAGACGTACAATACCTTCAATCACTCCCAGTTCACCGGCATTGATACGGGAAGCCGTTGGGATGCGCAGGGCCGCCAGGTGAATCAGCGTTTCGGCCAGGTGATCTCGTCGGCTGCCGCGCGCCGGATTCAACTTGGATTGAAGTTTTCTTTCTGACGGCGGCGCTAGCCGTGCAGGACGGGCTGAACGAAAATGTGTTGTGAAGGCTGAGTTCGCGAGCCGGGCGGAACAGCACCCGGTCGAGCGCCCATGATCCACCAGGGGCGATTCGACGGCACCATGCACCGGCCTCCACAGGAGTGTGGAGGCGACAGACTGAAGTCTGCGTTACCGTAGCCGACGCCTGCAGCGTCCACAGTATTGGCGCTAGCCGCGCGGCATCCGCCTCCGGCGAAGTGGCCGGAGGTCATGGACACTCGGGCACCTCAAATTGGTGCGCCGGAGAACGCGAACTGAGAGAGGCGAACACTATGAAGAACACTCCGCGCCGAAGCTTTCTAAAGACCGTGGCTTTTCCCTTCGTCGCCGCGCCGACCGTTCGTGGCGCGAATGACCGTGTCGAGATCGGCTTCATCGGCGTGGGCAATCGCGCCCGCTGGCTGCTTCGCCGCGAGGACTTCGGAACGGCGCGAGTGGTCGCCATGGCCGACATCAATCCCGCCAGCCTTGCCGAAACCTCGCGCTACCAGCCGGAGGGTCAGCTTTGGCGGCCCTACCATGACTACCGCCGCATGTTCGAGAACGAGAAGCTCGACGCGGTCTTCGTCGAAACTCCCACTCACGCACGCGCCCTGATTTGCATGCACGCCATGCAGGCCGGCCTCGACGTCTACGCCGAGAAGCCCCTCAGCCTCACGGTTCACGAAGGCCAGTTTCTCACCAAGGCCGCGCGTCACTACCGCCGCATCCTTCAGGTGGGCACGCAACAGCGCTCCATCCCCATCAACATCTTTGCCAGCCGCCTGGTGGAAACGGGGAAGATCGGCCGCATCCGCAAGGTGATCGTCTGCAACTTCCTCGCCCCGCTCCAGTGGACCCCGAAGCCGGAGCAGCCCAAACCGCAAGGCCTCGATTGGGACCAGTGGTGCAACCAGACCGAACTCCGGCCCTACCACAGCGCGCTGCATCGGGGTTGGCATAACTATTGGGACTTCGACGGTGGCGGCCAATCGTGGGGCGTCACTGGCTGGGGCACCCACTCGCTCGATCAGGTGCAGGCCGCGCTCGGAACCTCGCTCACAGGCCCAGTGGAACTCCGCCTTGGCGATGAGAACAAGGTAACGCTCGTCTACGCCAGCGGCGCCGAGGTCTCACTCGAACAGCCCAAGATCGACGATCACCAGCAACTCGGCGCAATCTTCCAGGGAACCGATGGAGAGATTCAGATCCTGCGTGGTGACTTCAAGACCAATCGCCCCGAACTGCGTCAGGGTGCGCCCGATCCTACTAAAGAGGGGCCCGGCGAGAGCACGCCGCATGTCCGCAATTTCGTGGAGTGCATCCGCACGCGCCAGTTGCCGACGGCGGATGTCGAGATCGGCCATCGCTCCACGGTGGTCTGCCACCTCGTGAACATCTGCCGTGAAATCGGCCGCGCGACACTCGCCTGGGACCCCAAGATCGAGCGCTTCCACGGTCCCAGCGCCACGGAAGCCAACGCCAAACTGATCCGCCCTCGCCGCAAGGGCTACGAACTCCCGGCCATCGGCTGACGAGCAGGGCACCGCGCGGTTACCGCGGATCAGAATGTAAGTCTCATGTGGTGGCATCCCCCACCATCGCCACGAACTCCGCGAAGCGTTCCTGCGGTGTGCTCGCCTGCGCCACCTGGACGTTGCCGCCTCCTCGCCCGCCCAACGCCGAAGCAGCCCTCTTCACCAGATCCCCCGCGTGCAGACCGCAGTCCTTGCTCACGGCCAGCAGCAAAGCACTCGACGTGGGGCTCACTGCAAGGAACACCGCATTCGGCTCCGCCGTGAAACTCTGGGCGAGTGCGCGCAGTTCCTCGTCAATCGCGGCCACCGTCCGCACCACCCGACGCCGCCCGCCGGCGTCCACCTCCGACGACTGATACAACTCCTTGCCCTGAAACACTGCCAGATCCATCGCCAGTTTCCGCCGCGACTTCTCCAGTTCCTGCACTCGCGCGTTCAGACCCGCCACCAGCAACGGCGTCTCATCCAGCGGAGCCGACAACCCGCGCGCAATCTCGCTCAAGGCATCGAAGTCCCGGCGTGCGCGGCGGGCCGCGCGCGAGCCACAAAGAAACTCCATGCGCACGATCCCGCGAATCTTGTCCATCTTGCGCAGGAACAGCGGCCCGATGATTCCCGTCGCCTCCACATGCGTGCCACCACACGCACTACGATCCAGATCCTCAATCGTCACAATCCGCAATATCCCCTCGCGCTCACTCGCCTTCCGCAGAACCTTCGCCTGAGCGGCATCCTCGAACTCCACGCTCACTCGCCGGTTCTCGCAGACCACTTCATTGGCGCGCTTCTCAATCGCGTCCACTTGAGCCGTACTCAGCGAGGCCGCGCCGACATCAATGGTCGAACTCTCCTGGCCAAGATGAAAACTCACGGTTGGAATCTGGTAGAGATCCTCCAGCACCGCCGACAACAAGTGCTGCCCCGTGTGCTGTTGCATGTGATCGAAACGGCGCGCCCAGTCGATGGAGCCTTCTACCACCGTCCCCTGCACAGGCGTGGCCAGCACATGCGCAACGCGATCCTCTTCATCCACCACGTCCACAATCGCGGCGCCGCCAAGCATTCCTTTATCGTGAGGTTGACCGCCCGAGGTCGGATAAAAAGCGGTTCGATCCAGGTAGATGCGGCGGCCCTCGTCTTGCGCGTCCACTACCTTGGCAGTGAATTGACGGAGCCGCGCATCGTGATAGTAGAGACGTTCGGTCATGACGTAGGACAGGATAGTATCCCGCCCTACGTCACCGCAATCGATCTTTACTGCACTGGCAACAGCACCGAGTTGCTCCGGTAGCCGTCGCCTTCAATCAGCATCTGCACGTCGCCGGTCGGCATGTCTTCCGGCAGAACCACGTTCACCTGATACAGACCCACTAGGTTCGGTGTCAAACCCACATACAAGGGATCCAGCACCGTCGCGCCCATGAAGGCATTGCCAATCACCACGCGAGGCTCGGGATTGATCCGGCCGAGCGGTTCGCGCGCCGGCGCCCCAGCCCCGGTTGCCGCACCAGGGTCCGTCGCACCAAAGCCCACGCAGTAAACGGTGATCACTTGACCTCGTCTTGCCGGCGTCCCGCCGCGCACCGCCAGTGATCCGTCCGGATTTACCACAATGCCGCCATCGCCGACCTGAATGATCCGCGGCGCACGTGACGACACCTGAATCGAGATCGGGTTGCCCCGCTGCCCGCCGCGTTCCACGCGCACGGTCGCTTCACCCGCTGGTGTCTCATACGGGATCTGGAAGTTGATCTGATTGTACGAACTGAAGAACACCGGCGCGGCCACATCGTTCACCAGCACCCGCGACCCGCCGAGTTCCGTCACCAGGGGAATCACGCTGCCCTGCCTTGCTTCCTCAAACGAAAGCTGTTCGCCGAACACTGCCGCGACGCCACCAGGCGCGAGCCCGCTGTCGAAGTTCGCACTGTTCAGCGCTCCATTCACCGCGGCCAGTGGGGGACCGTTCGCCACCACCTCCAACGTCACAGGAATCCGGAGTTCCGCATTCGCGCCGTTGCTTGTGATGGTTACTGTACCCGAGTAACTGCCCGCTGACATGCCGCTCGGGTTCGCGACCACACGGATCAACCCTTCGCTGTTTGCCGCCGAAAGCCAGTTGCCTCCCGATGCCGTCGCCGCTGAAGCGCCGCTTACTCCCAGTGTCCCCAACCCGCCGTTGAAGGTATTCACGAACTGCGTCTGCGGACTCGCACCCGGCGCAAGCCGGAATCCAATCTGCTGCGGCGTCGCAACCGCGATCGGCTGCGACGTCACCTGCATCCGCACGTTCACTGTCTTGTTCTCCGCCGCCACCGGAGAGTTGCTGATCGCGATCGTGCCGCGATAGTCGCCCTCCGGCATCCCTTCCAAATGCCGCCCCGTGATGCGGTATGGCACCACAAACCGGAACGATCCGTTCCCATCCACCGTCAACGAGAGCCATGGCCCGCCGCTCTGCGTATTCGTGTTGATACCGAGCGCACTGTTCGTCGAAAACCGGAAGTCCGAAGAGGACCCGTTCGGTGCAACGTATAGCGTCACATCATCCGGAACACCGCCGCCCACCTGTGCCGTTACCGTGATGATCTGTGGCGCGTCCAACGCGTTGGGATCGCTGACCGTGACAATCCCTGTATACGTTCCGCGCGCCAACCCTGTCGTCTGAAACGCGATGTTCAGCGGCAGGCATGTGTTCGCCTGTCCTAAAGAACACCCGCGCGCCCCGCCTACTGTCGGGTTGATCCAGTTCGCGGATGCGGCCACCTGCAGATTCAGGTTTCCGTCACCCGCGTTGAATGCCTCCACTGTCTGCGTTGGTCCGTTACTCCCCTGCGAGATCGATACTGGCCCCACCGTAGCCGTTTGCAGACGCAACTTCGGCGCTGCCTGCAACGCGGACGGCATGACCACCATGCAACCCACTATGAAAACAGGAAGGAGAACCCGCTCACGCATTGTTCTCTGTCTCATGTACTTGCTCATTGAGACGCTCCTTTCATTCTTGCCCCGTTCGCGCGGGGCTATCGTTCGTTTCGAACTGCCTCCACTGCGTACAGAACATCCTGATTCAACCGTTGGGGAGAGAAAGTTGTTTGGCCCACGGACTCGGCAGGATGAAGTACAACGTTCCGGAGCGTGGCCGCGGGCGAACCAGCAACATCCGGTATCAGCCTCACTATAACACGGCGGCATGCAAGAAGAAATATGCAACGGCGTACAAATTTCGCGGACCTTGCCCGGCCGCCCGCTTGAGATTTTGGATGCCCCTCGCTCTCTTCCAGTTTCGCGCAATCCCCGGCGGCCCATTCGAACGGTCAAAACATGGACACCCGAAAATGTTTCCCCTTCGCGGAGGCCTCAACCGCTATACTTCTCTCGATGGCGCCAGGACTGCTTCACCTGCACACTTACTTTCTGTTCCCCTTTTCCATCGATAAACAAACGGTGATGCAGAACCATGCCTCCGCATGGGCAGGCAAGCAATATTGGATCGATGGGCTGGACGATTGGATCGCCGCGCACGCTAATACCGCTCCCTCCGCTTTCGTCGCCAACTTCGGCGCCTGGCAGCGCTCCGCATATCAGACCTTCGCCGTCGACTCGCCCGCCTACCAGGACATGGTCTTCTTCCATCCCTTCGTACGGCGTGTCTTCTTCGATACCTCCGCCTCCTGCGGCAGTTCCGAAAACCTCCTCCGCTGTTACCAGATTCCGCTTCACGGCAGGAAGCTCTTCTTCGAATCCGAAGACCTCAAGGGGCGCAAAGCGGTCCTCCAGGTCACCGACCTCCGCCTGTTCCTCTACGCCAATGGCATCGGCATCCTCTCCATCGGAGTTGAGGCCTACAAGATCCCGGTTTCCCTCGCCCTCTGGATCAATGAGTCGATGCGCAAGGTCTATCCTTCCTCCAGCCGCCAGATCCGCGAAGGCCGCTTTCCGTCCCGCCTTGCCTTCACCGTGGAAGAAGATGGAGAGCGCAAAACCGTCATCGAAGAGCGCTTCGAACACTGCGCCGGCATGATGGGCTTCCTGCCTCCCCTCGCCAAAACCATCACGTCGCTGCTGTACTTTACGGACTACTCGCACGAAGAGTTCGAACCCGTTCTCGATGAGCGCATGATCGTCTACACCTACGCCGCCATCGACCCCGCCACTGTGCCGGCGGACTTCGTGTCCTCCGACGAGTACCGCGTGCTCATCAGCCGCTTCCTCTACGTCGACCGGGACGGTCCGGACTTTCGCTACGACAAGAACTTCCTGTTCACGCAAATGCATCGCCAGCTCTACCGGCGATGGGCGCATCAGGGTACCTACTACGGCGCTACCAGCTACAGCAACATCACCCTTTGCATTGGGAACTTTGATTGCGACGAGCACGAACTGCGCGAAGGCTTTCTCATTCACCGCATGTTCGATGGCCGCTACTACCTGATGGCCATGGTGGCGTTGTTCTATCGCGTGACGCTGCTCCATTTCGCCGAGCTCAGCGCCGAAGTGTCCAAGGTGCTTTATCTCGACATTCAGGACGATAAGCTGACGCTCTCAAGCATTCAACTCGCCAACGACCTTCGCGCCGAGTTCCTCCACTTCGCCAACTACTGGTACTTCGATGAGCTAGCCAACAAAGAGGAGGAGATTGATCACTTCCTGCTGCAATGCCGCGAGTACCGCACCGATGTCATGAAACGTGAGATCGAAGAAGAGGTGGACAAGCTGAACGCCTCACTCCACAACTTCTTCCAACTGCGCAACACGGAAGCTGTGAACCGGCTTGCGATGCTCAGCCTGATCTTCGGCGCCGGCGCGGTGCTGACGGGCTTCTTCGGCATGAACTTCGCACGCGAGTTCGGCAAAGTGATTTTCGAAGGCCAGGGAGTGCCATGGATCCACTATGGAGCCATCGCAGCCATCAGCACTGTCGCCTTCGGCACGCTGCTCTTCGGCGTGTATGTCGTTATCGCCAACTGGTCCGACTATAAGTCGATTCTCCGCCCGCGCAAACCCGGCGCCGGCCGCAACAAGATCTTCTAGGCATGGCGCGGCTGAAGCGTCGCGCACCGAGTTCCCGGCTTCAGGCTGGCCTGGCCTGGCAAGTGTGGCTTGGCGTCTGGTGATCTTCGGATCTCTCATGGGACGCAGCCCCGGCGCCAGCTTGAGAGCCGGCACTAATCGAACAGACTCAGGCGAACGATCCGAACCCATTGGTTCCGTCAACACCCAGGACCTGGACATCGCCATTCCCAGGCAGAACCAGGTACACTTTTTACTAACTATTTCACACGATCCGCGCCGCTCTCTATAATTCATTTCTCCCCACGTGCCGATATTTTTGATTGATGTTAGTCGCTAGATACTTCCTGCCGCTCCTGCTGATCAGCTCCTTGGCTGCACAGACCGGCCGTTTTGGCCTTCCAGCCTGCGCCAGTACTGGTGAGGAGATCGCCGATCGCACTTACTTCGTCCTCTGCCACAACAGTTCCCGCAAGGTTCCGGTCTGGGTGGGCTACGAACTAAAGCCCGAACATCTGACCCAGGCTTCGGTAACTCGGACGCGCTTCCGCCGTGACCCGCTCCTGACTCAATCCGGCGCCGAGGATTCCGACTACACTTACAGCGGTTACTCGCGTGGCCACATGGCTCCCGCCGCGGACTTCGCCTGGTCGGCCGAAGCCTTTCGTGCGACCTTTCTTCTCTCCAACGCCGCACCGCAGTTACAGAGCGTCAATGCCGGCCCTTGGGCAAGGTTGGAGAACGCGGTGCGCCGTTTGGCCCGATCCGCCGACCGGATCTACGTGTTCACTGGTCCTATCTTCGACCACGATTCAAACGTCATCGGCGAAGGCCGGGTGGCCGTCCCCACGCATTTCTTCAAGGCCGTCCTCGTCGAACACGACGGACACCGAACGGTCTACGGCGCAGTGGTTCCAAACAGTCCCACTGGCGCCGAACCTCTGAGTAACTTCTTTGTGAGTATCCGGGAGATCGAGACTCGTACAGGACTGGATTTCTTCTCAGCTCTCGACGATCAGCAGGAGCGATTGATCGAGTCCCGTCGGCAACCATGGTCTGTCAGTCGTCCATAGTGTCAAGTTCGGTCCACTTGCCGGTTTCTCCAGAACCGCATCCGCGCGATGTAGGTTTGCCGCAGGAACCAGCGAGAGAGTAATCCCAACCGGTTCATCACCGCCCACGCTCTGGAGGCACCGCTCTGGAGGCACCGCTCTGGAGGCACCGCCGCCGGGCGCCGCAGCTCTCACTCCCCGCTCTGCTGCAGCAGTTTCGCCACCAGACCCGTCCACCCCGTCTGATGACTTGCGCCCAGACCCGCTCCGTTGTCGCCGTGGAAATACTCGTAGAAAAGAACATGATCGCGGAAGTTCGCATCCCGCTGCAGTTTCTCCGTGCCGCCATACACCGGCCGCCGCCCGGAGCCGTCCAACAGGAAGAGCCGCGATAGCCGCCGCGATAACTCCGCCGCCACATCCCCTAGGTTCATCCACCGGCCCGACCCCGTCGGAAACTCCACCTTGAACTCCTCGCCGAAGTAGTGGTTATACTTCTGCAGCGATTCAATCATGAGGTAGTTCACGGGAAACCAAACCGGGCCGCGCCAGTTCGAGTTGCCTCCAAACAGGCCGCTCGTCGACTCCGCGGGCTCGTACTTCACACTGAAGGGTTCGCCCGCGATCCACATCACAAACGGATGATGCTGATGGTGTCGCGACACCGAACGAATCCCATGTGGCGACAGGAACTCATGCTCATCCAGCATCACTCGCAGGACCCGCTCCAACCTTCGCCACGGCACGATCGAAAGCAGCCGCCGTTCCCCCACGCCCTCCCGCGTCATGGACGCGAGGTTGCGGCACAAATCCGGACGGTTGCGAATGAACCACTCCATCCTCTTGCGGAATCCAGGGAGACGATCCAGCACTGCCGGCTCCAGCGTGTCGACCGCAAACAGCGGAATCAACCCAACCATGGATCGCACCTTCGTGGGAATCCGTTTCTGCTTTCCACCCGGCATGGGCATGATCAGGTTGTCGTAATAGAAGCCGTCTTCCTCATTCCACAAGCTGATGTCCGGCGAGTCATTCATCGCCGCGGCGATATAGAGAAAGTGTTCAAAGAACTTGCTTGCGACGTCCTCATACACCGGCTTCTCCACCGCGAGTTCCAAGGCGATGCGAAGCATGTTGAGACAGTACATCGCCATCCAACTCGTACCGTCGGACTGCTCCAGCACTCCGCCGCCCGGCACCGGCTTGGAACGGTCGAAAATGCCGATATTGTCGAGGCCGAGAAAGCCGCCCTCGAAGATGTTGTTGCCGCTCCAGTCCTTGCGATTCACCCACCACGTGAAGTTCATCAGCAGCTTGTGAAACACGCTTTCCAGGAACGCCGTGTCCTTGCGGCCCTGCAGCTTGGCATCGATCTTGTAGACGCGGTAGCAGGCCCACGCATGCACCGGCGGGTTTACATCACCCAACGCCCATTCATAGGCCGGCAACTGCCCGTTGGGATGCATATACCATTCCCGAAGGAACAGCGCGAGTTGGCTCTTGGCAAACTCCGGATCAATCAATGAGAACGGGATCATGTGAAACGCCGTGTCCCACGCCGCGTACCACGGATATTCCCACTTATCGGGCATCGAGAGAATATCGGCGTTGAAGAGATGTTCCCATTCCGAGTTGCGCCCTTTGAGCCGCCCCTCAGGCGGTGCCGGCTGCGCTGGATCGCCCTTCAGCCAGTCATTCACCACATAGTGATAATACTGCTTGCTCCAAAGCATACCCGCAAACGCCTGACGTTGTACGCTGCGCCCATCAGGGCTCAGCGTTTCGGGCTGAAACGAGGCGTAGAACTCGTCCGCCTCGGCGATGCGCTGGGCGAAGACCGTATCATGATCCACCACCGCCGAGTCCTTCTTCGAAAGACGCAGTTTCAACACATGCTCCTGACCGCCTGCGATCTCCAGGTGGTACACCGCGCATGCTTTGGTTCCCGTCAAATCCGGCGAAACTGCACCTTCATTGCCGTGAATCAGATACTCATGAAACGCGTCCTTGAAATGGCCCTTGCCGATCCCAAAGTGGCGCAACGTATTGGTGTCGTTCTCGGTGAAGAGCAGCGGCGGCGTGCCATCGGTGCGAAACAGGTAGCGCCCAAGCGACTCTTCTTCAGCCTCAATCACGTCCGAATCGATCTGCCACAACGATGGGCGCTTGCGGTCGTGTCCCCATGACCAGACGTTGCGAAACCACAACTGCGGGAGCACCAGCAGACGCGCCTTGTCAGGCCCACGATTCGCCACACGAATGCGGATCAGAACATCGTCAACATCCGCCTTCGCGTACTCGACAAACACATCCCAATAGCGGTCGCCCTCATACACCCCGAGATCCACCAGTTCGAGTTCCTGATCGTAAGCCCCGCGCCCGTGATTCACAAGCCGGTCATACGGAAAGCGCGACTGCGGATACTTGTACAGGCACTTCATGTAAGAGTGCGTCGGTGTCGAATCGAGGTAGTAATAGTATTCCTTGCAGTCCTCGCCGTGATTGCCTTCCTTGCCGGTGAGCCCGAACAGGCGCTCTTTCAGAATCGGGTCGGCGCCATTCCACAGGCCAAGCCCGAAACACATCCGCTGATGATTGTCGGAGATTCCGCAGAGCCCGTCTTCGCCCCAGCGATAGGCCCGCGATCGCGCATGATCATGAGGAAAGTATTCCCAGGCCGTGCCATACGGACTGTAGTCCTCACGCACGGTGGACCATTGCCGTTCCGAAAGATAAGGCCCCCAGCGCCGCCAGTGCTTCACGCGGTTGCCCGCTTCGATGATTCGATCCCGTTCCGCCGGCATGTGGATACCTCAGAAGACGCGGCAACGCCGCACAAAGTCGCAGAATGTTTAGAGCCGGCGGCCGGTAATTGCGTAGTCCAGTCCGCCGAAAAACGCGCGCCGGAACTCCTCCGGCAGTTGCGAGACGGATGGCATGGTCTCGCTTGCAGGATTCACGTATTCCACGGTGATCTGGCCGAAGCCGTGCTCTTCCATGGAGAACGCCACCAGTTGCGCGGGCACCGGCCGCACGTGGGTCGGGTCCAGATAGAAATGCGTTGCGAAGATGGCCAGGCATTCCGGGTTCGGCGTCTCGATCACCAGCTTGCCTCCGGGGCGGAGCACTTCGGCACTCAGCCTCACCAACTCGCCGATGCGTGACAGAGGCAGATGCTCCACCACCTGGCCGCAGAAGATCCCATCGAGTGACGCGGACTCGTGCTCCGCCAGATAATGAAACAGGTCGGCCTTCTCCACGTAGAGGCCCTTCGCACGGCACAACCCTACGAGTTCGCCGCTTGACTCCACACCCCGGGCCAGGATTCCCGCTTCCCGCAAACACTCCAGAAACTCGCCGCGGCCGCAGCCAATGTCGAGCACATCGCGCGCGCCTTCGAACTTCGCGACGTAGCGCCGAAGCTGCGATCGCACGTACTCCTCGGACCCACGAAAACGGTCGGAGAAGCGCAGATAGTCGAACTCCGGGTCCGCACTCCCGGCTTCTGCATTCGCCTGCGCGGTTCGCAACGCAGGCTGCGAGGACATCCGCTGGCGCACCACCCGCAGTTCGTTGTGAATCAGCTTCTCGTACTCCGCGCGGATCTTTTCGAGATCGCCCCACAAACGGTCCTGGATTTCGAGCCGCGCGCGATCCAGGGCGCCGGTGAAGTCCTTGTGATAGCTGCCTGCAAGATCGCGGAAGTTGCTTTCCATCAGCGTGGCCCGATGTTGAAACGCGCTCTGGAGATCGGCCACGCTGCGAAGGAACTGCACTTCGTTGATGCTTAGCTTGCGTTCCCATTCTTTGCGCCACTCGGCCCAATGCACGCGCACGTCCTTCAATTCGCGCGCCTCGTCAAAAAGCAGGTCCGCTTTCCGTTGAATGGGCTTCAGGTCGCGATCCAGCCGCTCCACCTCGGATCGAAGCTCGGCTTGAAGTTCGTTGCGCAATTCCGCATGCCTCTGATCAATCAACGCAGCCAGCGCGGACAGCGCCCGGCGGTTCTCATTCATGGATTCCATCAGAGCCTGCACACAATCCATCGTGGCGCGGTTGAACTCAATCTGATCGCGCACGAACCATCCGAGCGCGCGGCTGACCGTTCGCTTCACGCTCTGAATGGTGTTGTTCAACAAGCCCGGCGGGCGCGGATTCACGGAGCCGATCGCGGCCGCCTTCGCTTCCGCGCGATCGCGGGCATGCACCACGGGCATCAGGTCCGGCAGTACGATCTGCGCGGATCCGGCGGTGTGCATGGGATAGCGCGCACGCACGCGGTCCTGCACCTCGCGGATCACTGCCTGCAGCTCTACCTGCTCCGGATCTTCACTTGCCACGTTTTGCGCTCCAGGTTGCGGTGATGCGGGAGTAGATGCCGCCCCGCGGCGCAAAGTCGCCATGCACTTCCATCGAGCGTGGCTTCGAGGCCTTCACCAGATCTTCCAGAACCCGGTTCACGATGTTCTCCTGAAAGATGCCCAGATTGCGATAGGCCAACGTGTACATCTTGAGCGACTTCAATTCCAGGCAAAGCTTGTCCGGAACATAACTGACCTTCAATGTTCCGGAGTCCGGAAGGCCGGTTTTCGGACAGACGGAAGTGAATTCGGGGATCTCGATGTCGATGCGATAGTCGCGCGGATACTGGTTCGGCCACGTCTCGATCCCGGGCAGCGGTGCATCCACACCAGCCGCCGCATGCTCATCGGTATAAGCTTTGTGCTTTTTCATTCCTTCACCAGCGTGCGTGCCAGCAGTTCCAGAAAGAGCCCCACATCCGTGACGACGCCGATCGCTTGTCCGGTGCCGCGATCGCTGACCTTTGTCGCCACTGCCGGATTGATGTCGACGCAGACAATCTTGACCCAACTGGGCGACATGTTGCCCACGGCGATGGAGTGCAGCATGGAGCCGAGGCACAGCACCACGCCCGCGCCGCGTATCTGTTCCGCATAGGCATCCTGCGCCGCGTTCATGTCGGTAATGGTGTCGGGCAGTGGACCGTCATCGCGCAGGCTACCAGCCAGCACAAACGGCACACCCGACTTCACGCATTCGCACATGATGCCTGTCTTGAGCTTGCCCGATTTGACTGCGTTCGCAATTCCACCTGCGTGGTAGATGGCGTTGATCGCGCGCATGTGATTCCGGTGCCCGTGCTCTTCCTGGCGTCCATCAGCCATTCGCACGCCGAGCGAAGTACCGAGCAACGACGCCTCGATATCATGCACGCCGAGCGCGTTGCCCGCGAGCAGCGCCTGCACATAGCCGCCGCGAATCAACTTCGCCAGATGCGGCGCGCCGCCTGTGTGCACCACCACCGGGCCAGCGACGACCACAACCTTCTGGCCGGCCGCGCGAACCTGCTCCACAAGCGCCGCGGTCTGACGCACGGCCGTCTCCACCTGCCGTTCCGAAGAGATGCCGTTCGACATGAACGCGAACTGCATGCGGTCGCGCTCTTTCGATTCCGGAATCACACGAATGCCGTGCATGCCCACGACGACACGATCGCCCTTTCGCAGATCGCGCAGCCTGCGGCAGTAGGCGCGCGTGTCCTCAAGAACCACCATCGCATCCATGCGCTGATTGCCGACTTCGATCCATTGCGCCTGCATCCGGACCATGGTGCGGTGATTCGTGGTGGAGTAGAAATCCTCCGGCGCGCAGCAGTCGTTTTCGACTACCTTGAACTCCGCATCGCCGCCTTCCACGGGCGAGCAACCGAGCCCGAGCAACTGGGCCATCATGCGGTCCATGTGCCCCACGGTGGGCGCTTCCACACGCAGCCTCAGCCGCGAAGGATCGCTATTCGTCCGGCCAATGTGGAAATGCTGCACTTCGAAACGGCCTTCGTATTCGACAACGGCGTCGAAGATCCGCTCCATGATGTGGCTGTCGATGAGATGCCCTTCGGCTTCCACAATTTCATGGAAAGGCATCGCAATGGAAGAACTCATAGGACTAATGTCTTAGGATAACAGCCGGTCGGGGCGGAGGGCCGGAAACAGGCCGGAACTGGCGATGTGTTGCCGCAGGAACCGGCGTGCCGCACCAGTCTCCGGGACCGTGTGGCTCGTCATCGAACTTGCCGAACCGAGAGCTTCCAGTCCCCACGACATATCCGAGCTTCTGGCCGGCTTGATGTCACTCAGCCCCAGGAACTGTCGGTCGCTCGAGCGTTTCTTCAGGGGATGTTTCTACCAGCCGGTGAGCCAGTACCCGCATCACAACATCGACAAGAACTGCCGGTGACGCGCCGTGGGCCGTGGTATCCGGTCTCACCCCTGATGGGCGCGCTCGATCCGGGACGTGCCCGGCCCGCGGTGTGGCGGCCAAGGAACTGTTTCGCGTCCGCCTACATGGCTGATTGGTGATTCTGTCGCCCACGCACTGGAAACTGCGCGCTGCGGTGCGGTTGGTCAATGAAACACTCGCCGAGTTTTGCGTAGTGAAACGGGGCGATCGCCACCCAGCGCATCCGGGAGCACGTTCAGTGGTCTGGTTTGTGGGATTGGTCCGGAGTGCCTTGCCCCACTCACATCGATCGACGCTTCCGGAGCACCGCTATCAGCACCGTCCCGATAGCCATGGAAATGAGCGTTTGTGGCTCGGGGACTTCCGCCGTGACAGTGAAAGTTCCACCTTCGTCGTCAATGCGACCTGTGACCGCAAGTTCCGATAACGCGTCTGAGCCACGGGGGGCTCCTTCCGCCAGATACATCAGGGACACAGGGCTTTGTGGCTGCCACTCCACCAAGTAATTCCGGGTGCACCCCGGGTCCCTTAGCCAGGAAGCAACCCCTGCCGCTGTGTCTGGGTATGGGCATCCGGTACCAAAGAAAAACGAGTATCCGCCGGTGTTTACGGCAGATGTGAAATCGTAAGTGAATCCTCTGTGTACTACGATGAAAGCGGAAAAAGTACTCGTATCGTCGTCATACCGGAAGCTTCCCGCTGGGGCCTGCCCGGTTGAGGGTGTGAAGGTCATGTTGTAAAGTACCGGCGCCGCCTGCGATACGGAACTGGCGGCGATGACGCCGATGAGCAGTACGAACCGCACCGCGAGGCGCGACCACCGGCTAGGGAGTTCCGCGGCGATGGCCACGGCGGGAGAGAATTTGAACATCGACGGAATCACCTCTGGGTCGACCGCCTGGAACTGGCCGATCATAGTGTCTCTTCCACTACACCCGAGTTGTAAACGGTTTGTCAATGCGAGACGCTAGAAGCGGGTGTACGACAAGAGCGGTGGGCCCTTGGGCGGGAGGGGCCTTTGTCAACGGTGTCCCGCGCGATTCAATGCCGCAAGGTGAATCGTGCCCCAGAATCTCTCTACCTGGTCGGCTCCCGCCGCCGATCGACGTCCCGAAATGCCCGGGGCGCTTGCGTCGTACGGCCTTCGAGCACTCTGGTCTTCGGCTGTTGTCGCGTTAGGGGCTTGTCCCGGCAATGTTGGCGATAGAATCAAGGGGGTTTCCGATCGCAGAGTCATGTCCGAACAAGGTGGCTTCCCGGCAGTCCGGCGCACCGTACCCCTAAGTGGTCCCGGTCTCATCTCGCGCCCTGCAGCGCACCCGGTTCGTGACGTCCGGGCAGTACCGCTCAAGGGTGCCGGGCCAGTTCAGTCGTCTTCCGACGCCTCCAGAAGGCCTTCCAATTCCGGGAGCATCAGCAGATCCTTGGGGCGGCCCGCGCTCTTCTTGGCTGCGGTCGCCTCCTCGTACGTTCCGATGCCTGAGACTTCAGCCAGGAGATCGAGTGTGCCGAGGTCTGTCGTCAGCGTGAGAATCGTTCCATTGGCCAAGGTCGTGGCGTCCCAAACGAACGGCAGACCATCCGGAAATCCACGCGGGCGGGGGTGAAAGGGGGCCAGGGCGCCAGCTAATCGGCGAAGATTCTGTTTGTCCCTTGAATAGCAAATGTCGAGATCGTTGGTGACATGCGTGCTCCCATGGAATATCGCAGCCCAGCCGCCGATTACGACGAATTCCACGCCGGAGTCGGAAAGGTGCTGGATGAGACGCTCAAAGTTCATGCTTCGTCTTGGTGGCAGCGCCTCGCACTGACTCGGCGGCCATCGCCAGACTGTGCATGCGGCGTGCGCGGTCGGCGGGAGAAAGCTTGACCTGCTCAATCAGCAGCGTGACGTCGACACCGAATTGCGTGGCGGCTTCCACCTTGCCTCCCGGTTTGGGATTCCGTAAGCGCTCAACGACGCGAGCCAGATCCTCACCGGTCAATGGGAGTAACGCATCCATACTTCAAGTCTACTGTCTCTGTGCGGCCCGGGGGCGAAGAATTGCCCTGCAGCTTCTAATCCATCGCGGTAACGAATACCGTGGCTATCGCCAAACGCTTCAATCGAGTCCTGGTGGATGCCCAAGACGTCTGCCAGGGTCAGGTAGGTACTCACCAGCCGCCCTATTGGGCCAGCAAACGCATCAGGGTGGGATTTTCGCGATGAATTGCCGGGCGGCCAACCGGGCAGGCGATAGGCCCTCGCCGGGAGTATGGAAGCGGGGTTCAGGCGCTAACAGTTCCGCAAGCAAGGCTGCAGTGAGTACGCGCGCTGGCCTCGTCCTCGCGCCGGTTCTTTTAGAAATTCGGTGATTGCCAAGATTGCCTTCTGCTCGCCGGGGGTCAGCACGGCATAGTTGAACGGCGACGGGAACCTGTTGATCTGCGAAACGCGCCTCGACACCGGCACGCGCATCTCGGAAGTGACCGGCCCGATGATCAAACACGTAGACCTGGAGAAGGGCATGATCAGCATCGCCCAGCATAACTGGCGCATGGATATCGATGACCCGAAGACCGAGAAGGGACGGCGCGTTCTCGCTCTACTGGAAACGTTCCACCATGATGAGGTCGCCGGAGCGCAGTTCCTCAGTCGTAAACAGAAGCCGCGTGCCGTCGGGTGAGACGGCCATCCCGTTTCCGAGCCCGCGTTCGACGCGGGTCACCGTCTCAACAGTCCTGGTGGCGAATCGGTAGAATCGCAATTCGAACGATCGCATGGGGTCCTTGGAATATGCGAAGGCAATGCCATCTTGTCCGATCGCGAAATTCTGTGGTAGACGGAGTGACCGGACCCCATCCGCCACTGGAACTTCGTCCCCGCCCCCAACTGGCACGCGCCAAACCGGACTGGAAATCAGACTTTTGGCAAAGAAGAGAAACCGGCCGTCCTTGGATTCGGTTCCGCCGAACCCGCCGCCTTGGGTTACCTGGGCCCCCGGCCCTGATCCGTCCGACGGCATCTTCCAGGTCTGAGATGTCCCCGTACGATCCGAGGCGAAGTAGATCCAACCGCCATCGCGCGACCAGCTCGGCAGCATGTCGCGCGCCGGGTGCCCGGTCAGGCGGCGCGGCCTTCCTCCGGCAGAGCCGATTGTGCAGATGTCTTCGGCGGCGCTCGTAAATCGGCAGGTATACGCGATCTGCCGGCCGTCTGGGGACCACGCCGGTGAGTCTGCCGCAGCCGCGTCGGTCAGGAGTGACGGATTCGACCCGTCCCGGTCCGCCTTCTTCCGCAATCCTCGCAAGTCCGGCATCCCCTACTCAAAAAACCCATAGACATTCCCCATCGCGCGGGCCAGGCGCGCACGAGCAACGAAATAGTCGTACCGGCTGCGGATCTCGAAGTCTTCGGCTTGTGCGAGAATCCCCTGCGCCTGTGTGGTGTCGATGTTCGTCGAGATACCCGCGCCGAAGCGCAAGCGCGCCAGTTCCAGCGCCTCACGGGCCGCCTTCGTCGCCAGTCCGGCGGAACGAAGAGTCTCGATCGCCGCCGCCATCTCGATTTGCGACTGGCGGACTTCTTCCGCAACCCGCAGTTCCTGGCCGCGGCGCTCGGACTTCGCCTGCTCGACGCGGTACTTCGCAGCCGCAATCTCCGACTCGATGCGGCGGCCGGTCCACAACGGAATGGTGAGCGTCGCACCCACCGAGTAAGTGGAGAGACTGCGTTCGGGCCCAACACCGGCGACCCCGTAGTCCCCCGTGAAAGCAAGTTTCGGCAAGCGATCCCGCTCGGCGCTCTCTTTGTCGAGCGAGGCGACTCGCAAGCGCGAGTCAATCGATCGCAACTCCGGGCGCTGGGCGAGTGCGATCTTCACCGCATCCTCCGCAGTTGGCCGCACCTCAAGAACGGGAGCCTCCAATTGCACAGGCTCCTCCGGCGGCAGGCCGATGGTCCGCAGCATGGCCGTCTGCAGAACATCGCGGTCGCGCCTGGCTTGTGTTACCGCCGCCTGTTCGACATGAAACTGCTGTTCCGCCCGCGCAACGTCGAGTTTGTTCGCAGTGCCTGCCTGCTCGAAATCCAGGGCCTGGCGCAGAACGGCCTGCGCGGTTTCCACACGTGCCTCCGCGGCCTTGATGCGGGACTCGGCTTGCTGGACCTGCAGATACAGTTGAAGCACCGCGACGAGAGCCGCGTCACGCGTTGTCTCCGCGTCGAAGTTCAGGCCGCGCTCACGCTCGCGGGAAGCCTTGATCTTCGAAAGCAGGCTCAAATCGAGAACCGTTTGCGTCAACACCGGCCGCGCGTTGAAGGTGCGGAACGGGCCGACACGATCGCCGAAACCGGGGAAGATCAGGCCGATGTTCTGCAGATTGATGGTCTGATAGGTGCCTGTCGTCACAGCGTTCAACTGGGGTTGATAGGCCGACTTCACGACGCCTGTGTTGGCCTGCGCTTCGAGCACTCGCAAGCGCGCCAGTTGGATTTCGGGGCTTTGCTTCGCGGTCTGGTCCAGAGCCTCACGAAGCGTCAGCGTGCGCGGCGCGGTCTGAGCGGCCACTATCGGGACACTGAGAGCGAGCAATGCGATGGTCCGCATGAGAAGGGTCTCCTATTTCCAGGGGTTACTGTTACAGGCGTTACTTGCTGCTGGCGTTACTTCGTTTCGATATAGGCGTCGACCCGGAGGCCGACCGGCAAAGTCTGACCTGCATCGAGTTCGACGAGTGTCTCGAGGATCTTGGTATCCACGCGCTCGGTCGGCTCGTCGGTGCGGACATTCTTGCGGCCGAGCTTCTGCCCGATCTGTACTACGCGCCCGGTGAACTTCTTCGTGCCATAGGCGTCCGCCGTGGCCCATGCGGTTTGGCCGACCGCAAGGCGGGCGACGTCCGTCTCATCCACGTCGACACGGACGCGGAGCTTCGACGTGTCGCCGAGGGAGACGATGGGTGTGTTTGCGTTGGTGGAGACGCTTTCCCCGGTCTTCAAGTAGCGATGCAGAACCACACCGTGAAGGGGGGAGCGGATGTAGGTTTTCTCCAGCATCGCTTCCGCTTCGTGGATACGAGCCTTTGCCTGAGCGATCTCCGCCTCCGCGCGCAGGCGTTCGTCCACCCGGGCGTCGGCGTCGGCCAGCGCGAAACGCTCTTTGGCGCCTTCCACGCGCGCCTGCATCACACGATACTCGCGATCGGTGAGGTCAAACTCGGTGCGGCTAATGGCTCCGCGCTCAAGCAACTGTTGGCGGCGAGCACGTTCGGCGCGCGCATTTTCGAGCATTGCTTCTGCTTCGCGAATGGAGGCTCGGGCCTCGCGGCGCTCTTCCTGACGGGTGCCGTTGAGCAGCCGCTGCAACGCCGCCTCACGCTCGGCGAGAGTCGCTTTCGCGAGTTCCACCCGCGCCAGGTAGTCGCCATTTTCTAGCACGGCGATCACTTGGCCCTTGCGCACAATACTGCCTTCCTCCACGACCACCGCTTTGAGCTTGCCATCCATCTCGGCGCCGATTTTGACTTCCTCTGAGGCAGGTTCCACACGCCCGGCGGCGACGATTGGCCGCGGAGCCCCAGTGGTAACAGCTTCCGGAGTTGCTGTCGCGGCGGCGGGCTTGCCGGAGGTCTGGGGAGTCAGTTTCGGATAGAGCAGGAAGGTTCCCGCAATTCCCATCAAGGTAATCAGCACTAAGTTCCGTTTCATGTTTGTCCTCCTGGCTATTACTCAATGCACTAAGTTAGCGGCTTCATCCTTGGAATACTCGTTTGCGATGCGGCCATCTTCAATGCGGACGGCGCGATCGGCGTACTGGAGCACCCGCGGATCATGGGTCACCACCACCACCGCGCGATTGCGCTGCTTCGCGAGACCATGCAGGATTTCGAGCACCGTGCGTCCGCTCTGCGAATCGAGCGCGGCGGTCGGCTCGTCGGCAAGAATGATGGGCGGGTCGCCCGCAAGTGCCCTGGCGATCGCGACGCGCTGTTTCTGCCCGCCGCTGAGGTTGGCGGGATACTCGCGAGCCTTGGCGGCCAGGCCGACCTGCTCCAGCAGTTCCATCGACCGTTTGCGGGCCTTGCCGCCGCGAATGCCCTTCAGGTCGAGAGCGATCTCAACATTCTCCCGCACGGTGAGCGCGGGAAAGAGGTTGAAGCCCTGGAAGATAAAACCGAAGTGATCGAGGCGGACGCTGGGAAGTTCCGATTCCCGCAGTCCGACGATTTCCTTGCCCTCCACCTGCACACTACCCGCCGAAGCGCGCAGGATGCAGCCGATGATCGAGATAAGCGTCGTCTTGCCGCTGCCGGAAGGCCCCATCAGAACCAGCAGTTCACCCGAATGAATATCCAGCGACACACCGTTCAGCGCGTGCACTTGCGCCGAGCCGGAGCCATAAGTTTTCATCAGTTCGCGGATTTGAATCATCGCACCCATGAGTAATTCCCCGTAAGTCAGTATCTTGTTAGCCGCGGAATACCATTGCCGGATCGATCGACGTAGCCTTCCGGATGGAGAGAATGGAAGCACTTACGCACATCACAATGGAGAGGCCAAAGACCCCGATCGCCATCCACGGCGGCATCAGGATCAGCGCCTCGCCGGCGGACGCTGCGTTGACAATGAAATGAGAAATCGTGATGGCGATGGCATAGCCCAGGACAGCGCTCATCAGCGCCTGCTGCATGATGACGCGGTAGAGATAGAAGTTCGTCGCGCCCATCGCCTTGAGCGTGCCGAACTCGCGGATGTGATCAACGGTGGCGGCGTAGATGGTCTGGGCGACAACCACCGTCCCGACCAGCAGCCCGAGCACCGCCCCCATCAGCGTCGTGACCCCAGCGCCGGTGCTGAACACCCAATAATTGCGCGTCTTGTCCCGCATTTCTGGATTCGTGAAGACGTCCACGCCAGGAACAGCCTTCCGAAGCCCTTCCTTGACGGCGTTCAGATCCGCGCCAGGGCGGGCGCGGACCGCGAGAAAAATCGTCTGATCCTCCTGCAGGAGCGCGTAACCGAGCGAGTTCTTGAACGACGTATAGACATAGGGCGACGTGGTGAATGACCGGACGTCCTTCGTGAACCCAACCACGCGGGCACGCCGGCCGTTGATCTCGACGGTTTGCCCAAGATGAGTAACGCCAAGCTTCTTCAAATAGAACTCGTCGACAATGACGGTTGCCTCGGCGCGGAGGTCTTCCACGCTGCCGGTAGTCAGGCTCCACGGCCCGCCGAGCCGGGTTTCGGGGTCGAAACCCACCACCTGAACGGCCTCCTGAGCCCCACTCGGTAATTTCCAGTTGGCGAACACCAGAGTGTAGGGCTCAACTGCCTCCACCCCTTCCACGGAAAGCGCCTTGTAGCGCCGTTTCTCCGGAATCGGCGAGCCGCCGTTGACGTGGGGAATGCCCGTCGCCGTGATCCAGAGGTCCACCCCGCTATGCTCAACCACATTCGCGCTGGTTTCCAGGAATCCGAGGAACAGTCCAAACTGGACAACGATCAGGATGAGTGCGAAAACAATGCCTGTCAGGGTGACCACCAGACGGACTTTGTCGTGGATGAGGTTTCGGATCGCGAGAATGGACATCGGGCACCTCCTAATCAAAATTAATTGACTAAACAGTGTTCAGTATATCATTGCGAGTCTAGAGATGATAGATGTTCCGTTGAACGCGAAGAAATTTGCCTTTGGTGATACTGACAGCTAGTTCGATAGGACTGAAGCTGCGGCGGGGCGAAGGCTGGCAAGGATCATGTCGAGGCTGTTCTCGATGAGGCGTTCCTTGTCACACCAAGGGAAGTGGGGATCCCCATAGTTGAGAATCAGAAGTGAAACGGTACCGTGCATAAACATCCAAACCGTTTGTGCGGTCTCTTCAAGATCCTTGAAATCAAGAAGTTGCGCGTCGCGGCAGCGCTGCAGTGAGCGCCGCAAACAGTCAAAAGTCTCAAGGGCGGTGCGGTTGGTCGTTTCGAACTCCGGAGTGTTCTCAAGCTGGTAGTGCTGGTGAGGCGTGCAGAAAGTGAGGACGTAGTGATTTGGGTGTTCCAGCCCGAAGTCGATGTAGAAACGGAGACCGGCGCGGAGCTTCGTGAGCGGATCGCCCTCCGTGCGCTCGAACTCAAGCAGCGAAGCTAACAGTTGGGCGAACGTCTCACCGCAAAGAGTGGTGATCAGTTCTTCTTTGTCCTTGAAATACAAGTAGATCGTGGCGGGGGAGTACTCGATCCGATCCGCGATCTTGCGCAGCGAGACACTCTCAAAGCCCTGCTCGACGAAGAGTTCTCCGGCGGCTTCCAGGATTTTCGCGCGAAGCTCTTCCTTCTCGCGGGCGCGGCGTTCGGCGATTCCCATGGCGGATTAGTCCACTTGTAGATTACCGAACAGCGTTCAGTATGTCAACAGTGGATTTCCACTTTCGCCGCCATCAACTCAAGGCTGGCGCCTGGAGAGCCGGTCGGCGAGCCAGGCCCGCCCGATCTGCCAGTCCCGTTTCAGCGTGGCGACGGAAACGCCGAGAGCCTCAGCGGCTTCCACCTCGGTCAGACCGCCAAAATAGCGGAGTTCGATCACCCGCGCCGGCCGCTCATCGAGTTCCGCAAGTTCTTCCAGCGCCTGATGCAGATCGAGAATGTGGTCCTCAACCGGCGGCACCGCCGAGACGCTTTCGGTGAGGGTGGTGGGCGTTCGTCCCGCGCCCCTTTTCGCGGTCAGGCGCCCGCGTGCGTGGTCGACCAGGATCCGCCGTAGTTGCTGTGAAGCGACGGCGAGGAAGTGGGACCGATTCTGCCAGTCGACCGCCGCCCCTCCCATCAGGCGCACGAACAGTTCGTTGACCATCGCGGTCGGTTGCAGGGTATTGCCGGGAAGCTCGCGGGCGATGTAGTAGGCGGCAATCTTTCGCAGCTCCGGCTGCATCCGGGCGATCAGTTCCCTGCCCGCGCCGGCATCTCCGGAGCGCCAACCGGAGAGCAACGCGAGGGTAGAAGTCTCACCAGGATTGTTGGACTGTTCCCCGCTTCGGAACACGCTAGACCCCTGGCTTGACGACAGTGGGAGGCGCCTTGAGGTCGAGTTGGATCACGGTGGCGATCG